>NZ_JAAGOU010000028.1:0-58695 GCF_010500775.1 Salipiger sp. PrR002
GCCGCCGGGCTTGCCCGCCGGTTTGCCGCCACCGGGACGGCCCTGACCGCCACCATTGCCGCCGCGCGCACGGCGCTGGCCGCCTGCGGGCTCTGCCGGGCGCTCGCCGCCGAGCGTGGTGATCTGCTGGCCGATCAGCTTTTCGATGCCGCGCAGATCGCCCATCTCTTCGACGCCGCAGAAGCTGACAGCGCGGCCATCACGACCGGCGCGCGCGGTGCGGCCGATGCGGTGCACGTAGTTGTCGGCCACGTTGGGCAGGTCGAAGTTGTAGACGTGGCGCACGTCGGGGATGTCGATGCCGCGGGCCGCCACATCGGTGGCCACCAGCACGCGCATCTCGCCCTTGCGGAAGGCGTCGAGCGCGCGGTTGCGCTGGCCTTGGCTCTTGTTGCCGTGGATCGCGCCGACGGCGAAACCGGCCTGGTCGAGCTTGCGCGAGAGTTTCTCGGCACCGTGCTTGGTGCGGCAGAAGACCAGCGCCAGCTCGTCGCGGTGATCGTCGAGCAGCCCGGTGAGGGTCTCGATCCGCTTGGGGGTTTCGACGAAGATCACCGATTGCTCGATCTTGTCGGCGGTCTTGCCCGGAGGGGCGACCTCGATGCGCACCGGATCGTTGAGATAGGCGCTGGCGATCTCGTTCATCTGCTTGGGCATGGTGGCCGAGAACAGCAGCGTCTGGCGCTGGCTGGGCAGATCGCGGGCGATGCGGCGCAGCGCGTGGATGAAGCCGAGGTCGAGCATTTGGTCGGCCTCGTCGAGCACGAAATGGCTGACTTGGTCGAGCTTCAGCGCGCCGCGGTCCATCAGGTCGATGAGACGGCCCGGGGTGGCGATGAGCAGATGCGTGCCCTTTTCCAGCTTGCGCGACTGTACGTTGATCGAGTTGCCGCCGACGACCAGCGTCAGGCGCAGGTGCGCGTCTTTCAGCACCGACGACAGCGTGTCGTGGATCTGCGCGGCCAACTCGCGGGTCGGGGCAAGGATCAGCGCCTGCGCCGATTTCGCGGCGCAGCGCTTGTTGGTGCCAAGCAGCGCGTCGGCGATGGGCAGGCCGAAGGCAAAGGTCTTGCCGGTGCCGGTCTGGGCGAGGCCCATCACGTCGCGGCCAGCCATCGCCTCGGGGATGGCGCGCTGCTGGATCGGGGTGGGGTCCGTCAGGTTCTGATCGGCAAGGCGCGCGAGGAGGGCGGGGCGGAGCCCCAGCGTGTCGAATGTCATGAATGTCCTTTCGGGAGGGCCGTCTGAGGGCCGCTGTCCCATGGAGGTATGAGAGGAGGAGGCGTCTCTGGCACAAAGGGAGGCGGCGAGAGGCGCAAAGAACGTGTCGGGCTGCGACGGGAGGGGTTGCGATCGGACCGGGGGCCGGATTGCCCCGCTGCGGCGATCGCGAGAGCCCCTTCGCGACATCAGGCCCTGAAGGTCAGGACACCCAACGCGGGAAAACTGGCATCGCAGGCACGGAGCCTTGGGCCCCGGCCGGTAAGGAACCGGCGATCACGAGGGGCTAAATGGGGCCAATCGGCGGAAAAGTCAATGCTGGCGATGACGAGGGGTCATGCGCGGCAGATGGGCGGCGAACGGCGCGCGAAATGCATGACACGATATTGGCCGTTGCAATTTCCGCCGCAACAGCGCATCTACAGCGCGCTACTGAATTTCGTTTCCTGATTCCTCCACGGCTCAGCATTCGACGTTGAGACGCCAAGTCGCTGCGCTTTGTGGGCGACACAGATAGAGGAATACAACCATGGCAACTGGTACCGTCAAGTGGTTCAACACCACCAAAGGCTTCGGCTTCATCGCACCTGATGGCGGCTCGAAAGACGTTTTCGTGCACATCTCGGCTGTTGAGCGTTCGGGCCTCACCGGCCTGGCCGACAACCAGAAAGTGTCGTTCGACATCGAAGCAGGCCGTGACGGCCGCGAGTCGGCGGTGAACCTGGAACTGGTGTAAGCCGGTTTAGGCAGGGATTTAGCCTTGCCGAGAGTTTCGAAAGAGCGGGCCTTCGGGTCCGCTCTTTTGCTTTTGGGGGTGGCTTGTTTGCCCGGAACAAGCGCGGAGCGCGCCGGGCGAGCGCCTGCCCGTCCCGGCGGGCTGGCGCTTTGTCACCGCTATGCAGCGTTCGGGCCTCCTGCGGAGATGGCCAAGATAAAGCGCGCATGCCGCAGGTTGGCAGCGCCATCCCACGGGCAGGCGCTCCCCCGGCGCGCCCCGCTCACACCCCCGCGCGCTGGGCGCCTGCGGCGATGGCGGCGCGGAGCTTGCGTTCGAGCATCTTCTGCTTGGAGGGGGTGAAGTACTTCAGCCCGAACATGTCCTTCACGTAGAAGGTGTCGACCACCTGCTCGCCGTAGGTCGCGATGACCGCCGAGACGATGTAGACATGGCTTTCGGACAGGGTGCGCGTCAGATCGTAGAGCAGCCCCGGACGGTCGCGCGTGTCGACCTCGATGATCGTGTAGATATCCGAGCCCTCGTTGTCGAAGCTGATCGAGGTGGGCACCTTGAAGGCCTGCTCGCGTTTCTTCAGCGGGCCGCGGGATTCGATCGCCTCGCGCGGTTTGACCTCACCCATCAGCGTCTTGCGGATCATCTCGCGCAGGCGGGGCAGGCGGGCCTCGTCATAGGGCGTGCCGTCGGCGTCCTGAATCCAGAAGGCGGCGGTGGCGTAGCCGTCCTTGGAGGTGAAGGTGCGCGCGTCCACGACGTTGGCGCCGACCAGCGAGAGCGCCCCGGCGAGCCGGGCGAAGATCCCCGGATGATCCTGCAGGGCAAAGCAGGCGCGGGTGGCGTCGCGGTCCTCGTCGGGGTGGATGTCGATCTTGATCTCGTCATCCTGAATGTCCTGCAGCATGCGGGCAAAGACCTCATGCGCGGTGACATGCAGCCCCTGCCAGTACGCCTCGTAGTGGCGGCTGGTCTCGGTGCGCAGGTCCTTGGCTTCCCACGTGGCGAGCGCCTCGCGCAGGGCCTTCTTGGCCTCGGCGCCGCGGTTCTCGCGGTTGAGCGCCTCCATGCCGTCCTCGAGCCCGCGGCGGGTCTGCCGGTAGAGCGCGCGCAGCAGCGCCGCCTTCCAGTTGTTCCACACATCCGGTCCGACGCCGCGGATATCGCAGACGGTAAGCACGGTCAGCAGGTCGAGCCGCTCGCGCGTTTGCACCGCCTTGGCGAAATCGCGCACGGTGCGCGGGTCGGCAATGTCGCGTTTCTGCGCCATGTCGGACATCAGCAGGTGATAGCGCACCAGCCATTCCACCGTCGCGCTTTCCTGCTTGGTGAGCCCGAGGCGCGGGGCGACCTTGCGGGCGATCTGCGCGCCCAGCACGGCGTGATCCTCGTCGCGCCCTTTGCCGATGTCATGCAGCAGAAGCGCGGTGTAGAGCACCTTGCGGTTCAGCCCCTCGCGCAGGATCTCGGACGAAACGGGCAGATCCTCGACCATCTCGCCATGCTCGATGTGCGACAGGTTGCCGATGCACTGGATGGTGTGTTCGTCCACCGTGTAGCTGTGGTACATGTTGAACTGCATCATCGCCACGATCGGTTCGAACTCTGGGATGAAGGCGGCGAGCACGCCAAGCTCGTTCATCCGCCGCAGCGAGCGTTCGGGATTGCCGTGCTTGAGCAGCAGATCCATGAAGATGCGCTGCGCCTCGCGGTCATTGCGCATCTCGTCGTCGATGAGATGCAGGTTGGCCTTCACCAGACGCATGGCGTCGGGATGCAGCAAGAGGCCGGTGCGCAGCCCCTCCTCGAAGAAGCGCAGGATGTTGATCTTGTCCGACAGGAAGGCGACCGGATCGACGATGGCTAGGCGGTTGTGCACCACCTCATAGCCGTCCTTCACATTGGGGCCGCGCTTGAACATGCGCAGCAGCAGCGGCGCGTCCTTCTGCTGCTCGGCCTCCAGCGACGTGAGGAAGATGCGGGTGATGTCGCCCACCGAGGTGGCATGGCGGAAGTAATCCTGCATGAACCACTCCACCGCGCGGCGGCCGCCACGGTCGGTGTAGCCCATGCGCTCGGCCACTTCGACCTGCATGTCGAAGGTCAGCTGCTCGACCGCGCGGTTTGAGGCGAGATGCATATGGCAGCGGGTGGCCCAGAGGAATTCCTCGGCCTTGTAGAAGGTGCGGTATTCCTCGGGGCTGAACACGCCGAGCCGCACCAGATCCTCGGTGTCGTCGGTGTGGTGGATGTATTTGGTGATCCAGTAGAGCGACTGCAGGTCGCGCAGCCCGCCCTTGCCCTCTTTGACGTTGGGCTCGACCACATAGCGCAGACCCTGCTTGCGGTGCCGCGCGTCGCGCTCTTCGAGCTTGGCGGCGACGAAGGCGCGCTCGGTGCCCTTGAACAGATCGTCCCAGAGGCGCTGTTCCAGCTCGTCCGCCAGAGTCTTCTCGCCGGTCAGATAGCGATGCTCGAGCATGGCGGTGCGGATGGTGAAATCCTCGCCCCCGAGCCGCAGGCAGTCTTTCACCGTGCGCGAGGCATGGCCGACCTTCAGCTTCAGATCCCACAGCATATAGAGCATCGACTCGATGACACTCTCGGCCCAGGGGGTGATCTTATGCGGGGTCAGGAACAGCAGGTCGACGTCCGAGAAGGGCGCCATCTCGCCGCGCCCATAGCCGCCCACTGCCAGCACCGAGAGGCGCTCACCCTTGGTGGGGTTGGGGTTGCGGTGCAGATATTGCGTGGCGACGTCAAAGCAGATGCGGACCATGCCATCGGTGACCCATGTGTAGGCATGAGTGACGGGGAAGGCATTGTGCGGCTGCTCGGCGAACAGCCGGGCGATGGTGGCGCGGCTCTCGTCGCGGGCGGCGGAGAGGAGTTTCACCACCGCGGAGCGTACAGCGCCTTCGCCGCCCTCTTCGGGGAGGGCGGCGAAGACCCGGGCCCGCAGGCCCGCGATGTCGAAGATCTCGGTGGCCGGGGCGATCAGATCGTCTGGCAGATCACCCGTCAGAGCTTCGTGTGTTTCAGAAACCGGCGCCTGAGAAACTGGAGGGGGCAGGGTCAAGAATCGTTACCTGGCTGTTCTGGATGGTTGCGACGGCGAGCCCACGCTCGTTGGTGCCGTCCGATTTCAGCCTGAATACACCGCCCGTGCCTTGGAAACCAGCGGACTGGGTGAGGGCGCGGCCGGTGAGGGCGTCACTGCGGCCCTGTTCCACCAGTGCGCCCACTGCGGCGATGCCGTCGAAGGCAAGACCGGCGAGCGGGTGCGGCTCGGCGCCATAGGCGGCGCGGTAGCGGGCGTTGAAATTGCGCTGCATGCTCTGATCGGGCATGGCGAACCACGCCCCCTCGGCGCCGGGGTAGCTGTAGAGCTGCGGCGCCACATCCCAGCGGGTCAGGCCGATGTACTGGGTGGTGGCCGGGTTCACGCCGGACTCGGGCATGATCTGCAGCAGCAGCGGCATGGCGGCATTGGTCGCATCCGAGGTGATGAACACCGATTGCGCGCCGGAGCTGCCGATGATGTTGCCCATCTGCTGCGCGGTGTTGGTCACCCCTTCGACGCTGAGCGGATAGGCCTGCTCTGCCACCACCGAGACGCCATTGCGCGCGGCGGCCTGACCGATCGCGGTGCGGCCAAACTCGCCCGGCACGTCCTGTGAATAGAGCACGGCGACCGAATTGATGCCGCGGCGGGTGCCGTAGCCCATCAGCCGGTCGGCGGTGTTGGTGAAGGTCGGCCCGAGGATGAAGAGGTTGCCACCCGCGACGGAGGCGTTGTTGGAGAAGGACAGCACGTTGACGCCCTCGTCGGCGACCACCTTGGAGGCCTCGACGGCGGTCTCGCCGCGCAGCGGGCCAAGGATGATGCGCGCGCCTTCATCGACCGCACGCTGGGCCTGCGACGCGGCCTGCGCGGGCAGGCCTGCGGTGTCATAGACCGCCAGATCGATCTGCGCGCCGCCAAGATCGGCGATGGCCAGTCGGGCGGCGTTTTCCAGATCGCGCGCCACGGCGGCGGCGGCGGGATCGGACTGCGGCACCAGCAGCGCCACGCGCACCGTCTCGCCGGGGTTGATGCTGGGGCCGCCGCTGCTGGCGGAGCTCAGATCGGTCATCGTCGAGACGTCGCAGGCGCCGAGCAGCGCGGCAGTCGCGAGCACGGTCATCGGGCGCAGCGCCTTGCGGGCGCGGGCGAAAACGGCGAACATTGGTGGCTGGCTCCCTCGTTGACGCGCATGGCGTAATTCACCATGAGCATTTGAGGGCAATCATAGAGCAGCAAAGGACCGGGTCCAGTGATGAATCCCGAAAGAAGCGGTTTGGCGCCGGGTTTATACCTCGTGTCGACGCCGATCGGAAACGCCCGCGACATCACCCTGCGCGCGCTCGACACGCTGCGCGACGCGGATGTGCTCGCGGCGGAAGATACGCGCAGTCTCAAGCGGTTGATGGAAATCCACGGCATTCCGCTGGGCGAGCGCCCCTGCCTCGCCTACCACGACCACAATGGCGGCAAGATGCGGCCGCGGCTGCTGGCGATGCTGGCCGAGGGCAAGTCGCTGGCCTATGCCTCCGAAGCGGGCACGCCGATGATCTCGGACCCAGGCTTCGATCTGGCGCGCGCGGCACGGGCCGAGGGCATCGCGGTGACGGCGGCGCCCGGCGCCGCGGCAGTGATCACCGCGCTGACCGTGGCCGGGCTGCCCACCGACCGGTTCCTCTTTGCGGGCTTTTTGCCCAACGCCAAGGGCGCCCGCCGCAATGCGCTGGCGGCGCTAAAGCAGGAGAAGGCGACGCTGGCCTTTTACGAATCCCCCAAGCGGCTCGGGGCGATGCTCGCCGATGCGGCGATGGCGCTCGGCGGCAGCCGGCCCGCGGCGGTCTGCCGGGAGCTGACCAAGAAATTCGAAGAGGTGCGCGAAGGCACGCTGGACGAGCTTGCCGAGGTCTACGCCGAGACCCCGCCGAAGGGCGAGATCGTCGTGCTGATCGGCAAGGGGGATTCGGAAAAAATTAGCGACTCTGTTCTAGAAGAGGATCTGAAGGCGGTGCTGGGCGAGATGTCGGTGCGGGATGCGGCGGATCATGTGGCCCAGAAACATGGGATTGCGCGGCGGCCAGTCTACCAGCTTGCTTTGACGCTTTCGAAGGGTGCCGAATAGCGACGGGTTGGCAGGGCTGTGCCGGGGCGAAATCGGTCGGGTACGGTCGGTCAGGGACTGTCGTCGGATAGGGGTCTGAATGTCACTGCATGCGTCTCAGATGGAGTTTGATTTTGCCGCCCCGGTGGTGCCCCGCGCGGCGCGCGCTGTGCCGGATGGTGCCCGCCTTGCGCCTGCAGAAGCGCGCAGGCGCCGCACCCGCGGCGAGGTCAGCTATCATGCGGGTCTGGCGGCGGAGGATCAGGTGGCGCGCGACTTCGAGCGCCGGGGCTATCCGCTGTTGCGTCGGCGCTGGCGCGGCCGGAGCGGTGAAATCGATCTGATCTTTGGCGATGGCGAGGGTTTCGTCTTTGTCGAGGTGAAGGCCAGTTGGAGTTTCGATCAGGCGCTCGAGCATCTGCGCTGGCCTCAAATCCGGCGCCTGCAAAAAACGGCCGAGGAATTTGTCGGCACGCAGCCCCGTGGCGCGCTGAGCGATATGCGCTTCGATGTGGCTTTGCTCAATCGGCATGGCATGCTGCGGGTCATCGAAAACGCCATCGGCCCGTGAGCAGCGTCTTGCGGCGTCTCTGTCATGCCAGAGGTGTCGCTGAGATTGAGAGCATTGGGCAAGAGATGGGGCGGCCGTTGAGGCTAAGCCGGACCGGGCTGGCATTGCGCCTCGGGCGTGGCTGCGCCATGTATGGCGAAAGTCACGCGCGGAGACCGCCATGAAAATTGCCTTTCAGATGGACCCGATCGGGTCCGTGAACATCAATGCCGACAGCACCTTCCGCCTTGCCGAAGAGGCGCAGGCGCGTGGGCACGAGCTGTTCTACTACGGGCCGGATGACCTTGCTTACGAAGAAGGCAGGATCACCGCGCGCGGCCATTGGATGACGGTCCAGCGCGTTGCCGAGCAGCCGGCGGTGCTGGGCCCGAAAGAGGCTGTCGATCTGGCGGATGTGGATGTGGTCTGGCTGCGGCAGGACCCGCCGTTTGACATGCATTACATCACCACCACGCATCTGCTCGACCGTCTCGCGCCGGGCACGCTTGTGGTCAATGATCCGTTCTGGGTGCGCAACTTTCCCGAAAAGCTGCTGGTGCTCAACTTCCCCGAACTGACCCCGCCGACCACGATCGCGCGCGATCTGGGAACCATCAAGGCGTTCAAAGAGCGGCATGGCGACGTGATCCTCAAGCCGCTCTACGGCAACGGCGGCGCGGGGGTGTTCCGCCTCGATCAGAACGACCGCAACCTCAGCTCGCTGCATGAGCTGTTCACCGGATTCTCGCGCGAGCCGCTCATCGTGCAGAAATATCTTCCGGCGGTGAGCAAGGGCGACAAGCGGGTCATCCTCGTCGACGGCGAGCCGGTGGGTGCGATCAACCGCGTTCCGGCGGCGGGCGAGGTGCGTTCGAACATGCATGTGGGCGGCCGACCCGAGAAGGTCGAACTGACCGAGCGCGACCGCGAGATTTGCGCCACCATCGGCCCGGTGTTGAAGGAAAAGGGGCAGGTCTTCGTCGGGATCGACGTGATCGGGGACTGGCTGACCGAGATCAATGTGACCTCGCCCACCGGCATCCAAGAGCTTGAGCGCTTCGACGGGATCAATGTCGCCGCCAAAGTCTGGGAGGCGATAGAGGCCAAATGCGGCTGACCGGATGCGCCTGAGACGGGTTTGAGAAGAGCCGAAAACGGGGCCAAAGACGGGGCCTGAGGTGGCTCCGAATGCGGGCCGGCAAGTCGCGTGATCGCCGGGTGCGCCGCGCGGCGGCGTTCGTTCAGGGCGTGCTGCGCGAGACCAGCCGGTAGCTCAGCGCCTCGGCCACATGCGGGCGGCGTATCGCGTCTGTGCCTTCGAGGTCGGCGAGGGTGCGGGACACCCGCAGCACCCGGTGATAGCCGCGCATCGACAGGCCGAAACGCTCTGCGGCCCGCAACAGCAGCGCGCGCCCCTCGGCGTCGGGGGCGGCGACCTCGTCCAGCAACCGTCCGTCGACATCCGCATTGGTGCGCAGCCTCGGGTGTCCGGCATAGCGCGCGGTCTGACGGGCGCGGGCGGCGGTGACACGCGCGGCGATCGTGGCGCTGTCCTCGCCGCTGGGCGGCAGGGCCATCTCCTCGATGGTCACCGGCGGCACCTCGAGGCGCAGATCGAAGCGGTCCATCAGCGGGCCGGAGATGCGCCCGAGATAATCCTCCGAGCACAGCGGCGCGCGTGAGCAGGCCCGGGCCGGATCGCCAGCGTGGCCACATTTGCACGGGTTGGCCGCGGCGACGAGCAGGAAGCGGCAGGGGTAGGTGACATGGGCATTGACGCGCGAGACGGTGATCTCGCCGGTCTCGAGCGGCTGGCGCAGCCCGTCGAGCACGTTGCGCGGGAACTCGGGCAGTTCGTCCATGAACAGCACCCCATTGTGCGCAAGGCTGATTTGCCCGGGGCGCGCGCCGCGTCCGCCGCCGGTGAGCGCCGCCATCGAGGCGGTGTGATGCGGCTGCTGGAATGGGCGCACCATCGAAAGCCGTCCCTCTGAAAGCTCCCCGGCCAGCGAGCGGATCATAGCGGTTTCCAGCGCTTCGCCAGCGCTGAGCGGCGGCATCAGGCCGGGCAGGCGCCGCGCCAGCATGGATTTGCCAGTACCGGGCGGGCCGGTGAACAGCAGGTGGTGACGCCCGGCGGCCGCGATTTCGAGCCCGCGTTTGGCCCGCTCCTGCCCGCTGACGTCCCGCAGGTCTGGGCCGGGGGCGGCGGTTTCGGCAGCGCCGGGGCGTGCGGGCTCCAGCGGCCCGGCGCCGGTGAAATGGCGGATCGCTTCCGAGAGGCTGGCGGCGGCGAGCACGCGGCAGGCCTCGACCCACGCGGCCTCGGGGCCGCAGGCTGCCGGGCAGAGCAGGCTGCGTTGCTCTGCGGCGGCGGTCAGGGCGGCGGGCAGCGCCCCCGGCACGGCGACCAGCGCGCCATCAAGGCTGAGTTCGCCGAGGGCGACGGCGGTGGCGAGTTCATCAGACGGGATCACCTCGAGCGCGGCCAGCAGGCCGAGCGCGATGGGCAGATCGAAATGCGAGCCCTCTTTCGGCAGATCGGCAGGCGAGAGGTTCACGGTGATGCGTTTGGACGGCAGAGCGATGGCGAGCGCCTGAAGCGCCGCGCGGATCCGCTCGCGCGCCTCGGACACGGCCTTATCCGGCAGGCCGACGACGGCAAACCCCGGCACGCCGGGGGTGACCGCGCATTGAACCTCGACGGTACGCGCCTCGACCCCGTCGAAGGCGACGGTATAGGCGCAGGCCGCCATGGCATCCCCCCTCGCTCGCCGCTCGCTGATCCGGAGAGCTTGTCGGATCAGATGTTTAGGTTTGGTTAAGCACGATCACTTCTGGAGAGCTGGCGCGCGGAGGATCGCCGGTTTGGCGGTGGAAACCCGCTTGCCACGTGATTTTTTCTGCAACCCAGCTAAGTGCAATGGAACGGCGGCGGACACGGTCCCCGCCCATGCCTATGTAACCTTGGGGTTCGCGCGCGATTCCAATGCCTTGATGGGATGCTTCTTGCCCTGCGTCATCGCGGGGCCAAAGGATGCAGCGCCCCTGTGTGACGTCCCTGACCCGCTGAATCCGGTGGTTCGGAGGTGCGGATCTTCGCTCGTGCAATTTTCTCGGAAACCAAATGCCGGGACGCGACGTTATTACACCAAAGAGAAACGGAAGGCTGGCGCCGCCGGCCGAACCCAACGGGGGCCTCTCATGGCATTGGACACCAGCTTTAACGACCAGACTCTCTCGCGTCGCGCTATGAAAGCGGAACTGCTTGATGCCGAGACGGAATTGCGGCTCGCCTATGCTTGGCGAGACCAGCGCGACGAGCAGGCCCTGCATCGGTTGATCAACGCCTATATGCGGCTTGCGATCTCGATGGCGGCGAAGTTCAAGCGCTACGGCGCGCCGATGAACGATCTGGTTCAGGAAGCGGGCCTTGGCCTGATGAAAGCCGCCGACAAATTCGACCCCGACCGCGGCGTCCGTTTCTCGACTTACGCGGTGTGGTGGATCAAGGCCTCGATCCAAGACTACGTGATGCGCAACTGGTCGATGGTGCGCACCGGCTCCACCTCTTCTCAGAAATCGCTGTTCTTCAACATGCGCCGCGTTCAGGCCCGGCTCGAGCGCGAGGCGACGGCCCGCGGTGAAGCGGTGGATCGCGTGAAGCTGCGCGAGATGATCGCCACCGAGATCGGCGTGCCGCTGCATGACGTCGAGATGATGGAAGGCCGCCTGTCGGGGTCTGACTATTCGCTCAACGCCACGCAAAGCACCGATGAAGATGGCCGCGAGTGGATCGACACGCTGGAAGACGAGGGCGAGCAAAGCTCGATGCTCGTCGAAGGCAAGCTCGACAATGCACAACTGCGCGAATGGCTGGTGTCCGCCCTCACATCGCTGAATGATCGCGAAAGGTTCATCGTGCGCGAGCGCAAGCTGCGCGACGAGAGCCGGACGCTGGAAAGCCTTGGTCAGGAACTGGGATTGTCGAAAGAGCGGGTGCGCCAGCTTGAGGCTGCGGCCTTTGCCAAGATGCGCAAGTCGCTTGAAGGGCAATCGCAAGAGGTGCAACACTTCCTCGCATGATGCGAGCCCTTGCCCTCCCGGCCTTACTGGCCTTCACATTGCCTGCGCCGCTCTTGGCGCAGGAGACGCCCGCGACGGGCGACCTGTCCGCCCTCACCGGGGCGGACGTCGTGTTTCTGGGCGAAATTCACGACAACCCGGCCCACCATGCGCGTCAGGCTGAACTGGTCGCAGAGATCCAGCCGGTGGCGCTGGTGTTCGAGATGCTGACCGCCGAACAGGCCGCTCAGGTGACGCCCGATCTGATGCGCGACGAAGCGGCGCTGGAAGTGGCTCTGGCGTGGAACGACAGCGGCTGGCCGGATTTTTCCATGTACTACCCGATCTTTGCGGCGGCGCCCGAGGCAGCGGTCTTTGGCGCGGAACTGCCGCGCGAGGAAGCGCGCGCGGTGCGGGAGCGCGATCTGGCCGAGGTGTTCGGGCCGAGTGCGGGCTTTTATGGGCTCGACGAGCCGCTTGAGCGGGACGAGCAGGCGGCACGGCAGCAGATGCAGATGGCCGCCCATTGCGACGCGCTGCCGATCGAGATGCTGCCGATGATGGTCGACATCCAGCGTCTGCGCGACGCGCGACTGGCCGAGACCGCGCTCAGTGCCTATGCCGACCTTGGCGGCCCGGTGGTGGTGATCACCGGCAATGGGCACGCGCGCCGCGACTGGGGCGCCCCGGCGCTGGTGGAGCGCGCGGCGGGCGAGGTCACGGTGGCCGCGCTGGGACAGGGGGAGACCTCTGGCGATGCCGAGGGTATGGATGCGCCCGATGGCAGCTTCGATCTGGTCGAGGACGCGGCCCCGGCAGAGCGCGACGATCCCTGCGAAGACTTCCAGATGCCGCAGAGCAACTGAGCCGCGTTGTGATGAGGTGGCGCGGGCGGATTGAGTTTTCCCGGCGCGGCCTCTAACACTTGGGGCCGAAAGCGGGGCAGGCGGCCCCGATGGGCGAGGGGCGCGGCAGCATGCTTTCCGGCAAGCGGATACTTCTGATCATCGGCGGCGGCATCGCGGCCTATAAGTCGCTGGAACTGATCCGGCGCCTGCGCGAGCGCGGCGCCTCGGTGACGCCGGTGATGACGCGGGCGGCGGAAGAGTTCGTCACGCCGCTCTCGGTCTCGGCGCTGGCGGGGGAGGAGGTCCACCGCGATCTCTTCGACCTCACCAAGGAAGCCGAGATGGGCCATATCCAGCTCAGCCGCGTGGCCGATTTGGTGGTGGTCTCTCCGGCGACGGCGGACCTTATGGCGAAGATGGCGCAGGGCATGGCTGGCGATCTGGCCTCGACGCTGCTGCTGGCCACCGACACGCCGGTGCTGATCGCGCCCGCGATGAATGTGCGCATGTGGCAGCATCCCGCCACGCAGCGCAATCTTGCGCTGCTGCAGGGCGACGGCGTGCGCGTGGTCGGCCCCAATGATGGCGACATGGCCTGCGGCGAGTTCGGACCGGGAAGGCTGGCCGAGCCGATGGAAATCCTTGCGGCGATCGACGCGGCGCTGTCGGATGGCCCGCTGAAGGGACGCCGAGTGCTGGTCACCTCCGGCCCCACCCATGAGCCGATCGACCCGGTGCGCTACATCGCCAACCGCTCGTCGGGCGCGCAGGGAACAGCGATTGCCGAGGCGCTGCGCGATCTCGGGGCCGAGGTGGTCTTTGTCACCGGTCCTGCCGATGCGCCGCGCCCCGTGGGCGTCGAGGTGATCGAAGTGGAGACCGCGCGCGAGATGCGGGCAGCGGTGCTGGCTGCGCTTCCCGCCGATGCCGCGATCTTTGCCGCCGCCGTGGCCGACTGGCGTATGGCGACGGAGACCAACTCGAAGATCAAGAAACAGGCGGGGAAACTGCCCGCGCTGGAGTTCGCCGAAAACCCCGACATCCTCGCCGAGGTCTCGCAAATGACCGAGGGACGGCCCGGGCTGGTGGTGGGCTTCGCCGCCGAGACCGACGATGTGGTGGCTAATGCCACTGCCAAACGCGCCCGCAAGGGCTGTGACTGGATCGTCGCGAATGACGTCTCTCCGGCGACCGGCATCATGGGCGGCAGCGAGAACGCCGTGGTGCTGATTTCCGAAACTGGCGCCGAGGATTGGCCGCGCATGGGCAAGCGGGCGGTGGCGGCGCGGCTGGCAGAGCGAATTGCCGGGGCGCTGGCGGGCTGAGCTGAAGACTGGCCCGAGCGCGGGCCTGAGCGCGGGCCGGAGGCGGCAGATTTGCGTATTTTGGGAACAATGAAGGTGCTGGCCCGGGAGCGGGCAGCGCCGCGACAAGGAAAGGATGAGCCGTGGTTTCTGTGGCGATGATGTGGGACGAGGGCGCGGACCGGGAACTGGGGCTGCCGCACTATGCCAGCTCCGGGGCGGCGGGCGCGGACCTGCGGGCGAATTTCCCCGACCGGGGCGAGGTCGTGCTGGCGCCGGGCGCGCGGGCGCTCATTCCAACGGGGCTGCGTATGGCGATCCCCGAGGGTTTTGAGGTGCAGATCCGCCCGCGCTCGGGTCTGGCGCTGAAGCATGGCATCACCCTGCCGAACACGCCGGGCACCATCGACAGCGACTATCGCGGTCCGCTTGGGGTGATCGTGATGAACGCCGGGCAGGAGAGCTTTACCGTGGCCCATGGCGAGCGCATCGCGCAGATGATCGTGGCGCCGGTGGTGCAGAGCGCTTTTGAGCTGGTCGAAAGCCTGCCGGAGACGGTGCGCGGCGAGGGCGGCTTCGGCTCGACAGGCACGCGCTGATGCTGCTGGTGCTGGGCATCGGCGCGGCGATCTGGGGGCTCGGGCATCTGCTCGGCGCCTCCAAAACGGCGCGGCTCTACATGCTGGGGCTGCTCTATGTGATCGTGCTGATGATCCAGGTGGCGCTGCCCGAGGGCCACGGTCTGCGGCAGCTGACCGGCGGCAGCCCGGCGCTCTGGCTGATCCTCGGTGGTTTCGTGGCGCTGGGACTGGCCTATGCGCTGGTGCTGCGCCGGGTGAAGGCGCGGGCGCAGGCGGGCGAGGCGGCGCGGGCCGCCGAGGTGCCCGCCAAGCCCGGTCGCATGTCGGACAGCGAGCTCGAGCGCTACGCCCGCCATATCGTGCTGCGCGAACTGGGCGGGCCGGGGCAGAAGAAACTGCGCGAGGCCAAGGTGCTGGTGGTCGGCGCAGGCGGGCTCGGTGCGCCGGCGCTGCAGTATCTCGCGGCGGCGGGTGTGGGCACGATCGGGGTGATCGACGATGATCTGGTCGAGAACGCCAACCTGCAGCGGCAGGTCATCCACACCGACGCGCGCATCGGCATGCCCAAGGTGTTTTCCGCGCAGGCGGCGATGGAGGCGCAGAACCCGCATGTGACGGTGAAACCCTATCACCGCCGCATGGACCCCGGCATCGCCGAGGACCTCATCGCCGACTACGATCTGATCCTCGATGGCACTGACGACACGGACACGCGCTATTTGGTGAACCGCGTGGCGGCGGCGCAGGGCAAGCCGCTGGTCTCGGGCGCGCTCAGCCAATGGGAGGGGCAGATCTCGGTCTTCGACCCGGCCCATGGCGCGCCCTGTTATCAATGCGTCTTTCCGGTGGCCGCGGCGCCGGGGCTGGCGCCCTCCTGCGCGCAGGCCGGGGTGCTGGGGCCGCTGCCGGGCGTCATCGGCGCGATGATGGCGGTGGAGACGGTGAAGCTGCTGGCCGGGGCCGGACAGCCCCTGCGCGGCGAGATGCTGATCTATGACGCGCTCTGGGGCGAGACCCGCAAGATCGCCGTGAAGCCGCGCAGCGATTGCCCGGTCTGCGGCGGCGGCAGCTGACCCCACGGCGGGCGCGGCGCGCCGGTCTTGCCAAGGGCAGGGCGCGCGCCATACTGGCGCCACACCAAATTCCCGAGAGGTTTCCCGATGCTTAAGACCCATGCCGCCCCTGCGCTTGCCCCTGCGTTTGCCTCGGCGCTTGCCGCTACGCTGCTTGCCGCCACGCCGCTTCTGGCGCAGGACCTGCCCGATCTTCAGGGCCGCGAGGTGGTGGTGGTCACCGAGAACGCCTATCCGCCGCTGCAATTCGTCGACCCGAAAAGCGGCGAGGCGATCGGCTGGGAATATGACGCCATGGCCGAGATCGCCACGCGGCTGAACATGAGCGTCGCGTATGAGAATATCTCGTGGGATGCGATGATCCCGGCGGTGAGCGAGGGGCAGTTCGACATCGGCATGACCGGCATCACCATCCGCGAGGATCGCGCCGAGATGGTGGATTTCTCCGAAGCCTATATGCGCTCGGAAATGGTCATGCTGGTGCGCGGCGACGAGGATCGTTTTGACGATGCCGCCTCCTTTGCCGCCAATGAAGACCTGCTGATGGGCGCGCAGCCGGGCACCACGCCCTTCTACGTCGGCGTCTACGATGTGCTCGACGGTGATGAGCAGACCCCGCGCATCACCCTTTTCGAAACCTTCGGCGCCAGCGTGCAGGCGCTGCGCGTCGGCGATATCGATCTGGTGCTGACCGATGGCACCGCGGGCGAGGGCTATGTGGCCTCCTCGGAGGGCGCGCTGAAGATCGTCGGCGAGAAGCTGGGGACCGAGGATTTCGGCTTCATCTTCCCCAAGGGCTCGGACCTCGTGGCGCCGGTGAATGCGGCGATCGAGGCGATGCGTGCCGATGGCACGCTGGAGGCGCTGAACAAGACATGGTTCCTCGACTACAAGATGGGCGAATGAGCCCGGCCCGCGCTGCATGAAACCGCAGGCGAAGAAAGACTTTCCCTGGTGGCTGCTGGCCACCGGGGTGCTGGGGGTGCTGGCCTATGGCGCGGTGCTGACCAGCGAGGTCCAGGCGCAGGTGCTGCTGACGCTGCTGAAGGGCGTGCAGATCACCCTTTTTGTCACGCTGGTGGGCTTTGCGCTGGCCTCGCTCATCGGCATGGGCGTGGCGCTAATGTCGCTCTCGGGCAGCCTCGTGCTGCGGCAGATCGCGCGGTTCTACACGGAAATCCTGCGCGGCATCCCGATCCTCGTGCTGCTGCTCTACGTCGCCTTCGTGCTGGCGCCGGGGCTGGTGGCGGGCTGGAACTGGCTGGCCGGACAGCTCGGGATCGAGCCGATCCGGGTGCGGGACTTCTCGCTGCTCTGGCGGGCGATCCTCGCGCTGACCATCGGCTATTCGGCCTTCATTGCCGAGGTGTTCCGCGCCGGGCTGCTGTCGGTGGACGAAGGGCAGATCGAGGCCGCCGAGGCGCTCGGGCTGAGCCGCTTTCAGGTGTTCCGACTGATCGTGCTGCCGCAGGCGATCCGCACCATCCTGCCGCCGCTGGGCAATGATTTCGTCGCCATGGTCAAGGACAGCTCGCTGGTCTCGGTGCTGGGGGTTCTGGATGTGACGCAACTGGGCAAAGTTACCGCGGCGGGCAACTTTCGCTATTTCGAGACCTACAATGTGGTGGCGCTGATCTATCTGACGCTGACCATTTCCCTGTCGCTGCTGCTGCGGCACCTCGAGGCGCGGCTGCGCGAGCGGCCCTGAGCGCGGCGCGGGTGGCACAAGCCGGAGCCTCCGGCGGGGATATTTTGATCTAGACGAAGACGCGCGCGCGGTGCCCGGCTTTCATTGTTCCGCAAATACGCCCGCCGGAGGCATCCGCCAGCCCCATTGAAGGCGGCGGGCGAAGGTCATAGCTTCGCTGCAAAAGGAGTCTGCATATGACCAACCCGTTGCTTGCCGAATGGCACACGCCCTTCGGCCTCGCCCCCTTCGACCGTATCTCCGACGCGGATTTCGCCCCGGCGTTTGACGAGGCGCTGGCGGCGCATCTCTCCGAGATCGAGGCGATCGCCGACAATTCCGAGGCACCCAGCTTTGCCAATACCATCGAGGCGATGGAGGGCGCGGGCGAGGCGCTCGACAAGGTGCTGTCGGTGTTCTTCTCGGTGGCGGGCGCGGACAGCAACGAGGCGCGGCAGGCGCTGCAGCGGGCGTTTTCGCCCAAGCTGGCGGCGCATAGCTCGGCGATCTACTCGAATGCGGCGCTGTTTGGCCGGGTGCGGGACCTCTGGGCGCAGCGCGATACGCTGGGGCTCACGGATGAGGAAGCGCGGGTGCTGATGCTCACCCACCGCGGGTTCGTGCGCGCAGGGGCCGCGCTCACGGGGGCCGAGGCGGAGCGGATGAAAGAGGTGAAGTCGCGGCTTGCGGTGCTCGGCACCGAGTTCACCCAGAACCTGCTGAAGGACGAGGCTGATTGGGTGATGCCGCTCACCGAAGCCGATCTCGAAGGGCTGCCGGAGTTCGTCGTCGATGGCGCGCTCTCGGCGGGCGAGGCTGGCGGGCATAACGGGCCGGTGATCACCCTGTCGCGCTCGCTCATCGTGCCGTTCCTGCAGTTCTCGCCCCGGCGCGACCTGCGCGAGACAGCGTGGCGGGCTTGGACCTCGCGCGGCGAGAACGGCGGGGCGACCGACAACCGCGGCATTGCCGCCGAGGTGCTGAAACTGCGCGAAGAGCGCGCGGCGCTGCTGGGCTATCCCGATTTTGCCTCCTACAAGCTCGAGACCGAGATGGCGGGCAGCCCCGAGCGGGTGCGCGAGCTCTTGATGCAGGTCTGGCAGCCCGCCCGCGCCGCGGCGATGGCCGATCAGGCGCAGATGGAAGAGATGCTGCGCGAGGACGGGATCAACGATGATTTCCGGGCGTGGGACTGGCGCTACTATGCCGAGAAGCGGCGCCGCGCGCTGCATGATCTCGATGAGGCGGAACTGAAGCCCTATCTGCAGCTGGAGCGGATGATCGAGGCGGCCTTCACCTGCGCCAACCGCCTGTTTGGGCTGGAGTTCCGCGCGCTGGATCAGCCGCTTTATCATCCCGATTGCCGGGCGTGGGAGGTCACGCGGAACGGCGAGCATCTGGCGGTGTTCATCGGGGATTACTTCGCCCGCGCTTCGAAACGGTCGGGCGCGTGGTGTTCGGCGATGCAAAGCCAAGCCAAGCGCCCGGTCACGAAAGCGCCCATCGTGATCAACGTCTGCAACTTCGCCAAACCGTCCAAGGGCAAGCCGGCGCTGCTCTCCTACGATGACGCGCGCACGCTGTTCCACGAGTTCGGCCACGCGCTGCACCAGATGCTGTCGGATGTGGAGTTCGGCTCGGTCTCGGGCACCTCGGTGGCGCGCGATTTCGTGGAACTGCCGAGCCAGCTTTACGAGCACTGGCTGGAAGTGCCGGAGGTGCTGGCCGAGTTTGCCACCCATGCCGAGACCGGAGAGGCGATGCCCAAGGCGCTGCTCGACAAGGTGCTGGCGGCGGCGACCTTCGACATGGGCTTCCAGACGGTGGAATATGTTGCCTCGGCGCTGGTCGATCTGGAGTTCCATTCGGGCAAGGCCGCCGATGATCCGATGGCGAAACAGGCGCAGGTGCTGGAAAGCATCGGCATGCCCTCGGCGATCACCATGCGCCATGCCACGCCGCATTTCGCCCATGTCTTCGCGGGCGACGGCTATTCCTCGGGCTATTACAGCTACATGTGGTCCGAGGTGATGGACGCCGACGCCTTTGCGGCTTTCGAGGAAGCGGGCGGTGCCTTCGATCCCAAGACCGCCGCAAAGCTCGAAGAGTTCATCCTGTCGAAGGGCGGCTCGGTCGAGGCGGAGGAGCTTTACACCGCGTTCCGCGGGCGCATGCCCGGGGTCGAAGCGCTGCTAAAAGGGCGCGGGCTGGCGGCCTAGAAAGCCTCGCGGGTGAGGGTGAACCCCTCATCCGCCAGCAGGTTCAGAACCCCTTCGGGGCCGCCCAGATGCGCGGCGCCGAAGGCGGCCACCACCGGCTCCTCGCTCTGCTCGGCAGCCTCCAGCAGCACCGGGATCCACGCGTGGTTGCGGGCGACCAGCAGCTGCGCCTCGGTTTCATCCATCATCTTGTCGACCTCGGCGGGGGCCTCGGGCAGAGCCCGGCGGGCGATCAGCCGCGAGATCACCAGCGTGTCGGCATGGGCCTCTTCGAAATAGGCGGCGAACATGGTGGCGAACTGATCTTCGGCGGTTTTCGTGTCGAGGATGCCGGTGCGCAGCATTTCGAGCTGTTCCTCGATCGGCTCGGCGTTGAACAGGCGGAACACCGTGTCATAGCTTTCGAGCGCGCGGGTCGGCACACCCGCACCCTCGGCCAGATCCTCAAGCCGTTTGTCGAGCCCGGTCTTGCCCTGCAGCTGCGCCATGGCGCAGGGCGGCGTGGCGAGCATCATCGACAGGTACCAAGGCTGGAACTTCGCGGCGAGGATCGCCGGGATGCCGCGGTCGCGCGCCGCCTCGGCCAGCGCCTGCCACGTCTCTTCGGGCAGAAGATCGGGCAGGCTGCTGTCTTTGAGGGTCAGCATCCCCGGATCTGCCGCCAGCGCCTGCTGCAGCTGGGTCTCGTCGGCGCGGGTCATCTCCAGCAGCAGCGTGCTGGCGCCCTCGACCAGCGGCGCGAGGCGCTCCACCGGCCCGTCGAGACGCTGATCGCCAAGATGCATGGTGCCGATCAGATGGATCACCTCATCGCCGCGGGTGGCGCGCCAATGGTTTCCCGCCGGGAAAGGGATCTCGGCCAGCATCCGACTGCGCTCGACCTGTTCGGCCTCGGTGAGCGTGCCGCGCAGATCGCTGCCTTCGCAGGCGGCATGGAGCGCGGCGGGCGCGAGCATCAGGAGCAGGGCAATGAGCGGACGGAACATGCGGGGGCTACCTCACGGGGAACGCGGAACCGGGGCAGGCTAGGGCAGCGGCTTGCCAGCGGCAAGCGGCGGGGCGATGGTGGCGGCCATGTTGCGGGAAAGTGAACTCTATGCGCCGGTAAAGGCGCTTTTGGTCCGGCAGGGCTACGAGGTGAAGGGCGAGGTGGGCGCGGCCGACCTCGTGGCGGTGCGCGGTGACGAAGCGCCGGTGATCGTCGAGCTGAAGCTGAAGATCACGCTGGCGCTGTTTCATCAGGCGCTGGCGCGGCTGCGGCTGTCCGATCTGGTCTATATCGCGGTGCCAAAACCCGGCGGGCGCACGGCACGGCGGGCGCTGAAGGACAATCTGGCCATGTGCCGGCGGCTCGGGCTGGGGTTCATCACCGTCAAGGACGGGCGCGCCGAGGTGCATTGCGATCCGGGCCCCTATGCGCCGCGCAAGAGCAAGGCGGGGCAGGCCAAGCTGCTGCGCGAGTTCCGGCGGATCACCGGCGATCCCAACGACGGCGGTGCCACGCGGCATGGCATCGTCACCGGCTACCGGCAGGACGCGCTGCGCTGTGCGGCGTTCCTGATCGAGGCGGGCGAGAGCCGGGGCCGGGATGTGGTGGCGGCGACCGGGGTCAAGGTGGCGACGCGGCTGATGGCCGACAATCACTATGGCTGGTTCACCCGCGTGCGCGTGGGGGTTTACGATCTGACCGATGCGGGACGCGAGGGGCTGGTGCATTGGGCGGGCAGTTGGGAGGACGAGGCGGCGGAGTGACGCCGCCCCTCGGGCCGTCTGCTTAGGCCTCGCTTGGCGTGGCTTGCAGTTCTGCCTGCGCGGCGGCGGCGGCGCGTTTCGCGCGTTTGGCCAGCACGCGCTCTCGGTAGAGCGTGTAGAGCCCCGAGGCGATGATGATCCCGCAGCCGACGAAGGTCCACAGATCGGGCAGATCGGCGAAGACGAGGAAGCCGTAGAGCGTGCTCCAGATGATCATCGTGTATTGCACCGGGGCCATCACCACGGCCTGACCCACGTCGAGCCCTCGGATGATCAGGAACTCGCCAAGGCCCGCCGTCGTGGCGATGATCAGGCACATGGCCCAGACGCCAAGGCTGGGCGGCGTCTGCCAGACGAAGACCAGCGGCACCGAGCACAGCAGGAAAGAGGTGAGCGAGGTGTAGCTGACCGTCGTGGCGATGCTGTCCGCGCCGCTGAGGTAGCGCGACAGAAGCTGCCGGGCGGCGAAGCAGAGCGCCGCGATGAAGGCAAAGCCGATGGCCGGGTGAAAGACGCCCATGCCGGGGCGGATCACCACCAGCATGCCGATGAACCCGGTGATCACTGCGGCCCAGCGGCGCGGCCCCACCGGCTCTTTGAGCAAGAGCGCGCCGAAGAGGGTGACGATGAAGGGCGCGGTGAAGGTGACTGCCGTGGCATCGGCCAGTCCGACAAAGCGCAGCGACATGACGAAACAGGCCGCCGAGCCCAGAGCGATCACCCCCCGCAGGATTTGCAGCACCGGGTGGGGCGTGCGCAGGATATGGCTGCCGCGCATCATCAGCAGAACCATCACCCCGATGAAAAGACCCGACTGCCGGAACCAGATCACCTGCATCAGCGGCAGATGTTCTGTCAGCAATTTGGCCAGCATGTCGGTGATGCCGAAGCCGAAAAAGCCGAGCGCCATGAACAGGAAGCCACGCGTATTGTCGTGCGGCGGCTGCTGCAGCGGGGAGGGCGCCGAGATCGGCGCGTAGGGAATGGCCATGTGGGTCTCGATTCTGTGATCTCAGTCAGGTCACCACATTCGGCGGAGATATGCCATGGCCTGCGTGGCTTGCCTTGCGAGAGCGCCGGACCGTGCACATGTCTCGGGCGCGGGTCGATACGCTCTGCCGGGTGTCATGAAATTTTCTCGGACGGGAGTGTTGACTCAAAACGTGGGCCTGCCTAGCTATGCCTCGTTAGCACTCCACAAGGGTGAGTGCTAACGGCTCTCGGGTCAGACGCCGTCTGGCTATCAGCGGGGGCCTACAGGGACAACCTTTGAGCTATGGAGACTCGAAGATGGCATTCAAACCGCTTCACGACCGCGTGCTGGTTCGCCGCGTTGAGAGCGACGAAAAGACCAAGGGCGGTCTGATCATCCCCGACAGCGCAAAAGAGAAGCCCGCTGAGGGCGTGATCGTTGCCTGCGGCGAAGGCGCCCGCAAGGATTCCGGCGAGCTCATCGCGATGGCCGTGAAATCCGGCGACCGCGTGCTGTTCGGCAAGTGGTCCGGCACCGAAGTGACGATCGACGGCGAAGAGCTGCTGATCATGAAGGAATCGGACATCCTCGGCATCACCGAGGCGGCCTGATCCGCTGATCGCTCCGGGCCCTTGGGCCCGATACGCCTGACCTCAATACAGATTTAGGAGAACTCGCAAATGTCTGCAAAGGACGTGAAGTTCAACAGCGACGCCCGCTCGCGTATGCTCAAGGGTGTGAACATCCTCGCCGACGCGGTGAAGGTGACCCTCGGCCCGAAAGGCCGCAACGTTGTGCTCGACAAGTCGTTCGGCGCACCGCGCATCACCAAAGACGGTGTGTCCGTGGCCAAGGAAATCGAACTGGAAGACAAGTTCGAGAACATGGGCGCGCAGATGGTGAAGGAAGTCGCTTCCCGCACCAACGACGAAGCCGGTGACGGCACCACCACCGCGACCGTTCTGGCTCAGGCCATCGTGAAAGAGGGCATCAAAGCCGTCTCCGCTGGCATGAACCCGATGGACCTCAAGCGCGGCATCGACCTGGCAACCGCCAAAGTCGTCGAAGCCATCAAGGCAGCTGCACGCCCGGTCAACGACAGCAACGAAGTTGCTCAGGTCGGCACCATCTCGGCGAACGGCGAAGCCGAAATCGGCCGTCAGATCGCAGACGCGATGCAGAAGGTCGGCAACGAGGGTGTCATCACCGTCGAAGAGAACAAAGGCCTCGAGACCGAGACCACCGTCGTTGAAGGCATGCAGTTCGACCGCGGCTACCTGTCGCCGTACTTCGTGACCAACGCCGACAAGATGATCGCAGAGCTCGACGACTGCATGATCCTGCTGCACGAGAAGAAACTCTCGTCGCTGCAGCCGCTCGTCCCGCTGCTCGAGCAGGTGATCCAGTCGCAAAAGCCGCTGCTGATCATTGCTGAAGACGTCGAAGGCGAAGCGCTGGCGACCCTCGTGGTCAACAAGCTGCGCGGCGGCCTGAAGATCGCAGCCGTGAAAGCACCGGGCTTCGGCGACCGCCGCAAGGCCATGCTGCAGGACATCGCGATCCTGACCGGCGGCCAGGTGATCTCGGAAGACCTCGGCATGAAGCTCGAGTCGGTGACCATGGACATGCTTGGCACCGCCAAGACCGTGAACATCACCAAAGACGAGACCACCATCGTCGACGGCCACGGTGAGAAAGCCGAGATCGAAGCGCGCGTCGCTCAGATCCGCACCCAGATTGAGGAAACCACCTCGGACTACGACCGCGAGAAGCTGCAGGAACGCGTTGCCAAACTGGCAGGCGGTGTTGCTGTCATCCGCGTCGGCGGCATGACCGAAGTGGAAGTGAAAGAGCGCAAGGACCGTGTGGACGACGCTCTGAACGCGACCCGCGCAGCCGTGCAGGAAGGCATCGTCGTCGGCGGCGGCACCGCTCTGGTGCAGGGCGCCAAGACCCTCGAAGGTCTGACCGGTGCGAACTCCGACCAGAACGCCGGTATCGCCATCGTGCGTAAGGCTCTGGAAGCTCCGCTGCGCCAGATCGCCGAGAACGCCGGTGTCGACGGCTCGGTCGTCGCAGGCAAAGTGCGTGAATCGGAAGACCTGAAGTTCGGCTACAACGCCCAGACCGACGAATATGGCGACATGTTCTCGTTCGGCGTGATCGACCCCGCGAAGGTCGTGCGTACCGCACTGGAAGATGCAGCTTCGGTTGCTGGCCTGCTGATCACCACCGAAGCGATGGTGGCAGACAAGCCGCAGAAAGACGCGCCGGCCGGCGGCATGCCCGACATGGGCGGCATGGGCGGCATGGGCGGCATGATGTAATCTGCCAGTCCATTTGGACGTCTGCCTTCGGGCAGCAGGCGGGGGGCTTCGGCCCCCCGTTTTGCGTTTGATGCGCCCTTGGCGATGGGGCGTCTCTGCCAAGGGCGGTGGGCATTTCGGCGCATCGCCGCCTTCGCCATTTTCCTTTCGCGGCCAGCGCGCTAGGCTCCGAAGCGAGAACCGCGCAAGGAGATCTGCGATGAAACTGCTGCAGGCCGGACCGTCCCCCTTTGTCCGTAAGGTGCTGGTGACGCTGCATGAAACCGGCCAGTACGAGGATGTCGAGATGGTGCAGGTCACCGCCTCTCCGCTGACACCTGATCCCGCGCTGGTCTCGGCCAACCCGGTGGGCAAGATCCCCGCTCTGGTGCGTGCCGACGGGCCGACGCTCTACGACAGCCGGGTGATCTGCCGCTTTCTCGATGCCCGCGCCGAGGCCGGGCTCTATCCTGAAAGCCGCATCTGGGACACGCTGACGCTTGAGGCCACTGGCGACGGGATCATGGATGCCGCCGTGCTGATCATCTACGAGGAACGCTTTCGCCCGCGCGAACAGGTCTCGATGGAATGGATCGAGGGCCAGTGGAGCAAGGTGAGCCGCGCGCTCGACGCGCTCAACACGCGCTGGATGAGCCATCTCGCCGGGCGCGTGGACATGGGGCATATCTCGGTCGCCTGCGCGCTGGGGTATCTCGATTTCCGCCATGACGCCCGCAAGTGGCGTGTCGGGCGCGAGGCGCTGGCCGAGTGGTATGACGCGTTCTCCCAACGGCCCGCGATGCAGGCGACCGACCCGATGGCCGCCGAGGCCTGACCGCGCCAGCGTCGCCTGACCGTGCGCCCCGTGGTTGCCAAAGGGCTTGCACGCGGGCGCGCTTGCGCTTAGCTGCCTGCACCCCCGAAATCCCAGCCAAGAGGGAGCCTCCCCATGCGGATGCGCGACACGTTCATCAAACCGATGCACCCCGAGGGACGCAAGTTCGTCGGCATCTTTGCCGCGATCACCGTGGTGCTTTTCCTGATCTGGGACCCGCTGGGCTGGATCGGCGTCGGCCTCACCGTCTGGTGCTATTACTTCTTCCGCGACCCCGAGCGCGTGGTGCCGCAGCGCCCCGGCCTGCTGGTCTCGCCCGCCGATGGCGTGGTGTCGCTGATCGAGCCCGCCGTGCCGCCGGCCGAGCTGGGTATGCCCGACGTGCCGCTGACCCGCGTGTCGGTCTTCATGTCGGTGTTCAACTGCCACGTGAACCGCACCCCGGCGACGGGCGAGATCGTCTCGGTGGCCTATCGCCCCGGCAAGTTCCTCAACGCCTCGCTCGACAAAGCCTCGGTGGACAACGAGCGCAACGCGCTGCGCATCCGCCTTGAAGACGGGCGCGAGATCGCCGTGGTGCAGATCGCAGGGCTTGTGGCGCGGCGTATCATGTGGTGGGTGAAGGACGGCGACCGGCTGAACCGTGGAGATCGGTTCGGTCTTATCCGCTTTGGCTCGCGTCTGGACGTCTATCTGCCCGAGGGGGTGGAGCCGCAGGTTGCCATCGGCCAGACCATGATCGCGGGCGAGAGCGTCATTGCCGACCTTGGGGAGCCCCTGAATGAATGATCAGAAGCCGACAGAGGATCCGAAGGTCCGCGCCGCCGAGAAGGTGACGCTGATCCAACTGCTGCCGAACGTGCTGACCGTGGTGGCCATCTGCGCCGGTCTCACCGCGATCCGCTTCGGTCTGCAGGGGTCTTACGAACTGGCGGTGCAGCTGATCCTGCTGGCGGCGGTGCTCGACGGGCTCGACGGACGTCTGGCGCGGGCGCTGAAGTCGGAAAGCGGCATGGGCGCCGAACTCGACAGCCTCGCCGATTTCCTCAACTTCGGCGTGGCGCCGGGGATGCTGCTCTACACTTGGGCGCTGGAAGACAGCCGCAGCTTCGGCTGGATCGCGGTGCTGGTGTTTGCGGTCTGCGCGGTGGTGCGCCTTGCGCGGTTCAACGTGATGCGCAAGTCCGAGGACAAGGATCACGACAACGCCTATTTCACCGGCGTGCCCTCTCCGGCGGGCGCGCTTTTGGCGATGCTGCCGATGTATCTGAGCTTTGGGCTCGGTGCCGGGCCGATGTTCCCCGATCTGCTGCTGGCGGGCTGGCTGGTACTGGCCGGGCTGGCGATGATCAGCCGCGTGCCCACGTGGTCGTTCAAGACCACGCGCATCTCGCGCCAGAACGTCAAATACGTGCTGGTCGGTGTGGCATTTGTCGGCGCCGCGGTGCTGACCTACGCATGGATCACCCTCGCGCTCTTCTGTGCGGCCTATCTTGTGGCGGTGGTGATCATGCTTCCGAAGAAACGTATGCGCGGCAGCGCGCCCGACTGAGCGGGACTGAGCAGGGAGGCCAAGATGGCCACAGACGAAGAGTGGGTCTATGACGAGGCCAGCGGCGAGTGGAAGCCCGCCTCCGAGGTGGCTGCGGCTGCGGTGGTCGAGGTGCGTGACGCCGCGGGCAACCTGCTGGCCGATGGCGATCAGGTGGTGCTGGTCAAGGACCTGAAGGTGAAGGGTGCGGGGCAGACGCTGAAGCAGGGCACGGTGATCCGTTCGATCCGGCTCACCGAAAATCCCGAAGAGATCGACTGTCGCCACGACACGATCAAGGGTCTGGTGCTGCGCACCGAGTTCGTGAAGAAGCGCTAAGGCGGCTCTTCCGGCCCCGGTGCCACCCCAAAGCAAAAGCGCTCCCCGAGGGGAGCGCTTTGTCGTTTCCGCGATGGCATGGTGCCGATCAGAACTTCATCGACAGGCCGACGTTCAGCGCGTTGGTCTTGATGTCGGTCTTCAGCGTGCCGCCCTCGTCGAGATCGGCCTCGTTCCACGAGTAGGTGAACTGATACTCGCCGTAGACCGACCATTTGTCGTTGATCGGATAGCTTACGCCAGCAAGCAGGCGCGCCGCGGGGCCGGTGTATTGATACTCGAAGGTATCATCCGTGCCGCCAGTGGTGGCCACTTCGACGTGCGGCACCGCAACACCAAGACCTGCACCGGCGAAGGGGGTCAGCTTGCCCCATTGCTCGGGCCAGCGGCGCATGGCGTTGACGGTCAGGATGTTGATGCCGTCGGTGAACTCCAGCGTCGAGAAGCCCGCATCGTCGCGGTCGCTGTCGTTGGCATAGACTTTGGCGTGGGTGAATTCGAGCGCCCAGCCGAAGGTGTCGTTTTGCCACCATGTGCCGCGCAGACCCCAGTAGGGGGGCATCTCGAAGGATTTGCCTTCCCAGCCGATGAGCTCGTCAAAATCGGCGCCGGTGCCGGGATACTCGCCGGTGATGCGGCTGTGCGGCGCGGTTTGCCAGCCGGTGTAGACCGAGGCTTCGAAGTCTTGCGCGAAGGCGGGGGCGGCGAAGCCGAAACCAAGCAGCGCGGTGGGCAGAATCAGGGCTTTCATGGCCTTGCCTCCATTTGGGGATGTTCTGTTAATTGGGTAATATCTTCCGCAACGGTAGGGTTTCAACCGCGACACATCGGCACTCTGATGGATGTGGCTGTTATGTTTGCTTTACGGACGAAGGGCGGACCGATAATACATCCAGTGGAAATGCTGCGTACTTGCGCGGCCTTATCTGCGTGTCGGCCGGCCGCGAAACCGGCCTCTGAGGAATGGAGAAGACCCCGTGTCACAAGCAGAAGATCACGAAGGCACCAGAAGAGATTTCCTCTTCTATGCCACCGGCGGTGCCGGCGTAGTCGCCACTGGCGCGGCCGTCTGGCCGCTGGTCAACCAAATGAACCCGTCGGCGGACGTCCGTGCCCTGAGCACCATCCGTGTTGACGTGTCCGGGGTGGAGTCCGGCAGTCAGCTTACGGTCAAATGGCTCGGCAAGCCGGTGTTCATCCGGCGCCGGACCGAAGCGGAAATTGAGGAAGCCCGCTCGGTCACCATGGATCAGCTCGTCGACACCGAGGCGCGAAACGAGAACGTCGCCGCCGGAGCCGATGCCACCGACCAGAACCGCACCCTCGACGAGGCGGGCGAGTGGCTGGTCATGATGGGCGTTTGTACGCATCTTGGCTGTGTGCCTCTGGGCAATGCCGGTGATTATACTGCGGGCGGCGTCGGAGGCTGGTTCTGCCCCTGCCATGGTTCGCACTACGACACCGCTGGCCGCATTCGCAAGGGCCCGGCGCCGCAGAACCTTCACGTTCCCGTGGCTTCCTTCGTGGAAGAAACCACGATCCTGCTGGGCTAAGGGGAGGCGCTCATGTCTGGAATTCCGCACGATCACTACGAACCGAAGACCGGTGGCGAACGCTGGGTGCACAAGCGCCTGCCCATCGTCGGTCTGCTTTACGACACCATCATGATCCCCACACCCAAGAACCTGAACTGGATGTGGATCTGGGGGATCATCCTGACCTTCTGTCTGGCGCTGCAGATCATCACCGGCATCGTGCTCGTGATGCATTACACGCCGCATGTGGACATGGCCTTCGCCTCGATCGAGCATATCATGCGCGACGTGAACGGCGGCTACATGCTGCGCTACCTGCACATGAACGGCGCGTCGCTGTTCTTTGTGGCGGTCTACGCGCATATCTTCCGCGGGCTCTACTACGGCTCGTACAAGGCCCCGCGCGAGATCACATGGATCATCGGCATGCTGATCTACCTCGCGATGATGGGCACCGCCTTCATGGGCTACGTGCTGCCGTGGGGACAGATGTCCTTCTGGGGCGCGACGGTGATCACCGGCCTGTTCGGGGCGATCCCCTTCATCGGCGAGCCGATCCAGACATGGCTTCTGGGCGGACCGGCGGTGGACAACGCCACGCTGAACCGCTTCTTCTCGCTGCACTACCTGCTGCCCTTCGTCATCGCGGCGCTGGTGGCGGTGCACATCTGGGCCTTCCACACCACCGGCAACAACAACCCCACGGGTGTTGAGGTTCGCCGCACGTCGAAGGCGGATGCCGCGAAGGACACTGTGCCGTTCTGGCCGTATTACGTGATCAAGGACCTCTTCGCTCTGGCGGTGATCCTTGCCGTGTTCTTCGCCATCGTCGGCTTCATGCCGAACTACCTTGGCCACCCCGACAACTACATCGAGGCCAACCCGCTGGCGACGCCGGCGCACATCGTGCCGGAATGGTACTTCCTGCCGTTCTACGCGATCCTGCGTGCCTTCACCTCGGAAGTCTGGGTCGTTCAGATCGCCTCCTTCATCACCGGCGGTATCGTCGATGCGAAGTTCTTCGGCGTGCTGGCGATGTTCGGCGCGATCATCGCGATGGCGCTGGCACCCTGGCTCGACACCTCCTCGGTGCGCTCGGGCAAGTACCGGCCGCAGTTCAAGTGGTGGTTCTGGCTGCTGGTGATCGACTTCATCGCGCTGATGTGGCTTGGCGCCATGCCGGCGGAAGAGCCCTATGCCAGCTTCTCGCTGATCGGGGCGGCCTATTGGTTCGGCTATTTCTTCGTGATCCTGCCGCTTCTGGGCGTGATCGAAAAGCCGCTGCCGCAGCCCGCGACCATCGAGGAAGACTTCGAGGCGCATTACGGCAAGTCCTCGGACAAGGGCGCGACCGCGTCCACCCCGGCCGAGTAAGAGAAAGGACCCAAGAGTCATGTTCAAGAAACTTGCCCTTTCCGCCGTCACGGCCCTCGGCCTTGCAGCCGGCAGCGCTTTTGCTGCCGGTGAGGGTGGCCACGTCGAGGACTTCTCGTTCTCCTTCGAAGGTCCCTTCGGCGCCTATGATCAGGCCCAGCTGCAGCGCGGCCTGCAGATCTTCACCGAGGTCTGCTCGGCCTGTCACGGTCTGCGCTACGTGCCGCTGCGCACCCTGGGTGACGAGGGCGGCCCCGGCCTGCCCGAGGATCAGGTGCGTGCCTATGCGGCGCAGAACTTCGAAGTGTTCGACGAAGAGCTGGAGGACTACCGTCCGGCGACCCCGACCGACCACTTCCCGGTCAACAACGGCGTCGGCGCGCCCGACCTGTCGCTGATGGCCAAGGCGCGTGCAGGCTTCCACGGCCCGTATGGCACCGGCCTGTCGCAGCTGTTCAACGGCATGGGCGGCGCCGAATACATCGCCTCGATCCTCACCGGCTACACCGGCGAGACCAAGGAAGAGGCTGGCACCACCTTCTACGAGAACCACGCGTTTTCGACCGGTTGGATCGCCATGGCCCCGCCGCTCGCTGGGGAGGATGTGGAGTTCGCCGATGGTCACTCGAACGAGCTGCACCACGAGGCGCAGGACATCGCGGCCTTCCTGATGTGGACCGCCGAGCCGAAGATGATGGCGCGCAAGCAGGCGGGCTTTGTCGGGGTGCTGTTCCTGACGCTGCTGTCGGTGCTGCTCTATCTGACCAACAAGCGCATCTGGCGCCCGCTCAAGCACAAGGCGGAGTGATCTTCGCTTGATGTGAATGGAAAGGCCCCGCTGTCTGGCGGGGCCTTTTGCTTTGGGGGGGCATTCGCCCGGCTCGCGCTGCGCTATAGTCCCAGATACGCGCGTAGCGCCTCTGGGGGGGCGTCGAACAATTCGTCCGTCGGGACCGGAGGATGCGCCGCGCCATCCGCCACGAGCACCGTTTCTTCGGCGAAGCGGCGGGCGTCCTGCGGGTCGTGGCTGACCAGCAGCACCAGCGCGCCCAGCTCGCCCGCAACCTCCTGCACAAGGTCCAGCATCTGCGCCTTCAGCGCGGGTCCGAGCGCGGCAAAGGGCTCGTCCAGCGCGAGGATTGGCCGGGCCTGAAGCAGCACGCGCGCCAGTGCGGCGCGGCTCTGCTGCCCGCCCGACAGCGCGCCGGGTTTGCGCGCAGCGAGCCCGCCGAGGCCGACACGCTCCAGCGCCTCGTTGACCTTGCGGCGCTCGTCCGCCGTCAGCCGTCCGCCGCCGGGGCGCAGCGCCAGCCCCAGATTGCGCGCGAGGCTCAGGTGCGGGAAGAGGTTGTTCTCTTGAAAGAGCATGGCCACGGGGCGCTTGTCGGGCGGCGTCGTGGTGATGTCCTGACCCTGCCAGAGCAGGCGGCCCGCCTTGGGCGCGAGGAACCCGGCGATCAGGTCGAGCAGCGTCGACTTGCCCGCGCCCGACGGGCCGATGATCGCCACGCGCCGCGCGGGCGCCAGCGACAGGTCGGCCGAAAGGTTGAAGTCACCCTCGGTGTAGCGCAGGGCCTCAAGTGTCAGCATTGGCGCGGCCTCCCCGGTCGCAGAGCCAGAAGGCCCCGAAGCTGAACAGCAGCAGCAAGAGCGCCGCGCCCGCTGCCGCCTGCATCTGGTAGGAGCCCATCAGCCGGTAGACCTGCAGCGGCAGGGTCGCGCGGTCGGGGTCGGCAAAAAGGGCGATGACGCCGAGATCGCCGATCGACAGCGCGGCGGTGAGCCCGGCGGCAAAGCCCAGCGGTCGGCGGAGCCGCGGCAGCAGCACGAGGCGCAGCCACGCGAGCGGGGTCATCCCCAGCGCCTGCGCCAGACGTCCGTAGTCGGCGCGCACCGTCTCGGCTTCTGGCCGCAGGATGCGCAGCGCGAAGGGCAGGGCGACCAGCGCGTTCACCAAGGTCGTGACGGGCAGCGCCAGCGACAGCGGGTTGGCGAAGGGGCGCACGATCAGGAAGAGGCCGGTGCCCAGCACCAGCGGCGAGACGGCGATGCCCACGAGCCCCAGCCACTCGCCCCAGCGGGTGGACAGCGGCAGCGCCCAAAGCAGGCAAAGGAGCGTCGAGGCCAGCGCCACGGTCAGCGAATTCCACGCTGCCTCCCAGCTGCTGGCGCTCAGTTGCACCAGCCCGGGCAGGCCGCGCGCCACCACCATGCCGAGCGGCGTCAGCAGGAAGAGCGCGGCGAGGGCGATCCACGCGATGTCCGCCGCCCGCGAAAGCCCTGCGCGCCCGTCCCAGCGGGTCACCATCCTGTCGAGCCCCGCACCAAAGCCGCCGCCGGTGCCAAGCCGCAGCGCCACCAGCCCCGCCGCCAGCGCCAGCGCCAGTTGGATCACCGAAAGCAGCGCCGCGCGTCCGAGGTCGAAATCAAAGCGCACCGCCTGATAGATCGCCAGCTCGACCGTGGTGGCGCGCGGGCCGCCGCCCAGCGTCAGCGCCACCGCGAAGCTCGACAGGCAGATCACGAAGATCACCGCGAAGGCTCCGGGCGCGATGCGCAGCACCATGGGCGCCTCGAGGGTGCGCAGCATCGCCCATGGCGACAGCCCCAGCGAGGCGGCGAGGCGAAAGCGTTCGGCGGGGATCGCCAGCCAGCCCTGCAGCAGCAGCCGGGTCGCCAGCGGCAGGTTGAAGAACACATGCGCCAGCACCACGCCGTGCAGGCCGTAGATGCTGAAGCCGGGCAGTCCGACCGCCCGCAGGGCCGCGTTGACCATGCCGTTCTGGCCAAAGACCGCCAGCAGCCCCAGCACCGCCACGATCGTCGGCAGGATGAACGGCGCACCCAGAAGCGAGATCAGCAGCCCGCGCCCCGGAAAGCGCCGTCGTGCCAGCGCGCGAGCGACCGGGATCGCCAGCGCCACCGAGAACAGCGCCGAAAGACAGGCCTGCCAGAGCGTGAAGCGCAGCGCCTGCCAGTCGCCGGGGCCAAGGCTGCCCCAGCCACCAGCCCGCGCCAGCACCGCCGCGACCGGGCCCAGCACCAGTGCCAGCACCAGCCCGCCCGCGGCAAGCGCCGCGATTATTGCGAGAGGCCGCGACGCCATGCCTCGATCGCCTCATCCCGCAGCGCGGCGGCCTCGTCCTCGGAGTAGAACAGAACCTTGCTCGGCAGTTCGAGCTCCTTGAACCCTTCCGGCCAGTCCTCGTGCGGCAGGGCGGCGGGGAAGGACCAATTGCCGGTGGCGATCATCTGCTGGAACTCGGGCGTCAGGATGAAATCCATGAAGTCCTGAGCCAGCTCGGGCTGATCGGTGTTGGCAAGTTTCGCGGCCAGTTCGACCATGAAATAATTGCCCTCGGGGAAGATCAGCGCCTTCTTGGTGTAATCCTCTTCGGCGATGATGTGATAGGCGGGCGAGGTGGTGTAGCTCAGCACCATGTCGGCCTCGCCATCGGTGAAAAGGCCGTAGCTTTCCGACCAGCCCTTGGTGACGGTGAGGATCTTCGGCGCCAGCTTGCGCCAGGCATCTTCGGCCTCATCGCCAAACACCGCCTCGACCCAGAGCGCCATCGCGAGGCCCGAGATCGAGCTGCGCGGGTCTTGGATGACGATCTTCAGATCATCCGGCGCGTCGAGCAGCTCGGCAAAGCTGGTGGGCGGCTCGGACAGGCGGGTGGTGTCGTAGATGAAGGCCGTCTCACCATAGTTGTAGGGAAGGAAGGTGTCGTCGGTCCAGTCGATCGGCAGGGTGAGCGGCGAGAGGTCCACGCCATGCGGGGCGAAGAGGCCGCTTTCGCGGGCCTTCTTGGTCACATCGGTGTTGAGGCCAAAGACCACATCGGCCTCGGTCTGATCACCTTCGAGCAGCAGGCGGGGCAGCAGGTCGCCGGGCTTGAACTGCAGATCGCAGCCGCAGCGCGCCTCGAACATCTCTTCGATCTTCGGGCCGGGGCCCCATTCCGAGACGACGTAATCGCCTGCGTAGACGGTCAGAACGGGCTCTTGCGCCAGCGCCGTGCTGGCAAAGAGACATCCCGCTGCAAAACTGATGGCCTTCATGGCATCCTCCAAATTTGCGGCGAGAGGGCAAGATGGGCCGGGGCGCGTGGGGCCTTGGGCCGTGACCTTCCCTCCGCCGGTGCTAACCGGGTCAGGTTCAACGGGTTCGCGTGGATCGCATCTCAGCCGGCGCGGATCGCGCGGCACCCCGAGGTAGCGCAAGACCTAGCCGGGGTCGGGGCCTCTGACAAGGGAATTGCGCGCAGTGCCCAGTGTCGTCCGGTGTCGTCTTGTGTCGCTGTTTGTTGCGGAAATTCCTTGAGACAGGGGCCGCGCTGGCCTAACAGGCTTGGCGAGCAGACCCCGCGGCCCGACACAGGAGACATCCCCATGAGCCTCAACACTTTCGGCCATCTCTTCCGTGTGACCACATGGGGCGAAAGCCACGGCCCGGCGCTAGGCGCGACGGTGGACGGCTGCCCGCCGGGCGTGAAGATCGACGAAGCCACGCTGCAGAGCTGGCTGGACCTGCGCAAGCCGGGGCAGAACAAATACACCACCCAGCGGCGCGAGCCCGATGCGGTGAAAATCCTCTCCGGCGTCTTCGAAGGGCAGACCACCGGCACGCCGGTTCAGTTGATGATCGAGAACACCGACCAGCGGTCCAAGGATTACTCCGAGATCGCGGCCAAGTTCCGCCCCGGGCACGCCGACATCACCTACTACCAGAAGTACGGCATCCGCGATTATCGCGGCGGCGGGCGCTCTTCGGCGCGTGAGACGGCGGCGCGGGTGGCTGCGGGCGGTCTGGCGCGGGCGGCGCTGGCCGAGTTGGCGCCGGGTGTGTCGATCACCGGCTACATGGTGCAGATGGGCCCGCAGGCGATCGACCGCTCGCGCTTTGACTGGGAGGAGATCGCGCGCAACCCGTTCTGGTGCCCCGATGCCGAAACCGCCGAGGGCTGGGCGGATTATCTCGACGGTCTGCGCAAGTCCGGCGACAGCGTCGGCGCGGTGATCGAGGTGGTCGCGCGCGGCGTGCCCGCGGGGCTGGGCGCGCCGATTTACGGCAAGCTCGACACCGATCTGGCGGCGGCGATGATGTCGATCAACGCGGTGAAGGGCGTGGAAATCGGCGAAGGTATGGCTGCGGCTGCGTTGACCGGCTCGGCCAATGCCGACGAGATCACCATGGGGCCGGATGGGCCGGTCTACAGCTCGAACCACGCGGGCGGGGTGCTGGGCGGGATTTCCACCGGGCAGGACGTGGTGGTGCGTTTCGCGGTGAAGCCGACATCTTCGATCCTGACGCCGCGCAAGACGCTGACGGTGGGCGGCGAGGAAACCGACATCGTCACCAAGGGCCGTCACGATCCCTGCGTCGGCATTCGCGCGGTGCCGGTAGGTGAGGCGATGATGGCCTGTGTCATCCTCGATCACCTTCTGCTGCACCGCGGTCAGATTGGGTCCAATCGCGGTCAGATCGGCTGATCTGGGCGCCACTGCTACTGCCTCTGTCGCTTTTGCCTGTGGCGTCAGGCACGCTACGGAGCTCTAAGGGGCGGGGGGCGATCAAAGCGGGTCACCCAGCGCCGCAGAGACCCGCAAGAAGCCCCCGGTCAGAATTCTTCCCAGCTCACGTCATCGCCCGCGACGGCGCGCTTTGGTGTGGGCTGGGATTGGGCAGCCGGAACCGAGGGCGGCGCAGGCTCGAAGCTTTCGATAGGCGCGGCCACCGGCGTGACATCCTGCGTATCCGCGGCTTCGACGCCCATGAAGCGATTGAGCTGTGTGGAAAGGCGTTCCGCTTCGCTGCTGAGCTGATCGCTTGCGGTGCTGGTCTCGCCGACCATAGCGGCATTCTGTTGCGTGACCTTGTCCAGTTCCGCCACGCCCACGTTGATTTCCTGCAGTCCCGCCGCTTGCTCCTTGGCGGCGGTGGCAATCTCGGCGACGAGATCCGATACCTCGCTGACGTTGCGCACGATGTCCGAGAGCGCGGTGCCCGTCTGTTCCACCAACTGCCCGCCATCCTTCACCTGCTGCGAGCTGTTGGACACCAGCGCTTTGATCTCTCTTGCCGACTCCGAAGCGCGCTGTGCCAGAGAGCGGACCTCCGAAGCGACGACCGAGAAGCCTTTGCCCGACTCTCCGGCACGGGCCGCTTCGACGCCCGCGTTGAGCGCCAGAAGATTGGTCTGGAAGGCGATGTCGTCGATCACACCGATGATCTGGGTGATCTGGTCGGAAGAGGCGGCGATGGAGCCCATGGCCGTCAGCGCCTTTTCCATCACGGCGCCGCCTTCCTCGGCGCGGCGGCGCCCTTCGCCAACGCGGCGGTCGGCATCTTCGGCACGTTCTGCCGCGGCGCGTACGCTGGACGAGAGCTGCTCTAGCGCTGCGGCGGATTCCTCGAGCGTGGCGGCCTGCACCTCGGATCTCCGGGACATTTCCCGCGACATGGAGGAGAGTTCCTGAGAGTTGCGCTGGACCGTGTCGGTGGAGGCGCGCAGCGAGGCGACAAGGCTGCTGATGCCCTGTGCAAGCGCATTGAAATTCTCGCACAGGCGCACGGCGTTGTCGCCCAACAGTCGCCAGTCGGTCGCGTCGAGCCTATGACCCGTCTCGCCGCGGGTCAGCCCGCCCATGGCGTCACCAAGGGCGCTGAAAAGCGCGAGCCTCTGGTCGTTGGCGGCTTGCTCCTCCGTACGGTCGGCTTCGGCCTGCCGCAGGCGGTCGCGCAGCGCTTCAAGGTTGCGCGCGATGGATCCCGCCTCGTCGCCGCGCTCGAGCCCTTCGATTTCGGTCTCGAAGTCCTGCTGGGCAATACGCTCGACGCTGCGGGCAGCGGTTTGGAAGGGGCGCGCGAGCAGTTTGCCGAAGACCACGACGCAGATCAGCGACAGGGTGACGGCCAGACCGTTCGCGCCAATGAGCAACAGGAAGCCTGTGTCCATCGCGGTCCGCGCCATGCTGTCGGCGCGCTCGGCCTGAGTGCGCAGCGCATCGCGCATCTCTTTGACCTCTTTGCGCGCCTTGTCGAGCGCGGGAAGAAGGACGGTGCTGATATGGGCATCCCGCTCGAATATGGTGAAGCCAGGGATGGTCAGCGTGTCGATCTGGGGCACCAGCGAGGTGGCCATGGCCCCAACCGTCTGCAGCCGCGTGTGCATCTCGGGCCGGCGCGCTTCGCGCGAGTCCGGGGCGAGGAACGCGCTGCTGGACTCATCGATAAGTGTCTGCAGCGACAGAAGATCGGCCCGCAAATCGTCCAGCGGTTCGGTGCCGCTGTGTTCGAAATGCAGAATCGCCGTGCCAGCATGATCGATCCGCCCCTGCGCCGCCATCAGCACCGAGGTCTGCCGCCTGAGATCATTGCCGAAATCGAGGCTGTCTGACATGCGCGCCTGAATGAGCCATGAGGCGACGGCGACCGCCAGTGTCAGGAACATGAAGGCTGATCCGAGGATCAGCAACTGTACGCGGATCGAAAACCTGCTCATCACCCATTCCCGTCAAGACATGGCGCGTCGCGCCGGACGGGTCTTCGCTATCAGCGTGGGGTAAACAAACTCTTCGAGATCGCGCGGATTGACGCGATTTTCCTGCAGCCAATGCGCGGGGCCGGACGAAAAATGCCCCGCCGCGCAGAAGCGCAGGCGGGGCCAGGTCGTGCCTGCCGCAGCAGGCACCGGCGGTCGTCAAACCTTTATGGTATCTCGGAAACTCAGTTGGCCCGGTCGGCCATCTCGGCGCGGATTTGCTGCCGTAGCTCGTCGATCGGCACCAGTTTTCCCTCGCGCTTGAAGTGCCAGTAGGTCCAGCCGTTGCACGACGGGGCCCCCTCGAGCTGGGCGCCGACCTGATGGATCGAGCCCTTCACGGTGTCGCCCACCAGCGTGCCGTCGGCACGGACCTTGGCGCTTTTGCCGGAGGAGGAGACCAGCAGCTCGCCGGGGCTGAGCATGCCGCGCTCGACCACTTGGCCGAAGGGCACACGCGGCTCGGCGCGCTTGGCGCGGGTCACTTCCAGCGAGGAGCGGTCGAACGGGCGGATGGCGTCAATGCGCTTTTGCGCCACCTCGCGGTAGCTTTCCTCGCGCTCGATGCCGATGAAGTCGCGGCCCAGCATCTTGGCCACAGCGCCGGTGGTGCCGGTGCCGAAGAACGGGTCGAGGACGACGTCGCCGGGATTGGTCGAGCCGACCAGCACGCGGTGCAGCAGCGAGGCGGGCTTCTGCGTCGGATGCGCCTTGTCGCCATTGGCGTCCTTGAGGCGTTCGCCGCCGTTGCAGATCGGCAGAACCCAGTCAGAGCGCATCTGAACGCCTTCGTTCAGCGCCTTCAGCGCCTCGTAGTTGAAGGTGTATTTGGCACCCTCGCTCTTCGACGCCCAGATCATCGTCTCATGGGCATTGGTGAAGCGCTTGCCGCGGAAGTTCGGCATCGGGTTGGACTTGCGCCACACGACGTCGTTGAGGATCCAGTAGCCCTCGTCCTGCAGCGCCGCGCCGACGCGGAAAATGTTGTGGTAGGACCCGATCACCCAGAGCGCGCCGTTGGGCTTCAGAAGCCGCTTGGCGGCCTTCAGCCACGCGCGGGTGAACCGGTCGTAGACGGCGAAACTGTCGAATTGATCCCAGTGATCGTCGACCGCGTCGACCCGCGAGTTGTCGGGGCGATGCAGATCGCCCTTCAGCTGCAGGTTGTACGGCGGATCGGCGAAGATGAGGTCCACCGACGCCTCCGGCAGGGCGTTCATCTGCTCGATGCAGTCGCCGGAAAGAATCGTGTTGAGTGGGAGCGCAGTTGCGCCCTTTGTCTTGGTCATCGCTGTCATTCTCTGCCTCTGCCCCGGCGCATTTTTGCGCTCTTGGATTGGGGATAAAATGCGGGAATGGCGAATCGGGGTCAATTTGTTTTTTTAAATCAGGACCTTACGTTTCCGTCTTGATACAAGATATTGTGTATGGGTGCGAAGGATCTTCTATGGTGTGGGGTCACACCGAAATCTCGGAGTGCCTGCATGTGGCTTTTTGAGCCGTACCCAGCGTTCGTTTCCCAGCCATAACCCGGGTGGTGTTGCGCCAAGTCCCGCATCAGCGCGTCGCGCCATGTCTTGGCGATGATCGATGCGGCCGAGATACTCACAGACTTACCATCTCCCTTAACCACAGGGGTGGCGGGGCAGGGCAGATCGGTGGGCAGGCGGTTGCCATCGATCAGGAGATGGTCGGGTTTCTGGGGCAGGGCCGCGACGGCGCGGCGCATGGCCAGATAAGTGGCCTGCAGGATGTTGATCTCGTCGATCTCCTCCACCGAGGCGACGCCGAGCCCTACCATGGCTTGTGCACGGATGATCGGCTCCAGCGCTTCGCGGCGCTTGAGCGTGAGTTTCTTGGAGTCGTTCAGGCCAGCGGGGATCAGCGCGGGATCGAGGATCACGGCGGCGGCGACGACCGGGCCGGCGAGCGGGCCGCGGCCCACCTCGTCGACCCCAGCCACGCGCTTGCCTTCGGCCCAGAACGGCGATTCGAGGGAAGTGTCAGGTCCAGTCATGCCCCTGTTCTGCGCGCGCAGCGAGGGCGGGGCAATAGGCTAGCGGGCCTTGGGGTGGCTCGCCTCATAGACCTTCATCAGATGCACGCTGTCGACCGAGGTATAGGCCTGCGTGGTCGAGAGCGAGGCGTGGCCCAGCAGTTCCTGAATGGCCCGCAGATCGCCGCCCGCAGAGAGCAGATGCGTGGCAAAGCTGTGGCGCATGGCGTGGGGTGTGGCGCTGGCGGGCAGGCCGAGCTGCATGCGGGCCTTTTCGGTGACCGCCTGAATGAGGCGCGGGTTCAGCTTGCCGCCACGCGCGCCGCGGAACATCGGGCTCTCGGGCGTGATCTCGAAGGGGCAGACCTGCAGGTAGGTCTCGACCGCGCGGCGGGCCACCGGGATCACCGGGACGATGCGTTCCTTGCCGCCCTTGCCGAGGATGCGCAGCGACTCGCCAAAGGGCCAGTCGGCGCCGGTCAGCCCCAGCGCTTCGGAGATGCGCAGCCCGCAGCCGTAGAGCAGCGTGACCACCGCCGCGTCGCGGGCGCCGATCCAGCCTTGGGTGGCCTGCATCTCGACCGTGTCGATCATCGCGCGGGCGGCATCCTCGGTCAGCGGGCGCGGCAGCTTCTTCTGGAACTTCGGCGCGCGGGCCGAGAGCACGGCGGTGGGCTCGAACCCCTCGCGCTCGGCCAGCCAGCGGTAGAAGCTCTTTACCGCCGACAGCTTGCGCGCCATGGAGCGCGGCGCCGCGCCGCCTGCGTGCAGATGCGCCATGAAGGCGCGCATGTCGGGGGTGGTGACGCGGGCAAGGGGTTTCAGCCCCTGCGGCTCGGCGTGGTGGCGGGTGAGGAAGGTGATGAACTCCGCCACATCGGCGCGATAGGCGGTGATGGTGTTCTCTGACGCGTTCTTCAGCGCGCGGGCATGGTCCAGCCATCCCTCGAGCGCGTCGCGCGCGGCGGGTGTGATCGCGAGGCTCACGACAGCCAGCGGCGCATGGTGCGCTCGAAGACGCCGCCGAAGAAGGCCAGAAGATCGGTGCCTTGCTGCGGGGTGAACATATTGCTGTCTTCCGAGCCCATGACGAGCAGGCCGGGCAGGCGGCGCGGACCGAAATCGAGCCGCAGGCAGGCTTCGGAGCGGATCCAGTCGGCCTTGGGCCCATAGATGCGGCTGTCTCCGGTCCCAAGCTGGCGCAGCGTGACCTGCCGCAGCGGTGCGTCGGTGCGCTCGGTCAGATAGCTGGCGACAAACCCCGGCTCGGCCAGCGACAGCACGTCGCCAAGGCGGCTGACGGTGCGCGTGTCATCGGGGTGGCCGGTCTCCAGCACCAGCCGCATGACGTCGACGCGCAGGATCGCGGCGACCTCGCCGTTGAGATCGCGCAGGAAGGGTTCGAAATCCACCGGGTCCAGCATGCGCAAGATCGCGCGGTGGATCTGGTTGGTGCCCGCAAGATTCTCGTAGGCGGCGGCGATGACGCTGCGGTGGGTGTCTTCGAGGCGATCGAGCCGCGTCTCCAGCCGCTCCATCGCCAGCCCGCGCAGGTCGACGATATTGCTGCCCATGGCGCTCTCATTCGAGGCGATGAGCGCCTGCATCAGATCGCGGTCGTCGAGAATCATGTCGGGACGCGAGAGGAGCTGCTCGCGCAGCGTCTCGTCAATTCGGGGACTGCTCATGCCTGTTCCGGTCTATCCGTGCGGTGATCGGTGTTTTGCCGCAGAGCCTAACAGGTCCGCGATACGAATGCGCCCCCTTTTCTGGCGCTGCAGGCCGGTTTCCGCGCGCTGTGGCCACAGGATCGGCCTTTGAAGGGAAGGCTTTGGCGAAATGGGGTTTTCTGGCACACTGGCCCGGGCAGAGGAGGAGAGCCCATGCCCACGATCAGCCATCCAAGCCCCGCCCAGACGGTCATCACCACCTTCGAGACTAGCCCCGGCACCTGTCAGGATTTGCTCGAGGCGCTGGAGGAGGCCTATGCCGGGTTCATCTCGAAACAGGCCGGTTTCATCGGGGCGGGCCTGCATGTGAACGACGCGCAGACCCGGATCGCCAATTACTCGCAATGGGAGCGGCGCGAAGACTTTCAGGCCATGCTGCGCAGCGACGAGATGCGCGCGTGGAACCGGCGGTTCAACGACCTTTGCCGCAGCTTCGAGCCGGTGATGTACGAGGTGTCGGCGGTCTACTGACGCCGTCACCTCACACATTCTGGCTCAGGCAGCGATGGTTCGCGTATCGCTGCGGCGCTCGGTGACACGCAGGCGGTAGCCTTCGCCGCGCACCGTATCGATGGTCAGCGCGCCTTCGAGCGAGGCGAGATGGGCGCGCAGGTTGCACATATAGACGTCGAACACCCGCGGCGCCGGTTCATTCTCGAAGCCGTAGACATGGCTCATGAGTTTTTCGCGTGTTGCAAGCCGTCCGGGCCGGAGCGCGAGAAATTCGAGGATCTCGTAGAGCTTGGGCGACAGCGACAGAACGGCGGCACCCATATGGACGCGGCGCTTTTCAAGGTCGATCCGCAGCGGGCCGCAGTCGGAGACCGGCACCGAGATGCCATGCGCGCGCCGCGCCACGGCCCCTAGGCGGGCAATGATCTCATCGGCGGGCGTATCCTCGGCGAGCACCGTGTCGGCGCCCCCCATGAGCCATGTGGCGATCTGCGCGCCATCGGCGCCGCGGGCGATCAGGGCGATCGGCACCTCGGGGTTCAACTCGCGCAGCCGGGTGAGCGTGGTTTGCTGGCGCAGCACGCCCGCGTCGATCAGCAGCAGGTCATGGGCGCCGATCCGGTGAAATTCCTCGATGTCCTCTGCGGCTTCGCAGCTGGTCAGCAGTGTGCCGGTTTGGGCCAGCGCGTGGCTGAGGCTCATCATTTTCCAAGTGGTTTCAGCAATCAGGTATCGCATGGGCGCGCTCCTCCAAGTGCCGCCAGCGCGGGGCGGGCGGCAAATCCGTTCTGCAAGGCGAGGGTGACCGTTCTTTCGGGTCAGCCGGTGCTCCCTGCGGATCGACACGGATCCAAGGAGGCCGGGCGCTCTCCGTCGCGGCCCCGCTTGGTTGGCGTCAGGCTTCTGGAGAGGCGGCGCATACTGCAGCCCGCCAACAGGGATAGGGGGCAATTGTGCCCGAAATGTGTTGGCATCAGGGGCAGCGCGAGATGATTTGTATCAAGGCGCTATACGTTCGAGGGGCGCAAGATCGCGGCAGGTCAGTAAAGGAGGCCTCGCATGTATAAGAACATTCTCGTGCCCATCGCGTTTGACAGCGACTCCAAATCGAAGAAGGCAATCGAGGTTGCCCGTGCTCTGGCATCGCCCGAGGCGGAGATCACCTTGCTGCACGTCATGGAGCATGTGCCGGGCTACGCGGCCACCTACATGCCGCCGGACTATCTGGTGCAGTCCCGCGCAGCGGTGGAAAAAGAGCTGCAGGGCATGGCTGCCGACCTGCCGAAGGGCAAAGGGCTGGTGGTCGAAGGGCATTCCGGTCGGACCATCCTCGAGTACGCCAAGGAGAACGGCCACGATCTGATCGTCATCGCCTCGCATCAGCCCGCGATGAGCGACTATCTCCTCGGCTCCACCGCGACGCTGGTGGTGCGCCATGCCCATTGTGCGGTACACGTGCTGCGGTAACGGCCCCGAAGGGCCCTTGATGACGAGGTCCCGTGCCCCGCAACGACGACAGCACCCCGAAGAGCATGCGCGATGCGCTGTCACTGGAAGAGCGTGACGGCCTGCCAGAGGCGCTGCGCGTGCTCTTGCACAGTCTGCCGCGCGAGACGTGGGAGCATCACCCGCAGTTTCATGGGCTGGTGTCCTTCTGGCTCGACCGGCATCTGATGTTCCGCCGGCTGATGGGCGGTCTGCGCCGTGACGCCGAGGCGGAGATGGATGCCAGAATGGAGATGGCCGCGCTGCAGGCGCGGCTGTCGCGTCAGGGCGGGATGCTGGTGCAGCAGTTACACGGGCATCACGAGATCGAGGACACGCATTATTTTCCCGTGCTGCAGGGGTTCGATCCCCGGCTGCAGGCAGGGTTCGACATTCTGGACCGCGATCACCACGCGCTGGACGGGTTGATCGACGGCTTCATTGGTGCCGCGAACTGCGTGCTACAGGGCCAGCTTGAGACCGGCCGTTACCGGGACGAGCTTCTGCGGTTCGAGCGGTTGCTGTCGCGACACCTCGAGGATGAGGAGGATCTGATCGTTCCGGTCATCCTGAAATTCGGCGCAGGTCACCTGAGCTGAGCGAGGTGCCGGGCCAGCCCGCGATATCGTAATAATCGCGGTACCAGTCGACGAAGGCCTGAACCCCCTCACGAAGGCTGGTGCGCGGGCGGTAGCCGGTCAGTTCATGCAGCAGCGTGGCATCGGCCCAAGTCGCGGGCACGTCTCCGGGCTGCATGTTCATCGGGTTGCGCTTGGCCTCCAGGCCGGTGGCCTCTTCGATGGCCGAGATGAACTCGGACAGCGGGATGGCCTGCGAATTGCCGATGTTCACCACCCGCCACGGGGCCACAGGGGAGAGCGAGTCTCCGACCGGCACGACACCTTCTTCCGGACGCTCGGGCACCACGTCGATGAGCAGACGAATGCCCTGCACCAGATCGGTGACATAGGTGAAGTCGCGCATCATGTGACCGTGGTTGTAGACGTCGATCGGCTCGCCGTTGAGGATCGCCTTGGTGAACTTGAAGAGCGCCATGTCCGGGCGGCCCCACGGGCCGTAGACCGTAAAAAAGCGAAACATCGTGGCTGGCAGATCGTAGAGGTGGGCATAGCTGTGCGCCATGCATTCCGTCGCCTTCTTGGTGGCGGCGTAGAAGGACATCTGGTGATCAGTGCGGTCCGTCTCGGAGTAGGGCATCGTCTCGTTGGCGCCATAGACCGAGGAGGTGGAGGCCAGAAGCATATGAGCGGGCTTTGTGGCCCGCGCGGCTTCGAGCAGTTCGAAAGTGCCGCGCATGTTGCTGCAAAGGTAGCTGCGCGGGTCCGTCAAAGAGTGGCGGACACCGGCCTGCGCGGCCAGATGCACCACCACGTCGGGGCGTTCCCGTTCAAAGACCTCGCCCAGAAAACCTTCGGTCTCGATGGATTGGTTGATGACGCTGAAGCCCGGCGACTGCAGCAGCATTGCCTGCCGCCGCCGTTTGAGGCTCACATCGTAGTAGTCGGAGAGATTGTCGATGCCGATGACGCGAAACCCGTCCTCCAGCAGTCTTTGACAAAGGTGGTACCCAATGAAGCCAGAAGAGCCCGTGACCAAAGCGGTGCGCATCAATGAACTCCTACAAAAATGTATAAGACAATAAATGTAATATAGCATGTCTTGTGGCCTTGATGGTGCCAAAGCAAGATCTTTCTGTCTGGCGTCATCGCAATCGACCTCCGGCTTCTGGCACAGGCTCAATCCGGTGGCGAATTCTCTGCTTTTTTGCGGCGGACGCCCGAGGCATGGGCTGCGCTTTGCGAGCGTTACCACCTTGGGTTGAGAGCCGCTCCTTCCAAGGCGTGTCGCCTTTGAAACGAGATGGCGTGGCTTGGCCTACAATTGAGTAAGTTAGGCGACTTTCGGCTAGAGTCTGCAACATCAATTGGCATTAAACTTGGGCATCCCTCGCCAAAGCGTTCACTTGCCTTCGTTGCGATGCGAACGGATCGAGGCCTGTTAAGATATTGTATTAAAGACAAAAATGGCGAGGTGCTGGCGATGCGGATCCGGGGGCGATCCTGGCGGCACAAAGATTCCGAGGATTCGTAGGTTAACTCGTGGTTAAAGATAATTGGCAGACCCCATTCGCTGAGCTATAGTCCGACTCATTGTAAAAAGGAGTTTTTAACGATGACGGATAAGACCACGCAAGGTGAGTCCCTGGAATCCCCGGGCCGCCGCGAACTGCTGGGCAAGGCGGGCAAGTATGCCGCCGTTACGCCGCTGGCAGTGACTGCACTTCTGTCCACCTCGATGAAGGCCGATGCCGGTGGCATCTTCCGTTCGGGCGGCATGAAGCACAAGCATAAGCACAAGATGAAGATGAAGATGAAAAAGCACGGTGGTGGTTACCACTGAGCCGCTGAAGGCCGATTTCCCGGCCTTTAGGTCTTATTTTCTTTAATCTGACGTATTTCGTTGAGTGAAAACCTTTTCGTCCTCCCCGCAGCAGGGGTCACGCTGGCTGAAGTGAACAGCCAGCATCTTCTCTTGGTCCCAGAGAAGGAACTTCTGTTTTCAGCCACTCCCCCGGTGGCAGAGGCATGGGCCGGGTTCGAGCTCGGCGTTATGACCGTGCGACCGGATGCCGCCGACGTCCCAGACGGCGGCATCCTCAGCGATTTGTTGCAGATCGGCGCGCTCGAGGCTTTGTCCACCTCGGACGGTCCTGCACGGGTCGCTTGTTGCGAAACACTCGAACTGGCCGGGCTTTGTGTGATGCTCGCCTTCGAGGACGCAGACCTGCGCGACGCACTCATGCCGAGTTTCGCGCATCTCGCCACCGTGCCGCGGCGCGGTGACGACCATGTGGTGATCCAGCGCGATGCCAACGACGGTGCCGGAAATATCGGCATCGGGCGACGCGATGAAGACATTGACTGGGTGGCTCCGCATGAGGCGGTGCCGCTGCTGAAGATCAAGATGACCGAGGTCCTCTTTGATCACACCGATCATGTGATGCTGCATGCGGCGCAGCTCGAAAGGGCTGGGCGCTGCCTTTTGCTGCTCGGTGATGCCGGAGCGGGGAAAAGCACCCTCGCGACGGCGCTGGAGCCTGCCGGTTTCCGGCTGCAGAGCGACGACATCGTGGTGATGTCGCAGACCGGGACACTTGGCGCGCTGCCGTTTCCGGTGACGCTGAAAGAAGGGTCGTGGCGGCTGCTGGAGCATCGCCGCGATGAGATTGACGGTGCGGCGCAGCATCTCAGACCCGACGCGCTGAGCGTGCGTTACGTGGGGCTGACAGGAGACAGCAGCTGGATGAAGGCGGGCTGGATTTTGGTGCTGGACCGGCAGGAGAGCGGGCCAGCCTCGATCAGTGAGTTGAGCCTGTCCGACGTCTTTGGGGCGCTATTGCGCGCCGCGTGGTCAGGAGAAGACGCCATGTCGCCCGATGTGTTTGAGGCGATGGCGGCCTGTCTGCACGGTGCGAAGTTTGGTCGCCTGACCTATTCCGATTTGCCGCGCGCGCTCGAAGTGGTGTCGCGGTTCTGCGAAGAGTGACCTGATCTTACGGAGGTCGTGAGTTCTGAATTCAATTTGGTAAGTGATTTTTGTCTAAGTGATTTTTCATATATTCTTTCGAGCGCAATTTTTTCTGCGCGCGTAACGGCGTTAGCCTCCATTTTTATTGGTATTGGAGAAGGACATGAAAGCAGGCGCTCTGGCCTCCTCTCCCCTCGAAACGCTCGGCCGCATCCTTCAGGGGGACGTCGAGCAACTGAAGGAACGGGCTCCGAACTGGGCCGATCTCATCCGTACGGCGAACGACGAATTTGTCACCCCCGCCCTGTTTCACCGACTGCGTGAGGTGCCTGCAAGCGCCGCCGAGCCCGAGGCCATGGCCTATCTCGGCGAGATCGACACGCTCAACTGTCAGCGCAACCTCAGCCTCTGGGCGCTGGTGTCTGAAATCACCGCGCTGCTCAACGGTGCCGGAATTGTCCCGACGCTGATCAAGGGCGCCAGCGAGATGGCGCTGCAGGAGGATCCCGCCAGCTTTTACCGGCTGATGATCGACGTCGACATGGTGGTCGAACGCCATGAGGCTGCAAAGGCGCAGAGCCTTCTGGCAGAGGCCGGGTTCGAGTGCCTCGAAGACAGCGAATATGCGCATTCTCCGGGGTGCTTCTGGAAAGAAGGCTATGCCGGAACGCTCGATCTGCACGCTGGTCTGCAAGAGGACATCGCGCGGTTTCTCTCGGGCGACGACTGGCAGAGGCGGCGGATCCTTTGCGAGCGGGACGGGCTGCGGTTCTACATTCCTGACCCCTCTTTCCGGCTGCTGATCAACGTCAGCCACGACATGCTGCATCACTCCGGCCTTGCGCGCGGGGGCATCAGCCTGCGCTACCTTCTGCCGTTGCGCGAGCAGCTGCAAAACGAGGCTGCGCTGGACTGGCCTTGGCTCTTGAAATTGCGCCGCGACCGGCGCTTTCGCCTCGCCTTCGATCTGCAGATGCTGATGCTGCACGAGCTTTTTGGGATGCGGCGCACCTTGCCGTTCAAGATATCCCCGCTCACCGCGCTGCTGCATCGACGACGTCTTCTGAAGGCGCGGTATCCGCGGCTCGGCGAGGCTGAGTGGGCGCTGGTGAAACCCTTCTACACCCGAGTGAAGCGTCTCTGAGCCATTGGTGCGACGCGCGAATTTCTGCCTGCCCAATATACAAACCCTGACGCTGTTTGCTGAAACAGGCACCGTCTTGCGTTTCTTCTTTGAGTTGTGACTTTGTCGCAGTAGACCGTAAATATTGATTGTTCTTTGAGGATTACCCGAAATGAAAATTGCGATTATCGGCACCGGCTACGTGGGGCTTGTGTCTGGCGTCTGTTTTTCCGACTTCGGCCACGAGGTGGTTTGTGTGGACAAGGACCCGCGCAAGATCGAGATGCTGGAGCGCGGTGAGGTGCCGATCTACGAGCCGGGGCTCGACACGCTGATGGCCAAGAACGTCGAGGCCGGGCGACTGTCGTTCACCCTCGATCTGAAGTCGGCCATCGATGGCGCCGAGGCGGTGTTCATCGCCGTCGGCACGCCGACCCGCCGCGGCGACGGCCACGCCGATCTGACCTACGTCATGGCCGCCGCCGAAGAAATCGCCAAGACCGCCGATCATTATATCGTCGTGGTCACCAAATCGACCGTCCCCGTGGGGACGAACCGCAAGGTGCAGGAGGTGGTCGCCGCCGCGAATCCGGACCTCGAGTTCGACGTCGCCTCCAACCCCGAGTTCCTGCGCGAAGGCGCGGCGATCGACGATTTCATGAAGCCCGACCGGGTGGTCGTCGGCGTCGAGACCGACCGCGCGGCGAAGGTCATGGAAGACATCTACCGGCCGCTCTACCTGCGCGATTTCCCGATCGTCACCACCGATCTCGAGTCCGCCGAGATGATCAAATACGCCGCCAACGCCTTCCTCGCGACGAAGATCACCTTCATCAACGAGATCGCCGCGCTCTGCGAAAAGGTCGGCGCGGACGTGAAAAGCGTGTCTAAGGGCATGGGGCTCGACGGGCGCATCGGCAACAAGTTCCTGCACGCCGGGCCGGGCTACGGTGGCTCCTGTTTCCCCAAGGATACCAAAGCGTTGGCCCGTATCGGGCAGGAGCATGCCTCGCCGATCTCCATCGTCGAGACAGTGATCAAGGTCAACGAGGACACCAAGCGGCGGATGACCGACAAGCTGCTCGACCTCTGCGACGGCTCGTTCAACGGCAAGAAGGTCGCGGTGCTGGGTGTCACCTTCAAGCCCAACACCGACGACATGCGCGACGCACCGGCGCTGACCATCGTGCCGTCGCTGGTCGGCGGCGGGGCGAGCGTGTCGGTGGTCGACCCGCAGGGCAAGCGCGAGGGTGAGGCGCTGCTGCCGGGCGTGACCTGGGAGGAGGATCCCTACGCGGCTGCATCGGGGGCCGACCTGCTGGTCATCCTGACCGAGTGGAACGAGTTCCGCGCGCTGGATCTTTCCGTGCTGGCAAAGAAGATGTCCACGCCGCGGATGGCGGACCTGCGCAACATCTACACCTACGAGGATGCGCTGGCCGCGGGCTTCAGCGATTACGAAAGCGTTGGGCGCGGCGATCCTGCGGGGGCCTGACGTCAGCCCGACATGAAAAAACCGGGCGGTGCAGGAAACGCACCGCCCGGCCAGAAGCTGCTCGACAGCTTTGCCTGGTTCAGCCCAGGATTGTGTCGCTCGGCATGAATTCGAGCGCGTCGATCCGCAGGGGCTCGCTGCCGCCGTCGCCATAACCGGCAAGGACAAGCTCGTCGCCCGCGTCGATATCGACATTCTCGATCACATGACGGGTCAGCGTGGACTTGTTCGCGAGGCTGTCGCCAAGGTCGGCGTCCCAGTGCCACGCGTCCATCACTTCGCCGTTGACGCGGAATTCCAGATAGGACACGCCATCGGTTTCGTCGAAGTAGTCGATGCCCACGTCGTAGGTGCCCGAACTGCCTTCGAAGTCGGCGGAGGCATGTGCGTCGCCAAGCGCGCTGAGCACCTTACCGCCGGAGGCCGCCATCAGGCTGGTCACTTCGAAACCCTTGCGGACATCCGCGTCGAAGACAAACTCCTCGGCTTCCATGAAGACCCACTCTGCGGCACCACCCGCCGGCTGCTCGACCTCTTCGATGACGTCGTTGGAGCCATTTGTGCCCAGCGTATCGGTCATCTCGAGGCTGAGGCTGTCGATGCGCAGCGGTTCGCGTGCATCGTTGATGCCTTGCAGAGTGACAGTGTCACCCGCCTGCAGTTCCAGCCCTTCGATCAGCTTTGCGGTCTGCGTCGACGTGCTGGCATTGGCACTGCCGAGTTCAGCGTCCCAGTCCCAGCTTGCCACTTCCTTACCGTTGACCAGAACGCTGAGCGTGCTCACGCCATCGTTCTCGTCGAAGTAGTTCACGGTCAGGTCGTAGACACCAGCATCACCGTCGAAATCGAAGGATGCGGTCTGCGCCTCATCGGTTTCGTTCTGGATCACCGCATTCCCCGAAGCGGGCCCGATCTTCTTCACGGCGAAACCGTCGGACAGGTCGAGGTCTTCGGCCTCGTAGCTGATCACAGTACCGATCGCGTCGCTGTTGCCAGGCTCGATACCGGTGCCGATCTCGGTGCCAGCGTCGAGATCGCTGTCGGTCGAGTCGAGCGTGCCGGTCATCTCGAGGCTGAGGCTGTCGATGCGCAGCGGTTCGCCGGAGTCGTTCACGCCCTGCAACGACAGAACATCGCCCGCCTGCAGTTCGAGACCGTCAATCAGCTTCGAGGTCTGCGTCGCGCGGTCAGCGTTGCCGCTGCCAAGCTCTGCATCCCAGTTCCAGCTTGTGACTTCCTCGCCGTTGATCAGGACGCGCAGGGTGCTGACGCCATCGTTCTCGTCGAAGTAGTTCAGCGTGAGCGCATAGACGCCCGCGTCGCCGTCGAACGCATAGGATGCGGTCTGAGCCTCGCCGGTCTCGTTCTGGATCACCGCGCCGCCCGAAGCGGGGCCGACGCTTTTCACGGCGAAGCCTTCGGAAAGCGTGAGGTCTTCGGCCTCGAGGGTGATCACGGTGCCGACCCCCGCGCCGGTGTCGCCACCGGTTTCGGGAAGCAGGGTGGCCGTGTCGTCACCATCTTCGCCGGTGCCGGTGTCCGGGTCCGGTTGGGTGCCGGTGTTGCCGCCGTCGCTGACCTCATCAAACCCGTCGAGCAGGCCGTTGATGTAATCCTCGATGTTGGCGTAGCCGTCGCCGTCGGCGTCGAGCTGGGCATCGGCGGTCTTGGCGTCCGAGCCGATGATGTACTCGTAGAAATCCGGGATGCCGTCATCGTCGGTGTCGGTCAGCGCTTTGGTCTGCGAGCCGTCGCCATAGCCGCCCACATCGTCGGGCGAGTCGATGATTTTGCCGGTGTCGTTCAGCACCGAGTTGATGATGCGCTGGTCGATCTCGCTCAGCTCGCCGTCGATGCGTGCGCCGACGTTCGAGAGCACCCAGTCCACCACGGCGCCAGAAGACAGCACTTCGGTCGTGGCCGGATCGAAGACGAAATCGCTGACGATCTTGCCGGCGTTGGTGCCGCCGACGTCGCCATCATTGTCGAGCACGTAGAAGGCGGCGCCGCCGTCGGTTCCGATGAAGCGGATCGCTTCGCGGCCGCCGGAGTCCTGACCTTTGATGAAGACGTTGCCGATCACATGGACGGTCGAATTGCCCGCGACGACGAGGCCTTCCTGACCGTAGTTGTAGATGACGTTATTGATGAACTCGATGTTCTGCGCGTCATCTTTCACGAGTGCGTTGCGGAATTCGTTGCTGGCAAGCAGGTTGCCGATGATGCTGATGTTCGAGCTCTCATCGCCGATCAGCATCCCCATGCTGTGGTCACCCTTGGGATGCAGCGAGTCCTGCAGGGCTTCGGCGATGATATTGTTCGAGATCGTGACATTGCTGGGGCTGCCCCAGGTCGAGGCGACCTCATCAATGGACCAGCTCAGCGAGTTGCTGTCGAGAATGACGTTCTCGACCGTTTCGCCAGCTTTCCCGATGGAGACGCCATCGCGGTCATCGGGGTTCTGCGCATCGGGATCGTCGCCCGGACGCACGGTCATGCCGCGAATGATCACGTTGCTGTCCACCACGCGCAGGCGCGCGCCGGTGACTGTGATGCCACCCGGGGCCGTTTGGCCTGCCAAGGTTACATCACCGTTAATTTGGATTTGGCTTTCGAGGTCGATTTGTCCGCCAACTTCGAAAACAACAATGCGCGGATAATCCAGATCTTCCAGAGCCCAACGCAGAGAACCTTCGCCGGAGTCGTTCAGATTTGTAACTTTAACAACTTCACCACCACGTCCTCCGGTCGCACTTGCTCCAAACCCTTGCGCCCCCTCAAACGCAAGGAGTTCCGAATTTTCTACTACCATGTGTACCTTTGTCCCGACTTTCTGTCTTATGTTGTGTGTGAGTAGTCCCTTTGCGGTGCCAAATGGATAACTTTGGACGCACCGCGACGCACCGAGTTTGAAAGTTTCCCCATGGTTACTGAGTGAATTTCCGCCGACCCCAGGAGTGGGGTTTCCCGCTCAGATCGAGAATTTCGACCGATCAAAGCGGGCGATCAGGGGCTAAAAATGGCGGGAATCTGTCCAATTGCGTCGACCGTCTGCACTGTGTCAGTACAGAGACAGTTGAGATTGAATGTGTTTTGTACGTTAACGTTAAGTTAACCCAAGGTAATGGACTTATTTTGGTCGATCGCCGCGAGCTGCGGAATTTTGCCCAAAGCGCCGTGCCTAAAATTTGGGCGCCACCGCAGTTAGCCCTGTTCCGCGGGGGTGCGCTGCGGCATAATCGCCACAAGCGTCGTAAGCTGGCAGGGCGGTGACGGTCATTTGAGGCCGAATCAACGCCGCCCTCGCGGTCCACCGCGGCGCGGATTTTTGAACACCAAAGTCTTTTTGTTTCTCATTAGTGGATTCCCATGCGACAGATCAGTCTACTCGCCTTGACGAAGTCGACAGGTGGCATTGCCCTCTACAACAAGCTCCTACTGACCGAACTCCAGCGGATCGGAGTGCGGTCTCATACGCTGTGCCTGTCTGAAAACGCCGAAGCCTATGCGGCTGATCTTGCCAAACGGGGGCTGGGTGCAGAGCCGGTCGAGATGGCGCGCTACAGTATAGATCCGCGTGGCGACGCGCGTGTGTTGCGCCAGGTCGTCTCGGCAAGCCGCGAGCACGCGGCGGATGTGATCGTCTGTCATGGCAGCAAATCCGGCTTTATCGGGCGCGCTGCGGGGCGGCTGACCGGGCGGCCGGTGGTCTATCGTCAGGCCTCGATGCCGTTCCAGCGCCGGGTGCAGGGGGCCAAGGCTCCGCTCTACTGGGCGCTCGACTTTGCTGCACGGGGGTTCGGCGGACACATTGTGACGCTCACCGAATATGCCCGGCAGCAGACGCTGGCGGCCAAGCTGATGTCGGCGGACCGGATCAGCGTGATCCGGACCGGCGTCGATGTGGCGCGCTTCAAGCCCGCAACAGATCGCGCTGCGGCGCGCGCCGCTCTGGGGCTCGATCCTGATCGGCCCGTGGTCGGCTGGATGGGGCGGATGGAGCCGCAGAAGGCGCCGCTCGACTATGTAAAGTCGCTGCGTGACCTGGTGGGGCGTCACCCACATGTGCAATTCGTCATGGCCGGTGAGGGCCGGATGGAGGGCGAGGTCGCGCAGGCGCTGTCCGCCGCAGGCCTGTCAGAGCGTGTCAAAATGCTGGGATGGCAGTCGGACCCGGTGCGCGCGCTACAGGCCTTCGACATCTATGTGCTCAGCTCGCATTGGGAGGGTCTTCCGATCACCCTGCTCGAAGCCATGGCGAGCGGATGCTGCTGTATCTCTACGGATGTCGATGGGTGTTCGGATGCGCTGGAAGACGGGATCAGCGGTCGACTCGTAAGCGCTGGCGACACGGGCGCGCTCGGGCAGGCGTTGGAAGGTGTTCTGCAAGACCCCGACCTGCGCGAGCGATACGCCGAGGCTGGCAGGCACCGCGCCGTGACCCTGTTCGACAAGGAAACCATGGTGGCGAAATGGGTGGACCTGCTGTCGAGCCTGACCGCAGGCACGGCCACGCTTCCCGTCGCCGATCAGGTCAAGACGGCGTCGGAGGGCGGACAATGATTGGCTCATCTTCCTCGCTGCCGCAAAAACCCGGCCTTGCCGAGCCCGCTGCGGGCCAATCGCTGCGGATCTGCATGATTATCTCGTCCTACCACCCGATCGTGGGCGGGGCGGAAAAACAGGTGGCTCAGCTTGCGGGTCTGATGACCGCACAGGGTCACAAAGTCTATATCCTGACGCGGCGCTATCCGGGCCTCGCGGCCAGTGAAACCATCGACGGTGTCGAGGTGCGCCGCATCGCCATACGCAAGCCGATCAAGGGTGTGGGGTTCATTCTGGGCGCGGCGCGCATGGTGCGCAAACTGAACCCTGACGTGATCCATTGCCATTCGATGTTCTCGCCCTCGCTGGCGGGGGCGCTCGGCAAGCGTCTCACCGGCGCGCCGCTTCTTTCAAAGCCAATGTGCGGCGGCGAGGCGACGTCGATTGCGCAAAAGCCCTTTGGACGTCAACGCCTCGCCTATCTGGGGCGCATGGTGGACCGCTTTCCGATGGTCAGCCACGAGATAGAGGACGAGCTGGCCGGGTTTGGCATTCCGGAAACCAAGCTGCGCTTCATCCCCAATGGCGTTGACGGAGAGCGTTTTCGTCCCGCCCGCACGCAGGTCGAGAAGGACACGCTGCGATTGCGCTTTGGCTTGCCGTCCGGACCGCTGTTTCTCTTTGCGGGGCGGCTCGCGGCGCAGAAGCGCCTGCCGCTGCTGCTGGAGGCTTGGTCGGACATCCGCGCGCGCATTCCACAAGCGACACTGGCGATCGCCGGGGCGAACCGTGCCTCGGGCAGCGGCTATCAGGCCACTTTCGGTGAGGCTGACGAGATTCCCGCTGCGCTGATGCAACAGCCCGGTGTGCGGATGCTGGGCCATGTGGCCGACATGCCGAACCTGCTGCGCGCGGTGGATGTCTTTGTGCTGCCCTCGGCCCGCGAGGGTCTGTCGAATGCGCTGCTCGAGGCCTGTGCCTCCGGGCTGGCCTGTGTCACCGCTCGCACCGGCGGCGCGATGGATTTCGTCGTGGACGGGGAGAACGGGATGCTCTTCGATGTCGACGACCGCAAGGCGCTTGGCGCCGCGCTCGAAGCGTTGGCGGCGGACCCGGACCTGCGCGGTCGCCTGGGCGTGTGCGCGCTGCGCACCGTCGCGCGGGACTACGACATTCGACAGACCGCGCGCTCACTTCTGGGCCAATATGTCGAGTTGGGCGCTGGCGCCCGTGCAACCGGGGCAGGGGAGGCGTGAGATGACCGACAAGGCACCCATCTTCATCCTCGGGCTTCAGCGCGGGGGCACCAACCAGATGCTCAACGCGCTGCGCTCGCACCCCGATACCATCTGGCCTGACGGCGAGATGCATGAGGTGCTGCGCCCCAAACCGGCGCTGCGCGGCGCGACGGCAAAGACCCTCGCGGGCTATTTGCCGACCGTTCTGCGCAGCGGCGACATCATGAACCCGCGCCGGGCACCGGGACCGTTGCGCCCGCGCGACCGGGCGTGGATCGCCCGCGAACTGGCCCGCGCCACGGAGCGCAACCTGTCCGAAGTGCGCCGCTACAAGCGCGCGCTGGCCGCGCAGGGGCTCGGCCCTGCTGTCCCCTCGGGGCGTGGCCGGATGTTGGTGAAGGTGATGAACTACAACATCGGCCTCGCCGCCGATCTGGACCGTATCTATCCCGGTGCCCGTTTCGTAGGCCTCGTGCGCGATCCCTATGGCATCTGCGAGAGTATGATGGCCCGTGGCGGCAACCCCACCAAGATCCTCGAACTCTACCGCTATTTCGGCGAGACCCTGCTGCGGCTCGAACAGCGCGGGCTGCCGCTGAAGGTGGTACGCCTCGAAGATATGGTTGGCGATTTTCGCCAATGCGTCGACGAGGTGTTCGATCTCTGCGGTCTCGCTCCGAATGCGACGCAGGGCCTCTGCCTGCAAAGCAAGGAGCGGATCACCGATGCGGCTGGTCGGGTGATCGGCACCCGCAAGGTCGATACCTTCCATGCGTTCGACCACGTCAATCGCCACATGCGGGCCGATATCAACGACGCCGCCCGCGCCGAACTGGCCCCCGAGGTGGCGGGGCTGGTGCAGAAGAACTGCGCTGCGGTCATGGAGCGGTTCGGCTATCTGGCTCCCGCCGCAATGGGCTGACGCAAAGTGCCGGAGCAAAGCCGCGCATCGCTTCGGAAACCTGCTTGACGGCACTCCGTAAGAAACTTATGGAGTGCCACACCCCCGGCGAGTTGGCGGAGTGGTGACGCAGCGGATTGCAAATCCGTGTACACCGGTTCGATTCCGGTACTCGCCTCCATTTACTTCTAAATCATAGGGTTAGCGGCCAAGCGGTCGAGTGTGACACAGAGTGGGACACACACCCTATGATGCTGTCATCCTATCTAAGTCCTTCACGGCATGGCGTTTTCTACTTTCGCTGGCCCCTTCCGCCCTCCGAAGGCGGAAAGCGTAGCTCCGTCAGAATATCTCTCCAAACCAAATGCCCGGATCGGGCTGGTGATCTGGCGCGGCATCTTGCATCCTGCGGGAGATTGCTAAGAGAGAGCAGCACATTGGCAGGACTAAGGCAAAGCGAGATACGCGAGAAAGTGCAAGCCTTCTTCAAGGCACAACTGGACCAGTACACGCAGTGGCTAGACCAGCGCGGCCTGTCGAAGAATGCCTTGGCCGACGCCCGCGAGGAAATGCTGGACCACGGTTGCATGGTCGAACTTGAAAGCGTCGATCCTCAGCACGTGCCAATCGCCCGCTTCAAAAGGAAGATGGACGTTTCGGACGCCGATTGGAACGCTAGCCTGCCCCGTATCGCGATTGAGCTCCGCAAGGGGCGTCGGGACATGCTCAGGCGCGTTCTAGAGGCCGCTGAGCGCCTTGAGCATTATTCCTACGACGAGGCACCGGCCATCGCTCCTGCTGCTCCTGCGCCCGCTCTGCCTACCTCCTCGCCCTTGGGCGCGGCAGTGGAGGAATTTATCGCAGAGCACTCCCGTCAATGGGTAGGCAAAACCACCGGTCAGAACCGGGCGTACCTGAATATCCTTATCGAATACTTCGGCCCTGACCGGTTGCTTGCCACGATCACCAAGCAGGATGCGAACGAGGTGAAGAAGGTGTTGCAGGAACTGCCGTCCAGCAGGAACACCAAGCCCAAGCTGAAGGCCATGCCGTTGATGGAGGTGATCAAAGAGCCGGGGCACAACAAGATCGCGGCCAAGACGATCAACAGCCATATCCAGATGTTCAAGATGTTCTTTGACTGGGCAGAACGGCATGGGCACTCGCCGCACACTCTCTTTGAAGGCATGAAGGTGAAGAAAGACAAGGCCAGTGATAGTGAGCGCAAACCCTTCACGCCGGAACAGATACGCCTGATCTATACGGAATTGACGAAAAATACGTCCGGGATAGTGCGCAAAGAGAGCCATAAGTGGGGGATGCTATTGGGCGTATTCACTGGGGCGAGATTGAACGAAATTTGCCAACTCGAAGTTGCCGATGTGAAGCAGGATGGCGACGTATGGTTCCTGAACATCACAGACGAGGGCGACGACAACAAACGCCTTAAGTCGGAGGCGGGGCGGCGCAGAGTGCCACTGCATTCAGAGCTGATACGTCTTGGCATTCTAGGCTTTGTAGACAGTCGCAGAAACGGCAAACGCCTATTCCCGGACTATAGCTACAGCGAAAACGGCGGCTATGGTCGCAACTTGGGACGCTGGTGCAACGAGAGTTTCTTGCCCAAGCTGGGAATCAAGCAACCGGGTCTGGTGTTCCACAGTTTTAGGCACACGGTTGTGACGAGACTAAGCCAAGCAGATGTTGCTGAGCCCATTGTGCAATGCATAGTTGGGCATGCGCGCTCTGGTGTCACGCAAGAGGTCTACAATCGAGAGGGATATACGCTGGCCCAGCTGAAAGATGCTATCGGACGATTTGAGATTTAAATCGGCTCGGCGTTCCTTATCGTTACCGGTGTTGAGGGGAGCGCCGGGAGGCGTGACCGACGGTGGATATTCCACGGTTTCACGCACTCTTCTTTTTCACATTCCCTTTATGTGGCAATGGACTGATATTATTTTTATTTCATCAAATGCTCACAATAGAGGGATAGATTGATGCCTATCTAATCTGGCCTAATTTGTCCCGAAACTCGGTTAGTCTTGCCTCATATCCTACCGGGTCAAGCAGACTGTCTGGGTCTGGCTCTATTGGTACACTGCCCCCTTCCACAACCTCGCCAATGCCATCGTCGATGCCCACCTTGCCGCCAACACCGAACCTCGCTTCGAATACCTCGCGCATGATCTGGTCCAACACGTCTTGCAATCCGTAGTGCACGATGAAGCTGTCATGCACCGGCAGGCAGGCATAGCGCATGGCCGCAAACCGTAACATGACCGCTTCTGCCAAGTCGCTGTCTTTCCGTTGCAAACGTAGCCCCACACCGGAGCCAAAATGTTGCTCGAACTCTGGGTACTTGCAGACAATGTGCCTCTTGAAGTGTTCCCAGCTTCGCCCGGTGATCTCTGGTGAGTAGCCTTCGATCTCCCCTATCCGATTCACGCTGTCTGCGTTCAGGAGTGCGTTGAAAGTCTGCTTGACCAACTTTCTTTGTAACCGCCCGATTGAGACCGCAGGTTACTTCTGAAGCATAGGGGCGACCAAG
>NZ_JAAGOU010000029.1:0-55284 GCF_010500775.1 Salipiger sp. PrR002
GGGACCAATCCGGGCGATGGCTCTGGCGGCGACACCGGGACCAATCCGGGCGATGGCTCTGGCGGCGACACCGGGACCAATCCGGGCGACGGCTCTGGCGGCGACACAGGGACCAACCCGGGCGATGGCTCTGGTGGCGACACCGGGACCGATCCGGACGAAGGCTCTGGCGGCGACACCGGAACCGGTGGTGGCGGGACCAATCCCGTAACCGGAAAGGGGCAGGCGATTGCCGGTGGCAGCGCGCTGGAACTGACCGACAGCGGGGCGACGATCTCGGATGTCGTGCTGAACGGCGATTTCACCATCGAAGCTTGGGCGCAACTGGCCGCGGGCAAGAACATTTCGGCGGCGGATGCGATCATCAGCGGTGCAGGCTTTGAGCTGACGTTCCGCGATGGCAAGCTCAATGTCGAGGTCGATGGCCAAAGCATCGCAGTCGCTTCGGTCGATGCGGTGGACGGCGTCTGGACCCACTATGCGGTGGTTCGCGAGGATGGCGTTGTCACGATCTACGCCGATGGCGAAGCGGTTGGCTCGTCTTCTTCCAAGTGGACGGGGTCGGTGACCCTCGACACGCTCGCGGATGGGCAGAACTATTCGCGCGGTTTTGTCGGGGCCCTCGATGAAGTCCGGGTTTGGGACGAGGCCCGCAGCCAGTCCGAGATCGCCGATGGCCGGTTCAACGAAGTGGCAGCCGATGCGGCAGATCAGCCGCTGCAAAGCTTCACCTTCGAGGACAGCTTCGATTTCGGGTCTGGCACAAGCTATGTGGAATCGACCGTTCCCGCGCCTGTGGACAGCGGCGACACCGGCGGCTCGCTCCCCGTGGCAAAGCTGGAAGTTGGCGGTGCAACCTTTGGGCAAAGCTCGGGGGATGCGTGGTATCAGGCCAGCTTCCAAGAGACCATGGACAACCCTGTGGTGATCCTTGGGCCGCTCAGCTCGAACGGTTCGCACGCAGCCTTTGGTCGCGTCAGTCAGGTGACGGACACGGGCTTTAGCATGCAGATCGAAGAGTGGGACTATCTCGACGGCGGTCATGTGGCCGAAAGCGTCAGCTGGATGGCGCTGCCGAGCGGCACCCACAGCCTGTCGGACGGTCGGCAATTAGTCGCCATGGCGGTCGAAACCGACGCGCTTGGCGAAGCGACCGTCGATCTTTCGGGGCTGAACGGCGAATTCGCGGTTCTCACTCAGATCGGTACTCACACCAACGCCGAGGCGATGGTCGTGCGCAGCGATGTGGCGAGTGACGGCACGCTTGATCTGTTCCTGCAGCGGCAGGAAGGAGACAAAGGCAGCTTCGCGTCCGAGACCGTCTATGTCGTGGCGGTCGAAGTCGGCACGTCCGACCAGGGCATCTCTGCGGGCGTGACGTCGGGGATCAACCACAAGACGGGCACTGTCGATTTCGCTCAGAGCCTGTCTGATGTGGAGCTGATCGCGTCGATCTCTTCGAGCAAGGGCAGCGATCCGGTCGCGCTGCGTCTGGAACAGCTCGCCGCTGACAATGCGAGTGTCTATCTTCAGGAAGAACAGGCGCGCGATAGCGAGGTCTCTCACCTTGCCGAAGACGTGAGCTGGTTTGCCGCATCGCAGGGTCTTTACGACCTCGGCTGAACGGCCTGATCCGTTGTGAACTCTTTCCGGCCCGCCCCTGCGCGGGCCGGAAACGCGCGTCTCGCTTTGTTTGGTACGCGACACTTCCGCGAATTTTGCGTGGTGCTTGCCAAATGCGGCGGCGCAGAACGCGCCTGTTCCGCCAATATTTTGCGCAGCTTTCCGCTGTTTTTTGTCCCGCCCAGAATTGGCAGCCGTTCCTTTGGCAGCGATGGGGTGTTTGTGTTAGGGTCGAATTGAATGTCTTGAGCGAGATCCCACCCAAATTACTTTCTGACCTGACCGCGTTATATTTCCTTTCGTATCAGATGCTTACTTTTTGACCTTGATGCTCTGAGCTTGCTGGGCAGGCATGCATTCGCACCGCTCTTCAAGCGCGATTTCAAAGGTGAGATGCAATGAAGCAGGAGATGCTGGCCGCCGATGCCGCGCTGCGCTTGCCGCATTTTATTGTGGTGGGGGCGATGAAATGCGGCACGACCACGCTCTACCGCCTGCTCGCCAATCATCCAGATATCGATATGTCACGCGACAAAGAGCCGGATTTCTTCCTGAAAAAGAGGAACTTCGACAAGGGTCTGGAGTGGTATTCCGATCAGTTTTCCGGAGAAGGTTCGGTGCGCGGGGAGGCAAGCCCCAACTATTCGAAGTGCCACATCTTTCGGGGTGTGCCCGAGCGTATCGCGCAGCTGACGCCGGACGTGCGCTTGATCTACATTGTGCGGGACCCGGTCGTGCGGGCGGAGTCGCACATCCGGCACAATGTCATCATGGGCAATCTAGAGGTCGGCCTTGATGAGTTTGTCGCGCAAGAGGATTACCGGCATGTGCTGGACACAAGCCGCTATGCGCTTCAGCTCGAGGCATATCTCGAACATTTCCCGGCTGAGGCGATCCTCGTGGTCGATTTTGACGAGCTGACCCAAGATCCGCAGCGCGTGATGCCGCGCATCCATGCCCATATCGGTGTGGCGGATCGAGAGATTTCAATCGCAGGGGTGCAGAATGACAGCGGCCAACTCGCGCGGGTGCCCGCGCCCATTCTCAGGCTTGCTCAGACCCCGCAGGGCCGGGCGGTCGCAAGACGGATCGGGCGCGGCTTTCGAGATCGGCTGCGATCAGCGCTGGCCAAAGGCACTTCACGCAAGCCGCCGCCGCTGCCCGAGGAGCTTCGCGCGCGGCTGCGCGCCGATCTGACCCCGGATGCCGCGAGGTTCCGCGAGCTTACCGGCCAGACCTTTCCAACTTGGTCGCTATGAAAGGCGTCGGCCCGCCGCGGCGCGCGCTGAACGTCCAAGCCATCTTTCCCGCCGATTGCCTGCAAATCTCCCGCAGTGATCTGTTCAGAAACCTCGAGGTGACCTCATGACCTTGGCACTCCATGGCTCTCGTCTCTGGCCCGATGCAGCGCGCGTGAAGGGTTTCGCGCTTGCCGCGTGTCTTGCGGCTCAACCATGCGTCGCGCTGGCTCAGGAGGGCAGGAACCGCGAGATGGGCGCGCCGTTCCGCACAGTGTTTCCCTTCGCCGGGCTGACGTCAAATTGGTGGCGGGCAGAGTATGACCACTCCGGTCCTTGGCAGGAGACCGGCTGGCGCAAACAGGCAGTGACGGTCGACGAGTCTGGCGTGACCCTGAGCCTTGCACCCACCGCCGTCGAGAACCGTGTGCCTCTGGAGGAGATGAACACCAATGGCGCGGCCCTCATTCAAGAGGGCAAGATCGCCAAGAAGTTTGTCAGCGGACAACTGCAGAACACCAAATGGTTCAGCTACGGCCGCTTTGAGATCGTCATGCAGGCCGCTGCGGGCGAGGGGCTGATTACCGGGTTCTACCTCTATACGGGCGAACATTTCGGCGACAGCCACGAAGAGATCGACATCGAGATCCTCGGGAAGGACAGCACCAAGGCCCAGTTCAACCGGTTCCTTGATGGCAAGCAGCTGCAGGAGCACCCTTGGATGGATCTGGGGTTCGACTCTGCGGAAAAACCGAGGCTCTACGCCTTCGAGTGGGCCGAGGACTCGATCTCTTGGTACGTCGAGGACAAGCTGATGTTTCGGTTTGAGGGGGCCGAAGAGATGCCGAGCCTTCCGATGAAGATCTTCATCGATCTATGGGCGGGGGGACCCAAACATGCGACGTGGTCGGGCATGGCGCCGGAAGATGCGGAGGCTGAAATGCTGGTGCAATGCGTGTCCTACTCGCTGCCGGGCGGGGACACTCCGACCTGTGGCGACCTGATGACCGGCGACTGACCACCGGCTGTGACATACGCAGTTTTCCACGGGTTCTGCGTTTCGAGTCGCAGGCCGCCGGCGGCTATTCCGCGCCCGTGGAGGCGGTGCGCTGCGCCGCATCCGGCACAGCACCGCTTCCCCCTGTTCGCCGCTGAATGCCGTGCCGCACGACCCTTTCGGGCAGAAAGATGGGGTTGCGGTTCTTGATGGCATAGCATGCGCCGATCCAGATCAGCATGTTTGCCAGAACGAAAGGGCGCATCAGGTCGCTTTCGACCATGGTGCGCACGGTCTGAACCAACGCGCCCGTCAGCAGGAAAACGAAGGGCATGCCGCCGCGCCGGAACACTAGAAAGGCCAGATGCGTCAGCGCCCATGCCAAGGTGACAAGGATGCATCCCAAGCCGATAAGGCCAAAATGAACCGTGATTTCGTAATAGGCGTTGTGGAACGAGAAGACCTGGTTCGGGCTTTTGTGAAATTCGGCAAAGATTTCCTGCACAAGCGGGCTCTCTTGGTAGCGCCAGAAGCCGCCAGCGCCTTGTCCGATGATCGGGTTTTGCCGGATCACGTCTTCGGCGTAGTTCCAAAGCTCGGTTCGTCCGGTCAGAGTTTTGGACTTGCCGACGCTTCCAAGGAAAAGTTCAAGCAGATGCTCACGTTCCTCGATCAGGAACGGGGCAAGAGAGGCCATCGCGCCGAGCACGATCAGTCCGGCGGCTATACGGTCTGCGGAGCGCGAAAAGAAGCTGAAAGCGCCGATGATACAGACCACCGTGAACGACAGGACAAGCGCCGTCGCCGAATGACTGGCGAGAATGAGCAGGAACGCCAGCGCGGCGAGCGCGACCGCGACCAGACGTAGCCAAGGCCGGACCCAGCGGTCGCAGGCAAGACAGAGCGCAGCCGCCCACAGCACCACCATTTTCGCGCCGAGCATGTTCTTGTGGGCGAAAATGCCGGTCATGGCACCATCGTGGATTTTCGTGAAGAAGACGCTGAGGATGCCGCAGATCCCGGTTGCGATGAAGGCAGCGATCAGCACCTGTCGCGGGCTCATCCACGCGGCGAAGAGCACGCAGATCAGCGAAGTCAGCAACATCTGCAACCCGCTTCGGAAGGCCACATCCGGCTCCACGCCAAGCGGCGAACTGGCGAGGGCCCAGAGGGGCAGCAAAAAGAGCGGCCACGCGCCGATGATCAGAGGAAAGGTTGCGCGGCGGTCTCGGAAGGTCGCGTAACTAAAGTAAATCGCAAGAGGGTAGAGCACGAGGTGATCGTTGCGGAAGGTGTTGAACGTCACCAGAAACCAGATGATGGCGAGGCCGAACTCGAACGGGCGCACGGGCGCAGAGTGGGTCGGGGCGAGCGGCGTTTTGGCTTTTGCGGTGCTCATGATGCGCTCGAGCTGCGCTGTGCGGCGGCGCCCGTTCCGGCGGCGATATGCTCGGCGATCCGCATGGACAGCGCGACGATCGAATGCGTCGGTTGCACGCCAGCGCTGCTGCGGAACACGGCGGCTCCGGCGATGAACAGATCGGCGATACCATGCACCTCACAATCCGGCCCCACCACGCTGTCTTTGGGGTCTGCGCCCATGCGGGCCACGCCTGTCTGGTGATAGCCATCCTGTGCAAGCGCCCGGATCGCGGCTCTGCGCGCCCCGATGGCGGCGTCATATTGCAGTTCTGCAATGCCGCTGCTCGAGAGCGACTGAGCAAGCATCTCATGTCCGCGCACGACTCGGTCGATGTCCGGTTGCGAGAAATCCAAGGCAATCCGGATCTTCGGCAGTTTGCCCGGCTCGACCGGGCCGGCAAGTTCGATCCTGTTCTCTGCCCGCGACTCCTGCTCGGCATGATAGGCGAGGCGGTAGCGGTGCGCCCCGTTCGGAACGAGATGATCGAGCGCCTGCCGCCGCTGGCTGAACCGCGCGCGGATCACTCCGGGCAATCCGCGCAGAACGGTTGGGCCATCGCTCAGAACATTTTGCAGATGCGCCGGGGCGGCAGAGGTGCGCTGCGGGGCCGCGACGCCGGGGCCGAGCGGATCGGTATTCTGCTCAGGCCGCCGGAACGCACGTTTCGCGAGGAATTTGGCCGACAGCAGGCCGGATCCATGCTCGGCATCGGCGATCGGCCAGTTCTGAGCCCAGAAGAACATGTTCACACCCTCCGCCATCGCGGCGGAGGTGCTGCGGAAAATCCGCCGGACAGAGCCGCGCTCTGCGAGCGGCCGCCAGCCAAACGCGTCGACCTCATCTTCCCGGCGAAAGACGATGCTGGCCACACTGCCGGTGAGATGCCCGGCGTAATAGCGGCCCAGGGCCTGCAGATGGCCAAGCTCTTCGGGCCAGCGGACCTTGTCTGCCAGCAGCAGCCGCAGGGTTTCGATGCCGCCCTGCGCCAGCACGGTCTTTGGCGCTCGAAGTTCGAGTGTCTCTGGGATGCCCTGCGCGCGGACCCGAAGCCCCTCGCAATGCGTGCCGCCGCGCGGGCTCTTGCCGAGGATAATGCCTGTCGCGGTGGCGTTCAAAAGCACGTCGGGCCCATAGGGGGCCTCCATCCGCGCGCGATGCCATTGCAGCAAAGAGCCGGTGTTCGCCAGCACCTCCTGAGCGTTGAGGTCAAAAGGCTCGGTCGTCTGCGGATCAAAGAATGGCTGCTCGGGGGGGGAGGCCCCCAGAAATATTGCGGCGGACTGGTAGTGCCGTGCGAGGTCCGCGTAGTCCATCGGCCATCCGCTTGCCAAAAGATCATGCGGCATGAGGGGGATGGTGCGCCCTCCCCAGAGCCAAGAGGTGCCGCCGAGCGCGCGGCAATGGGTGATCGAGGCGGCGGCATGTGCCTGCGGTGTTTCATATTCAGCATCAGGGCCGGGGCTGGGCTCATGCGAGCCCGCCTCGACGATCAGCACGCGGTGGCCAGCTTCGGCCAGCGGAAGCGCAACAGAGAGCCCGGCAGGACCCGCACCGGAGACGATGCAATCATAGCTTTTGCTGCGGGCAGTGCGCGCGTCGATCAAGGGCATCGCCAGACCCTCAACCGGCGGCGACGCGCTGTGGCGCAACATGGCGCGCTGATGATCGTATGCTGGTTTTTCGTGCTTTGGCTGGATTTTCCGGCACATCCGAAATTCGGCAATTGTCAAAACGGAAGAACGCCAAGGATATGTTTGAGATCAAGCGCATAGGATAAATTCCGCAGGCTGAAAATGGATCAAATAAATCTAAAGTAAGTGAATTGCAGGATGTGCCGACCCGGCAAGCCACGCAAGCCTTGAATTGCGAAACTATAGGCGTCTACCGTTCCAGAATAGGAATCGAGATTATCTCAACGTCTTTCGTGCTCATTATTTCAGCCATGATTGGGAAACCGCTGTGTCACCCCAACACGAGGATTTTGACGACTGCAACAGCTTCGGGTGCGGGGCCGAGATATGGGATTTATTCCATAGTGGCAGTGCCTTTCATGACGTTTCTCACCCCGGAGGACCGTCTGATGGACCGGCGCGCGGAAGGCCGTGTAGGCGATCCCCGCTGCCCAGAGGCGGAACACGGATGCGCGCAGAATGATCGGATACCGCCGGGATATCGACGGGCTGCGCGCCGTGGCCGTGCTTCCGGTGGTCCTGTTCCACGCGGATGTCCGGGTGTTTTCGGGCGGCTTCGTCGGCGTTGACGTCTTCTTTGTCATCTCGGGCTTCTTGATCACCACCATCATTCATCGCGAGATCGAAGCGGGCGAGTTTTCCATCCTGCGCTTTTACGAGCGTCGCGCGCGGCGCATTCTTCCGGCGCTCTTGCTGGTGATCGCGGTGACCTTGCTGGCCGGCTATTTCCTATTAATGCCAGCTGATTACGCCGCTGCCGGGCGGGCGGGGCTTGCCGCGGCGCTGTTCGTTTCGAACATGCTGTTCTGGTCCGAGACGGGATATTTCAGCCCGGGCATCTACGATCAGCCCCTTCTCCACACGTGGTCGCTGGCGATCGAAGAACAGTTTTATATCTTCTTTCCGCCGTTGATGCTGGCGATCGCGGCCCTGCGCTGGAGGCCAGCGTTGCCGATCGCGGTGCTTACGCTTTTGTCCTTGTGCCTGAGTGGCCTGACGACCGAAGCGCGCCCTGCCATGGGCTATTACCTGCTGCCTTGGCGCGCTTGGGAGTTGGGGCTTGGCGCGCTGGTTGCCCTGCTGCCGCTGCGCAGCATGGGGCGTGTCCCGCGCGAGGTCATGGGGCTTGCGGGGCTCGTCCTGATCGGGGCCGGTGTGCTGGGCTTTGATGAGGCGACCGTCTTTCCGGGGTGGGCGGCGCTGATGCCTGTGGCCGGTGCCGCGATGATCATCGCGGCGGGCGGCAAGATGAACACGATATGCGACCGGCTGCTGAGCGTCCGGCCATTCGTCTGGACGGGGCTGATCTCTTACTCGCTGTATCTTTGGCACTGGCCCGTCATCGTCTTCTATCAGCAGATCGTCTTTGACAGGCCAGATGTGCTCGGCTGCGTGCTGGTTGTCTCGCTCTCCTTTGTGTTGGCTTGGGCAAGCTGGGCATGGGTCGAAGTGCCCTTTCGGCGGCGGAGCAGCAGCCCCACGGTCTCTGCGCCTCGATCCGGCGGGCCGGTGCGGACCCTTCTGGTCGCTCTGGCGGGCATCACGGTGGTCTCGCTCACGGCGCTGGGGGTCACGGCGGGGGGCGGTCTGCCCTCGCGGTTGCCGGCAGAGGCCGCGCGGCTCGCCGCCTTCTCGGATGGTCAGCATCCGCGACTGCGCGAATGCACCGGGCGCGACGACGCGTGGCGTGCACCGGGCGATCCCTGTCTTTTCGGGGCCAAGGCGGAGGTTGCGCCTACGGTCGCGCTCTGGGGCGACAGCCACGCGGGCGCGCTGCTTCCCGAGGTCGAGGCCGCCGCGCGTCGCAGCGGGCGCAGTTTGGCCTATCTGGCGCGGGCAGGATGCCTTCCGGTTCCCGAAACGGAGCGGTTGGACGGCCAGACCGGACGCTGCGCAGAATACGGAAGCGGTGCGCTCGACTACCTGCTGCAAAGCGAGACGATCGAAACCGTCATTCTTGTGGCGCGATACGCGCTGGCGTCCAAAGGATATATGGCCGACTACGGGCTGTCCGAGCGCGACTGGAGCCCAACGCGCTATGCCGATGTGACGAGCGGCCCATGGCCGGAGGCTGACCGCCTCGAGCGGCTCATGGCCAAACTGGACGAGACGGTGGAGCAATTGCGTGCCGCCGGGCGCACTGTCGTCATCGTCTATCCCATTCCCGAGATTGGCTACAAAGTGCCGGAGACATTGGCCAAATACTCGCTGCAGGGGCGCAGTACCGAGCCGTTTGGTCTGCCACGAGACGTGTTCGAGGAGCGCAACGCCGCCGTGCGTGCCGAGCTCGACAAGATCGTCGCGCGGCACGACGCGCTAAAGATCGTACCCAGTGAGGTCTTTTGCGACGAGGAGATGTGCCATGCCATGCGGGATGGGACGCCGCTTTATTATGATGACGATCATCTAAGCGCTGCGGGAGCGGCCTTTCTCGGCCCCGCCTTCGACGGTTTGATGGCAGGACGCGTGGTGCAGACGCGCGGCCCGGAGCGCGATGCTTTGCGCCGAACGCCTTGATCCCAGCGTGGGCACGCCGGGACGGGATTGAACCGATAAGACCAAGGACCGCAGCACAGAGGACGAAACCGCAATGAAACAGGCACTTCGCGCGCGCTTCATCTCGACTGCCCTGCGTTTCAAGGGCTTTGAGCCCGAAGACGCCATACTGCTGTCCTGCGACCCGCGCAGCGGCTCGACGTGGCTGAGCGAGCTTCTGTGCGAGTCCCGCCCCAGCGCGGTCATCTGGGAGCCGTTTCACCTCGACAACGCCCCGCGTGTTCGGGATTTGGGGTTCTCTTGGCGGCAGTACATCCCGCCGGATGCCGACTGGCCCGAGGCCGAACTGTTCATCCGGCGCATGCTGTCCGGCGGCTACATCAACCAATGGACCAGTTGGGCAAGTCCCGTGGCGGATTTCGTGCGTGCCGAGCATCTTTTGGTGAAATGCTGCCGAGCCAACGGGTTCTTGCCGTGGCTGGTGCGCCGCATCGCGTTTCGGCGCAAACCGATCCATTTCCTGCGGCACCCTTTCGCGATTGCCGCGTCGCAGAAGCGCATGGGGAATTTTGGAACGGCGGGCATGGATGAGGTTCTGTCGCGCGGCAGGTACTCTGAATATCTATCTGAATATGCGGGATTTATTCGCGGACTGGAGACGGATGCAGAGCGGATCGTCGCCATGTGGTGCCTGATGCAAAAGCCCGCGCTCAGCGATGCGCTGACCCAAGAGCGCACAATCCGCATGCACTACGAGACGCTCAAGCTTTACCCGGAACGCGAGGTGGCGCGATTGTTCCACACATGGGGCGAGCCGGTGCCCGAGGGGGTTCTTGCCCGCGTCAACCAAGCCAGCCGCATGACCGTCGATGGGGCGCTGCTGAATGACCCCCTGTCGCAGGTCGGAAAGTGGCGGCAAGAGTTCAGTGACAGGCAGGTGGATCGGTTGGCGCGGATTTTGACACAATTGGGTGTAACGGAATACAGCGACGCGTTGCTGCCCGCCACGGAACTATTGCCAAGCGATGAAAAATAACGCGAAACGGACCATCCTACATCCCGCGATTTGCGCTTTTCCGCCATTGGGGAAAAACGTCTTGATGTGTGGCGTCTCTTGCGTAGCATAGGGAAAGAAAAAGTATATTTCAGATTTTTTACACGCAATTTGAGTTGTTCGGTGCTGTGGTACATTTAACAGCGAGGACTTTTCATGGCACATCGACCCGATGTCTCTCGGCTCGACGACACGCCCGATATTTCGGCGACAAGTTCATGGACGCGGAATTCGCGAGGGAAACGCGTGTTCGACGTGGGCTTTGCGATGCTGATGATCCTGCTCTTCCTGCCGGTCTTTGTGACGATCCTCGTTGCGATAGTGCTCACCGATCGTGGACCGGCGATTTACGCGCATACGCGTATCGGGAAGGGGGGGCGCAAGTTTCAGTGCTACAAGTTCCGCACGATGGTGCTGGACGCTGACACCCGGCTCGACGCGCTGCTTGCGCTGAACCCGCATCTTCAGGCCGAGTGGGAGGGGACGCGGAAGCTGAAAGAAGATCCTCGGATCCTTCCCTACATCGGCAGTGCCCTCAGAAGATCGAGCCTCGATGAGCTGCCGCAAATCCTGAACGTGCTCAAGGGAGACATGTCGATCGTCGGGCCGCGCCCGATCGTTGAGGACGAACTCAAATACTATGGCGTGGCGCAGCACCTCTATTTGCAGGTCCGCCCGGGTCTCACCGGCCCTTGGCAGGCGACCGAACGCTCGGATTCGAGCTACAGCAAACGGGTTAAGCTCGACGCAACCTACGTGCAGTCAGGCTCATTCGCGACCGACCTTCAGGTGATCTGGACGACGGCGCGCAAGTTCGTCACCCTGTCCGGGCGCGGGGCTTATTGATTGCGCGGACCGCTCAACGGAGCTTGTGCCGCTTTTTGCCCGGGCTCCTGGGCTTCGCTTTGGGGTTTCCCTTGGGGCTTCCCAGAGCGGGCGTCCAGCAAGATTGAATCAAGCAAGACAAGCGGCCCGCTTACGATCCAAGCACCCAGCAGCCACAGCCAAGTGCGTCCTCCGAAAAGGGTGCTTAGCAAGAGCGCTGAAATCATAGCCAGCACAAGGATCGCGAAGCAGCGATACATCCACATGCTGGACGATGGTTCCTTTTTTCGTTTCATTTCAACACAGCTAAACCGATTACATGGAGCTTTCATGCCACAGGCGCGCGTTTGGTCGAACAGTTTGCCTTGGATCAGCTACATAGCAAGTAAGCGCTGCTCTCGCAAATTCCAGATCTGTGATCAGTAATGGCAGGTTTGGCGGGAAATATACCTAGAGGTATATATTCAGGCGGCTTTTTCTCGAGCATCAGTGCGCTGATCGGGGCTCGCGCGGTTTTGACGCTGCTGCAACTTGCAAGCGTGCCCCTTCTGGCGCGCGTGCTCGACATGCATGACTTCGCCATCATGGCTCTTGGCATGACCATACCGCTCTTCGCCAATACGCTCAGTGACGCTGGCCTTGGACGTTCGCTGGTCCGCAGGCAGGAGTTCGACGCCGACGAGTGGAGCACGGTGTTCTGGTTTCTGGGCTTGGTCGGGCTCGCACTTGCGGTGGCGGTTGTGGCGACGGCGCCGATCTACGCGGCGGTGATGCACGAGCCAGAGCTGATCGGCGTGGTCTCGGTGCTGGCGGCGGTGCCCTTCATTCAGGCCTGTATCTCGACACACCAATCGGCGCTGGAGCGCGATTTTCGCTTCGATCAGATCTCGAAGGTCACGGTGACATCAGGAATTTTTGGGGTTCTGCTCGCATTGGGGTTGGCGCTGGCCGGGGCTGGATACTGGGCCTTGGTGGCGCAGCAGATTGCCACGGCGGGGCTGCGGGGTGCTGCCTTCGCTTGGCTCTCGGGGTTCAGGCCGCATCTGGCGTTCAGTCGGCGTTTGCTCATGCCGCATCTGAACTTCGGCAAGAACACCTTGCTGTTTTCGGGGGTCATGACATTGCAAAGCCAGACGCCGGTTCTGGCTTTCGGGCAGGTCCTCAGTAGCCACGCGGTCTCGCTCTGGTCCATGACAGAACGGGCCGCACGGCCCGCGAGAACCGGGCTTGCGGGGCCGGTGGCGCAGGTCACTCTCGTGTCGATGTCACGGCAATGGCGCGAAGGGCGCGGTGCCGATGAGGTTGCGGCGCTCTATCTTGCGGCGACCCGGCTGTTGGCGACGCTGCTCTTTCCCGGGTTCATCGTTCTGGCGCTCGCGGGCGAGACCGTGTTCGTCTGGCTGCTGTCCGAACCGTGGCGCCCGGTGGCAAGTATTTTCGCCCTCGCGGTGCCGGCGCTTCTTCTGGAATCGATTTCGTCGAACGGTGCTCGGGTCTTCATGGTGGCGGACCGGACCGATCTGAGGCTTCGCATGGCGGTCGAAAGGCTGCTGCTCGGAACGGTGATCTTTCTCGCGGCGCTGCCCTTTGGACTGGAGATGGCGGTTGCGGTGCGCAGCCTCTTTGCGGTGGCCTATATGCCGCGCTACTGGGGCTATCTGTGCCGCTGCGTTCCGCTCGACAGATGGGCTGCCGCGCGCGTGCTGGTGCTGCCAACTGCGGTTGGGGTCGTGGTTGGCCTTGCGGCCCGGCAAGTGATCGCCGGGGGCGGCGCGGGGGAGACCGTATCGGCGCTGCTGACGCTTGCCTGCGCGGCTGTGTCGGTGGGGCTCGCCGGCCTCGTGGGCATGGGGCCGCTGCGGAGTGATGTCGCACGGCTGCGGGCCTCGGTGCACCGGCGCGCCGACGGGTAGGGCGAGAGCGACTTGAGAACGCTTGCAGATGTGGCGGCGCTACCCGAGGGTGCCAGCTGACTGCCTGCGCCCGGCCCGCCATGCGTCGGGGCTTGCCATTGTCCGCAAGAAGCCCGCACCCCACGCATTATGCGCGATCCCCAGCACAACTCCGGCCCAGAGACCGGTCAGATCCCGCGAGGACACCGCGGCAAATATCGACACGGCCACCAGCAAGATCAGATAGGAAATCGGCCATGCGAGCGCGACGGGAAAGACAGGCGCAAGGGCGCTCGAGCCCGCCATGCCGATGAGATTGAGCGCCGGAATGATCTGCCGCAGGCGCGGACGGATGCGGTGCTTCAGAACGGTCCGCCCCCGGCCACGGCCGTAATTCCAGTACTGCCGCATGAGCGCGCGGGGCGTGCGGCGCATCTTGTAATCGACGCGAATGCTCGCATCCATCCAGATGCGGCCACCGGCCTCGAGCAGCCTGCGGTCGAATTCGGCGTCTTCATTGTGGCTGAAACTTTCGTCGTAGCCTCCGATGCGCCGGAACCAATCCAGCACGAACCCCGCATGATGCCCGTGGTCGACCCAGCCTGAACGCATGCCGCCGCGATGCGCAGCGCCGCCGGATCCGAGCGGGGTATCGACGATCCATGCGCTGGCGCGCTGGAACGGCGCATCGCCGACCGCATCCATCACGCTGACCACCGAGGCCACCTGCGGACGGGCCGCGATGACTTCGACAATCCGGCGCACATAGCCCGGTGGATAGATCGCATGCGCGTCGCAACGGACGAGCACGCGGTGGCAGGGGCGCGCCACCTGCTGCACCGCCCGATTGACCGCAGCCGATTGAATACGCATGGGATTGTCGATGAGACTGAGGTGCGGGTCCACCTCGGCCAGCTCTTTTACAATGGCGCGCGTCTCATCCGAGCTGCCGCCATCGGCGACCACGATTTGCACGCCTTGCATGAAGGGATCGGACGCCCTGAGCGAATGCAGACAGGCCTCGATCGAGCGCGCCTCGTTGAGCGCGGGCACGACCACAAGGATCTGCTCCGGCAGGAACGTCCGGGGCATGGGCTCTTGGTTGAGATCGGTTTCGTCGCGCATCATGGTTGCCGCGCGATTGGGTGACGAGACGACTGACGCGCGGGGTCCGCGGCTTTGACTTGAATGCCTCCGTAATGTTCCTGTTCTCGCACCCCAAGGCAGCGCCCGGCCGCCCCAAGATGAAGCGCCCCGCGAATGAGCCAGTAATTTCGGCGGCGCTGGTCGGCCACCCGCAGCAGCGCGGACGCGCCGCACAGGAACGCCTTGCAGGTGGACAGCGCCAGCACGCGGACGCGCGTCGACGCGGGGCGCTCGCTGGTGACGATGGCCGCCCGCGCGGTGCTTTGGCCCGCCCGCAAGCGTCGCTGCAACAGCCAGCCAAGCGAAAGCCGCCGCGGATCGACCTTTTCGTACACCAGCGCTTTCGGGGCGAAGGTCATCCGCGCGCCGAAAGCGTGGAGTTGCGCGAAGAAGACGGTGTCTTCACCGCCCGCGCGCCCCAGAGCGATATCGAAGCGCAGCCTGTCGAGGCCGGGGGCAGAGCGCCGGATGAGCACATTCGCGCTGCAGCCGGTGGTGATCTTTACCCCCGGCGCAGGCGGCTTGGTCGAATGAAAATCCCCCTCGACCATCCAAGCAGGGGTTTGAGCCGGGTAGATCGAGACCGCGGGTCCAAAGACCACATCGGCAGAGCTTTCCGCAGCGGTCGCGAGAAGTTCTGCCAGCCAGCCGGGGCTTACGGTTTCATCGTCGTCGATGAAGGCCACAAAATCTCCCTGCGCGTAGGCGAGCCCGGCATTGCGCGCCACAGAGATATTCCGGGCAGGGACATGCTGGTAGGTGACCTGAAAGGGCAGGGGGATCTCGGTGGTTATGGGTTTGGCCGAGGGCTCATCGTCGTTGTCGGCGATGAACACACAAAGCTCATAGCCCTCGGGCACGACCACATCCCTTAGCGAGCGGAGCGTGTCCGCGAGGGCCGGACGCCGGAAGGTACAGATGCACAGATCAATGCGTTTTGTCATCGCGCATACTCCTGTCGCTTGAGCCCCATCGCTCCTGAGAACACCCCGGTGCCCCGCGCGATGAGCGCCACACCGTCCGCCAGTCCCGCGCGGCCTTTCACCAGCGCTGCGGGCAGCTTCAAAACGCCAAGACCAAGCATCGCGCCGCCGGACATCGTGCAGTAGAGCAGCGCGTAGCCCAGTGGCCTGCGCAGCAGCACCGTGTTGGCGCGCGTGATGCCGTAGCGATATTGCCGAAGGATCGCCCACCGCCAGTTCAGGCGGCTTTTCTTCTGCACCTCATAGACCTTGGCCTTTGCTGCAAAACGCCCCTGTCCGCCCGCCGCAGTGAGATCCCTGAAGAACAATGTGTCCGAGCCGCCGTCGTAGCGGAGCGCGGAGTCAAAGCGGCAGTTCTTTTCCGCGACGAAGCTCAGATCGACCATCACGTTGTTGGTCCAGCCCTCAGAGCGCGGGCTGAGGTCGGGGTAGATTTTGTGACGAAAGAAATCGCTGTGAAGCCACCAAGTGTCGCTGTGGTCTTCGACGGTCATCACAAGCGGCCCCTGCACGAAAGCCGCCCGGGTTTTCTGCGCCACGTCGAAGAGTTCGCTGAGCCAGTCGGGGGCCACCGTTTCGTCGTCATCCACGAAGGCTAGAAAGCCTTGCCGCCCGGCCTCGGCGATCGCCCGGTTGCGCGCGATGGGAATGCCGGGCTCCGGCTCCGAGACATAGCGCACCGGCCATGGGCATCGCGCCGCAAAGGCGGACACCACGGGCTCTGCGCTGCGCGCCCCGTCGTTGTCGACGACGATCACGCTTGCATCGATCCGGTCGCTGATCTCGAGCGCCAGAAGGGACTCGAGCAGACATGCCAGATCCGTCTGACGCGCAAAGGTGCACACGGCGATCGCGACCGGCGTCTTAGGCGGTGTCATTTCCGGACCCTCCGGACATGCGATGCACTTTCCGGCTGGCGCGTCGCGCGCGCGACCGCAGACGGCCAAAGTGCGCGAAACGCTTTGCGAGAGCGCACCCGATCCGGCCGCCCGCCGGTCAGACTTCCCATGTGGCCAACCCGTTCGCAATCAGCAGGGAAATCGTTCCGGTGTCCGTGTCTGCGCCGGAGGCAATGACATAGTCGATCGACACCTGAACGCTGTCGCCCGCGGCCAAGCCAGAGAACTCAAAATCCCGATCCCTGAACTGAAGGCTGCCATCGTCGAAGACGCGGAAAATGCCGCCGCCATCCGCGAAGGCGCGCAGCGAGCCTTTGGAGTCAAAATTGCTGAAGGACTGAGCTACGCCATTGGCCTTGTAGCCGTCGATCTGCACCAAGGCGAAGCCGGAGCCATCGTCGGTGTCATTGTCGAAGATGTTGATGCCCAGATCCGTCCATTTGCCGTCGGCGATTTGGGACAGATCGATCTGGATGTCATCGTCAACCGCAGCGAGCGTCGTCGGCGAAGTATTCGTCACAGAAATCGTGGCGGTGGCGGTGTTGGACCATTCGCCCTCTGTGTCCTGAACACGGTAGATGAAACTATCGACACCTTCGAAATCGGGGTCGAAGGGCGTGTACTCGGCATGCCCATAATGACCCGCGGGCAGCCCGCGATCGATCAGTTCCTGCGCGGTGTCCATGATTTCGACGGTGCCAAAGCTCGGCCCGCTGACAATCTCGACCATCTGCATATTGAGCGCGCCGTCGGGATCATAGTCATTGTCGAGGATATGCAGATGGTTCGCCAGCGGATCGAAGCCGACAAGCAGGTTGAAACTGTCATCCACGGCGACCGGGGGCACATTCCCCACATCGATATCAACCGTGTTGAAGGCGGTTGCGGCGCCAAGCTCGTCCGTCACCGTAAGAGAAACGGTGTAAACGCCGGTTCCGGTGTAGGTGTGGCTGGGGGTCGCCTCGGTCGATGTTGTCCCGTCCCCGAAGTCCCAAGCATAGCTCAGCGCATGGCCCTCGGCGTCGCTGACGTCGACATCGAAGGTCACCTGATAGGGCACCGTCGGCGAGCTTTCCTCGCCCGGGTCGAGAACGATCCCGGTGCCTGTGGGCGCAGAGTTCGTCGGGCCGGAGGCGCCATTGGTGATCAAGAAAGTGATCGGTGCGCTGTCCGTGTCACCGGTGGAGCCAATCGTGTAGCCGATGGAGAGCGAAACGCTTGCTCCGGGCGCGAGACCGGCAAACTCAAAGTCGCGGTCTTTGAACTCGACGCTGCCGTCGCTGCCGATCCGCACCAGCCCGCCGCCATCGGTCCAAGTCTTCAGACGCCCGGCGTTGTCGAAACTCGTTGTGGTGTCGGCGATGCCATTGGCTTTGTATCCATCGAGCTGAACGAGGGAAAAGCCGCTGCCACTGTCGGTGTCATTGTCGAAAATATTCAGCGGCAGATCTGTCCAATTGCCGTCGGCGATATCCGCAAGGTCGATGGTCACGCTGTCGGCCACCGCATCCAGAAGCGCGACTTGCGAGCCTTGGACATAGACCGGGGCCAGAGTGCTGTCGGTCTCGGGCACCACGAACAGACGGCTGGCGCTGGTCAGCTGCGGATCATCCGACCAGTGCGAAAAGACCCATTCATAGCCGCCATCGACATAGGTGTCGGGCACGGCGATCTGATGGTTGAACCCGATGATATTGTCGCGCAGTTGATCGCCGGTGAACGCCAGCCCGTCGATGGTGAAGGTGAAGCCTTCGACCTCGGGCATATCGTAATTGGTCGTGCTTTCCTCGGGGTAGATCATCACCGTCTTGGTGGTCGAAAGGCCCGAGCTGTCGATGGCCGTGAGCGCCACGAGATAGCCGACATTCTCGTAATAGTCGTGGCCGGTGGTGGGGATCGAAAACTGAATGCCGCCCGCGACATTCGTCGCCGCTGTAAGCTCGGGGTGGAAATGCTCGTTGTGGGCCAGGTTCACCGACCAGAAGACATCCGGGCCGGTGAGTGTGCCGTCCTGAGCGTCGAATGCCGAACCGGTGAAGGTCAGGACGTCTCCGGCGCGGAAGGTCTGACCGTCCAGGGGGGTGTTGATGGTGACCTCGGGCGCATCCCCCACGGTGATCACCACCGGGTTAAAGACAGTCTGTGCGCCATGCTCGTCGGCGACGATCAGTTCGACCGTATATTGCCCGGCGGCGGTGTAGGTATAGGACGGGCTCTGCTCGGTCGAGGTGGCACCGTCTCCGATGCCGTCCCCGTCGATGTCGGGCCCGTCTCCGAACGACCACAGATAGGTGAGGGCGTCGCCATCGGGATCAACGGCGTCGGTCTCGAAGGTCACTGTGTAGGGAACCGTGGTGCTCGACTCTTCGCCGGGATCGAGCAGGATGCCCACGCCTTCGGGTGCCGAATTCGAGCTGCTGTACTCAAGCCGGTTCACCGCGCCTTCGAAGGTGAACACGTTCCCGGTCTGGAAGGTGGTGATGTAATAGAGCGAGCCGTCGGGGGCTTCGGCAAATGTAAGCACCTGCCCGGTCGCGTTCTTGAAGTGGTTGTCGGACACCAAGACCGGCTCGCCGGACGAGTAGTCGATGACCATGTAGCGGATCCAGTTGCGGACCCAGTCTCCGTAGAAATAGACGCCGTAGTATTCCGATGGGAACTGATCGCCGCGATAGACCACCCCGCCCGACACCGCCGCGCCTGTGTCGCCATAGCTGGGCAGCTGATCTTGCCCGGGGGCCGAGGCGTGGACGTAGCTGTAGATCGGGCTTCCGGGATCACTGGGATCGGGCCCATAGCCTTCGTAGTCGGGCCAGCCATGGTCCGCCCCGGCGGCGGCAATATGGATGTCTTCGGTCGAAAAGCGGCCGTTGCCGCCGACCTCGCCGATCCACAGCGTGCCCGAGACCTGATCGTATTCCGCGCGGAAGGGATTGCGCAGCCCATAGCTGAAGATCGTGGTGATCACGCCCTCGGGGTCGAGCGCGAGGTTGGCGGCGCTGGTGGAGATGGCCGACAATGTGTTCACGCTGGGCGTGTAGCTCGCCGCGACCGCCGCATCGTAATAGGGATTGTCCGCGGGTATCGAGCCATCGGTCATGTTGATCCGATGCACCTTCCCATCGTCGTGGGTCAGGTCCTGCGCGTTCAGGCTCTCGAATTCTTCGCCGATGGTGATGTAGAGCTTGTACGGGCTTGGGTCATTCGCATCGATTGGCTCATAGGCGACCGCAAGACCGCCGCCCTGATGGTCCGCGTCCGAGTAGGTATCATACTCGCGCCATAGAACGGTCTCTGAGCTGAGGTCGCCGGTGCTGGTCGCGCCGCCCGCGTTTTCCTGATGCACAAAGCGCGAGACGGTCGTGCGCTGCTCTGCAAGGTTCGTGTAGAGCAGGTAGAAATAGCCGTTCTCATCGAAGTTCGGATCGACAACGATATTCAGCAGCCCCGCCTCGCGCGAGTTCTCGACGTAGGGGCTGAGGTCCATGTAAACCGCTTTGGCGCTGCCTGCGACGCTCGGATCCTCGACGATGATCACCTCGCCGCTCTTTTGGATGACCAGCGCGCGCCCGTCGGGAAGGAAGGCAAGATCGGTTGGCAGGGTGAGCCCGGTGACCGTTCTGGTGTCGATGAAGCCGCCGACATCGCCAACCGGCGTGTCGAAGACGGTATCGTCCTGAATGATCGCGGCGCCGGTCGGCAGATGCAGATCATGTCCGGTCTCTGCGTTGCCCGTCGCATCCACGATATGACCGGTGTCGTCGTCGAACCGATAGTAGCGCTCGAGGCCGGTCGGGATGCCGGAGCTCAGGTCCAGCGCGTGGTCGGCATTGGCGAGGATCTCGGCGCTTGGGCGGGCCAGCGACCAAATGCGGACCTCATCGATCCGCCCCTCAAGCGCTCCGACCACGCTGGAAGCCAGTTCCGAAACATAGAACGTGTCTGTGTAGTTCTTCGTGAGCGAGTTCGCCTCGTTGACGCCATTGACGTAGAGTCGGACGACCCCGTCTTCGCGCACCAGCGCGATGTGGTTCCACTCACCGGTGTTCAGTGCGGAAACGCCCGTGACCACATCGCCCCAGTCGGAATCGTAGAGACGCGGGATCCCATTGAAAAAGTTGATGTCGTTGCCGCCGTCCAGCGACGAGGACACCGCGCCATCGTTCTTTGCGATCTCTGTGCCGGGCTCGAAGTAGATGTTGAACTCTATGGTGAAGTTACCAGAGAGCGATATGTCCTGAACGTCGATGCCGACATTGTCAGTCTCGAGGACTTGGTTCATGACTAATTCTTCCCAGAAAATAGGTTGAGAATAGTATGTTGGGGGAGGTAAATTCAGCCGCGAGGGAAATTCACGCAGCAGGAACAGATAAATACATGGTTGGTAATTCAACGACGAAAATTTTATTTAGGAAACCGACCTGTGTCAACGACTATACTCTGGGTTGTGGTCGAGTTTCGCTTGTTTGAAGTCGTCGATTGAGGTTTGAGAAATTTTCTTTCTTATCCGTAGAATAGGTGAACCCGGCGCCTTGCCTATGGAACTGGCCGAGCTGAATATTCGCGCAGAAAATCAATTGTAAAAATCCAGCGCAGTTTTCTGCGCATACTCCTAATGATCATAATGCGTTAGTCGTCTGCCTCGGGCGAGAGCGCGTCCCATTCGAGCACCGAGACGCGCCCGCCTTGGGCCCGCGCCAGCCAGTCACGCGCCGCAAAAGCGTTGGCGCAGGCTCCATCCGCGCGTTCGAAGGTCACCGGGGCGTAAAGTTCGCGGAACCTTTGTTGAGAGAAAAGCTGCGAAACCCCGGTGGACGGGAACCTCGCGGTGGCCGACCATTGCTCGCTCTGGCACTTGCGTTTGTTGAATTGCGCAACGACGTCTGGGGGGTACTTCCAGAAGGTGTCGACGTCGAAGCTGGCGTGGTTTCTGACCCCGATCTTGATGGGATTGGCATGCGCCATTTCTACCCAGTTGAGGCCCATCAGGTCGCGCAGCTCTCCATCGAACGTCAGCGCGACGCCGCCTGCCGCGACAACCCCGATGCTGGGTGTGGGGGAAAAGCCGTTCATCATCTCGCCGAACGCCTCGCCGCGCGCCGAGAGCTGGTATTCTTTTGCGACATCAAAGCGGGCCTGCCGATAGTACAGATTGCTCAAGGCGATCCACACCAAGAGACTTGTCACTGCCGCGGCCAAGAGGGTGCTGCGGGGGACCTCCGATGCCACGGATCCCAGCCGCAGACCGCCAAGGATGAGCGGGAAAAGCAGGACCGGCATAAGCGGCTGATAAAAGCGCCAGAGCGTGAAGTGATCCCCGCCGAGCGCGACATATACGAGCAGCAGGCCAAAGACAGTCGCGCAGACGAGAAGGCCGCTGCGTTGTCCTGCTGCGGGTCCGCGCAGGACCGACGTAAGTGTCGATCCCGCAAACAAAATCCACGACAGCAGGATCACCTCTGCAAAGGGCATCCCCAAGATGAAACTGCTAAGATATTTCGCCCCGTCAACGACGTTTTGCATCCGATCCGCGGACACTTTGGCATAATAGGTGTTGGGAAACGGGACGCCGAAATAAGCGAGCCGCGCGATGGTGAGAGCCGCGCAGGAGGCAAGGGCTGCGCATAGGGCCAGCCCGCTCACGCGCCATGTGCGCGGGCGCAAAAGCAGCGCGAGGCCGATCAGTCCCACGGCGACGGCAACGCCCTCGGGCCGGGTCAGCGGCAAGGCGATCGCCGCGGCGAACAGGGGCCACCCCATTTGCTCTGCCGGATCCGGGCGCTCGACGAGGAGCGACAGCCGGTCTAGCAGCAGCATGATCAACGCGCTCCACAGCGCGATCTCCATCATCGACCAGACCGACCAGATGAAGAACCCCGGCAACCCGACATAAGCGATGCAGGCGACAGCGACCGCCTGACTACCTCGGGCACCGGCCATGCGGCGCAGCAGGCCAAGCGAAAGCCAGATCGCGCAGACTGTCAGCGCCGCGCTGATCGAGAGGATCGCCAGCTCAGGATTGTCATCGAAGAGATAAGGTATGACGAGGATCATCACCCACAGGAAAGACGTCGCGCCTTCCACGTGTTCTCCGCCCTCGTTGTACACAAAGCCAAAGCCGCGGGCGATATTGTCGGCGTAGGATCGCGTGATGGCGGCGTCGTCGATGCCATTCGTTCCCGGAGCGCCTGCCAGCCACCAAGACAGCGCGGACATGATCGCGACAACGACGAAAGAGGCGAAAAGGTCACGCAGTTCCGGACGAATGTCCGAGCCGCTGCGCGCGGCCGAGGGCGCTGCTCGTGCTTGCAAAGACATGATCGAATCCAGGTGCTTAATAGGTAAGAAGAAATTCGGGATTTTGTGCGCAAAATTGTGCGCGACGGTCTGCCAAGGCACTACAAGCCTTGAAAAAATCGCAAATCGATGCCTAGCTTACATAGACGCTATTAAATTGTACTTCAGACCTTGTGTCTAGATGCGCGTTCCGGTCGGGAATTCGAGCGGGTGCAGAGATTCCCGACGGTTTCGGACAGGATAAGGTCAAGCGTGACAACTGCAGGCAGAGGTAAAGCCGGAGGAAGCAGTGGCGGTCGGCTGGTCTGGATGACTCTACTATGCCATGAATGGCTTCGCGAATTGAAGGTTTTGTCCGCGCGTATCAGGTGAAGTTCGCGAGAATTTGATCGCTATGTATTAGAGTGCTCAAAATTCCATCTATTTCGCAGCTGTTCGGAATTTTTGGGTTTGGGGTGGTTATTTGAATTGTGCCGGACTTGGAATTGTAAATTTGCGATGCGCTTCTCCTAAGGATTGAGGATTGAATGATCTTTATTGATTATGTCGGTCTTTTGGAATTCATATTGAGTGCGCCTCAAGGTTGGCGCCGGATCACTGGCCGAGCAGCCTGCTCGAGCTTTGTGCGAGGCGGCGCCGATGCTTGATGTTCTATGTGTGATAGACACCCGCTTCACCGGGGGCACACCCGCGGCGATGGGCAGTGACATTGCGGTGTTTCTTGAGGCTGGGCTGCAGGTTGGCGTGGCCGGCGTCCGCAGCGCCTATCTTTCCGACATGCCCGATGGCTGGAGCAGCAAGGTCAGCGAGGTGATGGCAGATCGCCGATTGCAGTGGGTCGCGTCGAAAGAGGGTGCGCCGATCGCTGCGCAGACGGTCTTTCTGCATCATCCGATGACCTTCTTCTACGGCCTCGAAAAGCCTTTGCGCTTGCAGGCGGACCGGGTCTGTCTGGTGGCGCATCACCTGCCGTTCCGGGCAGACGGTTCGATGCAATACGATCCAATCGCCACATCCCAGCGCATTTACCGCAAGACCGGCGCGCGGCCCGAATGGCTCCCGGTGTCCGGTGTGTGTCGCGAGCAGCTTGATGCGTTTCGCCCGTTTATCCGGTTGTCGGCGCTGGACTGGCCGAATGTTTTCGATGTGGATGCATGGAAGCCGCGCCGCGATCCTTTCTCCGATGGGTCTTTGGTGATTGGCCGCCACTCGCGCCCAGATCCGCTGAAATGGCCCGACCGTGCGGCGGATGTTCGGGGCAGCCTGCCGAACCTGCCCGGCGGAGAGATCCGCGTGATGGGCTGCCCTCGGGCGGAGATGACGAAGCTCAACGTCGACATGACCGGCTGGAAGGTGCTTGAGTTCGACGAAGAGCCCGTTGCCGGTTTTCTCGATGGGCTGGATGTTTTCGCCTATCACTATCACCGTGCCTATAGCGAATGCTTCGGGCGGACCGTCGCCGAGGCGATGTTGATGAAGGCGGTCTGCGTTCTCGATCCGCGGCTCGAGCCGACGTTCGGAAACCTCGCCGTCTATTGCCCGCCCGAAGACACCGCGCAGGTGATCACGCGGCTGCAGGGGGATCCGGTCGCGGCCCGTGCGCTGGCGTCCCGCGCCCGAACCGAGATCGTGCGGCGACACGGCACCTCCAGCGTCATGCCGCGACTGGAGGTCTTGAGGGGCAAGACCCCGCAGCCCGCTGCCGTGCGCCCAACTGCCGAGCGGAAAATCCCAAGGCATGTGATCGCCAAAAAGCTGGTCGGCATGGTCCGGCGGCGCGAGTATTTCGAATGGCAGATCGCGGCCCGGGCGCATCACGGCGAGTGACCATCCGCCATACTCTTTGAAGCCGGCGCACCGCCTAGTCAGGGCACGTCCGGCGATAATAGGTGAACGACACGGTCTTCACCCCCGGGCGGGCGCGCTCGGTGCTCGGGGGAACATCCAGCATTTTCTGTTCCATAGCATAGCATTGCCCGAACTCTTCCATGCCGCGCAACTCGACCCCGGTCAGAAACCATTTCTCCGCGTCGGCGATGTCGATCCCCTCCGAGCCGCCAAGGATAAGGTAGTCCGGCGCGCGGGAGATCACATAGGCTCCATCGCCCTTGCCATGGCCCGGCATGTTCTGACGGCGCGCCAGCACGGGCACATCCTCACGCAATGCGATCGTGCGATCGTTGAGCCCGAGCATGTCGATGAACCGATGCGACGGCGCGTAGAAGGGGGTCGACCCCGCCGTATTCAGGCCGACAAGCGACCCGACAGGCCAAGCCTCCTCGATGTAGCGGCCCACCACAGAGCCATTGTAGGCCGCCCAATCCATCCGAAACGACCGCGCGTTGACCGAGGCAGCGGTCAGCACGGCAAGGATCACGAGTGTCGCGGCACCGGCTTTCGGTGCCTGAAGCGTGGCGAGTGTCGCGATGCACAGCAGCGCCGCCGGCCCGGCCATGGGCAGCAAAACGCGCGCGGCTGCCATGTGATCCCCCCCGGACCAGAGCACATAGGCCAGAAAGCCAAGGCACACTGAAAGCAGCACGATGGCGGGCTTGCTGATGCGTCCCCAGATCAGCGCGACGATGGTGCTCAGGCCAGCACAAACGAGCACCGGCAGATACAGGGTCGCGGATTTCAAGAAGTAGTCTGCCACCTTCCCGAGGCGGTGCGACAGCTCGAGCCCGACCTTGGCGTGGAACGTGTTGGGCACAACATCGCCATAGTAGGAATAGCGCCAGCCCATGTGAATCAGGAAGACCACCAGCGGGATACCGGCCACAAGCAGCGCCGACCATGCGTTTCGTTTGAACTGGCCTCTGGCGGTCAGCACGAGGCCCACGGTGGCGAAGATGACGATGATGACCGCATCGGGCCGCGTCAGGATCGCCAGCGCCAGAAACGCGCCTGACAGGGCAGCATATCGCGTTACATGCGCGCGCTCTGTCAGCGCAGCCATAAGGACCGCGACCGCCCAGCCGATGAGAGCAGCCGACACCGGCGCTTCGAGGCCGCCGAACAGCCAGACCGCCAAGGACACGTTGCCAAGCCCAAGAGCCACGGCCAGCGCATGTAGCAGCTTTTGATCCTGGGCGAGTTGCTTCGCGCCAAAATAGAGTGAGGCGACGAACAGGCAGACGGCAGAGCCATTGATCACACGCAACGCAGTAAGCGGCTCGAAGCCGATCTTCATCAGCCCAGCGGTCATCAGGACATAAAGAAAATTGGTATACCCTTCGACGCGCTCGCCAAGGTTCCAGCTAAGCTCTCCATATTCCAGAAGATTCCGTGCGTATTTCAGCGAAATGAAGGCATCGTCATGCAAAAAAAAGTGATTGCGCCAGATCGCGACGACAAAGAGCAGTAGTCCTATGGCGATAACAACCGCAGGGCCATATGTTGCGATTGAAGAGTTGCGTTCGTCCGAGGGGACGCTTCGGCCGTCAAGCCTCTGTTTCATTGAAACCATTTGGCGAGTCCTTGAATCCTCAGGAGATTGGGGCGCGCGCGAATTTTCGCGGAGTTGAATGCTTGGTGGGTCGTTCGGCCATGGCCGGGCACGAGAAAGACTCATGCATTTCCGCTTTGGGGGGATTTTTTATCGTGAACTTCGGAAATGTCTGAAAGGACAGTGTCTTGCTAAAAGTCGTCAGGCCGAAAATTGTCTCGCGCGTGCACGCGAATTTCTAAGGTTAATTCCAAAAGACTAGGAACAAGGCAAAGACCTGTCAATGCGGCGACACGCAGGTTGGCACGCCTGTGAGGCCCGGCAGGCAATTCGCAGCCAACCGCCCGCGCCTGACCGCATTCGAGCGTCGTGGGTGCGCGGTCGTGGGTACGCGGCAGTCAGCGGGACGTATCACTATGGGCCAAGACGGCGCGGCCGCCGCTTGCGGCATGGGGTTTCTGTCCGGTGTCACGTCTCAGCGGGCTGGGACAGGGTGATGCAATATCGATGCGTTTGCGTCAGGCACTGAACCGTGCGCAACTCCACCGTCCGATCAAGGAAGTCGATGGCTTCTCGGTATATTTTAAGGACGGGCGCCCCCTCGTCGAGGCCGAAAGCGCGGGCAGCAGAAGCCGAGGCCGCGCCGATCCGAAGCTGCTCTTCGGCTTTGAGAATGATCACCGAATAGGCCTGCTGGTACAGAACATAGATCGCATTGGGCAACGGCGCGCGCTCCTGAAGGCCGGGAAACAACCTTGCCGGGACAACCAGAACCTCATGGGTGGCGTTGCGGCTGTTGAGGCTGCGAATGCGGACAATCTCTATGACGTCTTCGGGCGCGCCGAAAAGTTTGGCGGTTTCATGTGCTGTGGCCGGGCGTTTGACCACCACCTCGCTTTCAAGATGCGGAGGTGTCAGAGTGCCGTCCGGTGCCCGAAGCCGGAAGAAGTTGAACATCGAGGTTTCCGGCGTTCGCACGGTCACGAAACTGCCGCGCCCCTGACGGCGCTGGACGAGCCCGCGCGCCTCAAGCTCCATCAGCGCTTTGCGCGCCGTTCCCTGACTGACACCAAGGTCTTTGCCCAGTTGCGCCTCGCTTGGCAGCATGGCGCCGGGCAGCAGGTCGCCGCTGGCGATCCGACCGATGAGCGTATCAATCACGACCTTGTAAAGGGGAGTGCTCATCACTGTCTCCGTGTGGGCATGAGGAGAGCCGGCAATTCCGGCGCTACGCGGTAAATGCCCTTTGTCATGTATAAGTAGTCTTATATAAGAATCGATGAGGTTTTGGGAGGGCCGAACTCATGAAAAAACTCTGTTCGCGATGGCGGCGACGCGCGGCCTCTGAGGGCTTGGGATGAAAGTCGTCATTTCCGAGTTCATCGACGAGCAGGCCTTGGGGAATTTCGGCAGCGAACTCCGCGTCGATTATGACCCGGCCTATGTCGACACTCCGGCGTCGCTCCGAGCCGCATTGGCGGATGCCGAGGCTTTGATCGTGCGAAATCGCACTCAGGTGGATGTGGCGCTGCTTGAGGCCGCGCCGCGGCTTCGGGTGATCGGGCGCCTTGGCGTGGGGCTCGACAATATCGACCTTGGGGCCTGCCGCGATCGGGGCATCGCACTGCATCCTGCGACCGGTGCGAATGCGCTGCCCGTTGCCGAATACGTCATCGCGTCGATGCTGGTCCTTTTGCGGGGCGCGTATTTTTCAAACGCCGAGATGATCCGTGGCGATTGGCCACGCGGCGCCTTGATGGGCGGCGAAGCGTCCGGGCGGATCATAGGTCTGGTCGGATACGGAGGCATTGCGCGGGGTGTCGCCGCGCGTGCTCGCGCCTTGGGGATGACCGTGGCGGCGTTCGATCCCCATATTCCGGCCGAAGATCCTGCGTGGGCCGAAACGCGGCGCTGCACGCTGGAGGAACTGCTGGGCCTGTCGGATGTCCTGTCGCTCCACGTGCCTTATGCGCCCGAAACGCGTGGCCTGATCGGTGCCGATGCGATCGCCAAGATGAAACCGGGGGCCATCATCATCAATACGGCGCGCGGCGGCATTCTTGATGAGGACGCTCTGATCGAGGCGCTGCGCGACGGGCGTCTTGGCGGCGCCGCGCTCGATGTGTTCGAGGTGGAGCCGTTGACCGCCGAAGCCGGAAAACGCTTCGACGGGATCGGCAATATCATCCTGACGCCGCATATCGCCGGCCTGACGCATGAGGCCAACACGCGCGTGAGCGAGGTCACTGTGAGAAACGTCCTGCGGGAACTGGGCGTCGCCGAGACCTGACACCCGGCACGTGCACCGGAGCGGGGCCCAAGCCAATGTTAGCTGTTGCCGCCACAGGCGACGCGAAACCCGCTGTTCGAGGTGGAACTGTCGGGGTCGTTGCTGGTGCGCGAATGCACGTGGTACCGGTCGCAATAGCTGACATGGCACAGAAACGATCCGCCGCGCTGCACTTTCGACGTGCCGCTTTCCGGTCCCTTCGGATCGCGGGGCACGCTCTTGGATGGAACGCGGGGGCCGAACCAGTCCTGCACCCACTCCCAAACGTTGCCGGTCATATTGTAGAGCCCAAAGCCATTGGGCTCATAGCTCCCCACCGGCGCGGTCCCGATGTAGCCGTCGGCGGCGGTGTTCTCGTCGGGGAAGCGCCCCTGCCATGTGTTCATCGCAAAGCGCCCGCCGGGTTCCAGCGCATTGCCCCAAGGGAATTTCATCCGCTCCAGCCCGCCGCGCGCCGCCCGCTCCCATTCCGCCTCGAAAGGCAGACGCAGCCCGGCCCATGTGCAATAGGCCAGAGCGTCGAACCAAGCGATATGGGCCACCGGATGGTCCTGCCGCTCGGTGATGTCGCTGCCCGGACCTTCGGGGCTTGACCAGAAGGCGCCATCGACGCGGCGCCACCAGCGCAGACCGGGCGGAGAGACGGGCCAATCCTCGGGGCGGTCAAGCAGCAGATGGAACACGTAGCTCCAGCCTTCGCGTTCTGCGACTGTGCGATAGCCGCTGTCCGCCACGAAACGCGCGTATTCCGCATTGGTCACCGCGTGCGGCGCGATGGCGAAGGGAGAGACATGCACCTTTCGGCGCGGGCTGTCGAAATCGGAGGCAAAGGTCGACTTGCGCGCCCCCATCTCGAAAAAGCCGCCGGGAATGTCGCGCAGCCGTGCGCGAAGCTCTTGCCGAATTTCCTGCGAGGCCTCGGGCACCGCCAGCGCCGCGCCGAGATAGTCTGCCTCTGTCTGTCCGTTGCGCTGGCCGGGGCGCTGGCCGCCGCAGCAGGCTTTCTTTTCGGTCGTCATGTCTGTTTGATGGGTCATCTTTGCCATCTTTCTTCGCGGGCGAGGCCTTTGAGGTGTATCGCGCTCTTGCGGGCGGAGTCCAATACGCCTCTGCCTCAGTCGGTGGCGCCGATTATGTCCCGCCGCTGTTTTTCCAGTTCCTCGCTGTAGCGCCGCAGCGTGTGAGCCTCGCTCAAAAGCCCCACAACACGCGGGCTAAAGCGATCGCTCACCACGGCAAGCGCCTCGGCCCTGCAGGTCTCGAATATCTCTGCCGCCTGTCTGGCGTTCATCGTGGGGTAGAGTACGTCATCGCTGTGGTGGAAAAAATGCGACAGCTCGCCCTGTGGCTCCGAGGCATTTGCATCCGCGTGAACCTCGGCGACATTGACCATGGCCACATAGTTCTGCGCGTCGTCGGTTATGATGACGCGCTGGGTCGAGCCAAGGGGAAAGCTCGCGCGGAACTCGTCAGGGCTGATCCCCGCCCGGGCCGTCCGCAGATCACTGCGCATCAGGCGGCGCACGGTCAGATTGCGCACCCAGCCGACGTCATGCGCGCCGCGGATGGTTTCGCCGCGCAGATGGAAGCGCCATGTAGAGAACGAATATCCAAAGGCATGGCGTGCCACGAGCGAAGAGGTGATCGAGGCCACCAGTACGAGCACAGTGATCGGAAATTCCCCGGTCAGTTCGAGCGCAAGGAAGGTCATTGCAAGCGGGCCGCCGATCACCGCCACGCCAAAGGCGCTCATGCCGATCACCGCGAGCGCGGTCGAGGACATAAGCCCCGGGGCGATCTCTTCGAGAGGCACTGCGAAACTTTTGCCCACCAGCGCCCCGAGCAGAAGGGAGGCGAAGAACAGCCCGCCGCGAAAACCGCTGCCAATGGTGATCGCCGAGGCCAGCGCTTTCAGCGCGAAGATCGCCAGCAGGCTCCCCAGCGTGACGCCGGGCTCTAGGCTCAGGTGCATCGCACCATGCCCGGACGAAAGCACTTGCGGCGTCACGAGGCCAATGGTCCCGACCAGAGCGCCGCCAACCGCCGGGCGCATCCACGCCGGGATGCCGCAGCGGCTCGACAGGCGCTCGGTGCGCACGACGGCGATCATCACCAGAATGCCAAGCGCGGCGCAGAGCGCGCCAAGGGTGATTGCCGGCACGATGTCGAGCGCGGAGATCGAGCCGATGGGTCCGATCTCGATTTCAAAGGATTTTCCGGTCAGGCTCCGCGAGACGAGGGTTGCGGCGATCACTGCGGCGATCACCGGTGCGAGCGAGACAGAGGTATAAGTCCCGATCACCAGTTCGAAGGCGTAGAAGGCTCCGGTCAGCGGTGCACCGAAAGCCGCCGCGATGGCCCCGGCCGAGCCGCAGCCAACCAGCACCCGCATGTCCTCGCGCCGCAGTTTCAGCTTCAGTCCAAGCCGCGACGCGATGCCTGACGAGAGCTGCGTATAAGCGGCCTCAAGCCCCGCCGACAGCCCAAAGCCGTTCGAGGCAAGGTTCTGCAGCGTGAGCCACAGGCCGTCGGACAGTGACATGCGGCCACCATAGAGCGCGTTCGCCTCAATCGGATCGACAATCGCGCCGCGCCGCCTGCGCAGCGTGACAACAAGGGCCGTCAGCGCGCCACCCGCCACGGGCACAGCGATCAGCGCCGCGCCGCCCGCAAGTTCGGCCCCGCTTAGGCCGGTCATGAAGGGCACCCCGTAAAGCAGGCTGTGCAGAAGGTGTGACAGGGTGCTCACCCCGCTCACCACCGCACCGGCACAGGCACCCACCAAGGTTGCGAGCAGGAGAAAGCCAAAGGCATTCCCCCGCGCAAGGATGCGGCGCCTTCCCCAGGACAGGCGCGCCGCAATGGCGAGCCCGTGGTGTTTCTTGAGGTGTTTACTGGGGACCGGCGCGCCGCATTGGCTCGGAAAGGACGGGGGAAGCTGCATGTGGCGTCAGGCGTCGAACTGCCATCCTTGCGTTTTCACACTGCTTCGCAGGCGCCAGTTGAGGATCTGCGTCAACAGATCGCGGCGGGTGTCCTCATGCGCCGGGTCCGACCACAGGTCGTTGACCTCGGTCGGGTCGGCCTCCATGTCGAACAATTGCCCGCATCCCTCGACGAAGTAGATCAGTTTCCAGCGTGGGGTGCGGATCATCGTCATGAACTCTGTCCCGTCGAGGATCCGGTCGCCCGCGTGCTCGGAAAAGGCCACCTCGCGGCGCTCTTCGGGGCGCTCGGCGGCGAGATAGGGCACAAGGCTCTGCGCCTCCATGAAAGCGGGCACTTCGCTGCGCGCGGCTTCAAGAATGGTCGGACCAAAATCGAAGAGCGAGACCATGTCGTCGACAACCCGGCCCGGCGCGGCGCAGTCGGCGCTCCAGATCATCGCGGGGATGTGGCAGCTGCCTTCATACATCGACCATTTCTGGCTCAGGCCGTGGTCGTTGAGGGAATCGCCATGATCGGAGGTGAAAATGACGATCGTATCCTCGAGCACGCCGCGCCGCTCCAGCGCGGCAAAGAGCTTGCCGACCTGATCGTCGATCAGCGTCACATTCGCGAAATAGTGCTGCCGCTGGGCCCGCATCTGCGCTTCGGTCGGGGATTCGAGATGCGCCACCGAATCGTGGTCGACCGAGATATGCTGTTGCCGCAGACGTTTGATCGCCTCGGGCTGGGCTTGCATCGCGGCCTCATCGCGGATCGGCAGGGGAATCTCCCGGTCCTTGTAGATCTCAAGATACTCGGCAGGCGGATCATAGGGCGGGTGCGGTCCTGGCAGGCCGATCTGCAGAAAGAACGGACCGGTGTCGGGATAGGTGTCGAGCCATTCGCAGGCCAGATCGGTCACAAAGACATCCGCGTGCAGGTCGGTCGGCAGCTCCCACGTGAAGGCGCCAAGCCGCTCGCGGTAATCCTCGCGCAGTCGGTAGGTGCGGCGGCTCGGTTTCTTTTCGCCGCGCGCAAAGATCGCCTTGTCCCAATTGTCCATGAAATAAGGCAGGCGCGAGGTCGCCCGATCCTTGTTCTCGACCACGTGGCGCTCGTGAAAGCCAAAGGATTGCTCGAAGGGCGACGTGTGCATCTTGCCCACGTTCACGCAGCGATAGCCCGAATTTGCCAGCCGGCCGACCCAGCTTTGAGGCCAGCGCTCGTCGTTGCGGAACACCCCGTTGGTATGCGGGTAAAGCCCGGTGAACAGGCTTGCCCGCGACGGCGCGCAGGACGGCGATGTGACGTACATATTGGAGAACGAGACGCCCTCACCCGTCATCTTGTCGAGGTTGGGCGTCACCATATGCGGATAGCCATGCGCTGCGATCGTGTCGTGGCGCTGCTGGTCGGTGATGATGAAGACGATGTTGGGTTGCTTGGCTGAGGGCATGCGGCGATCTCCTGCAGATGTCGCGTCCGATCCGGCGGCGTGATGCCATTTTGGTCTAACCTCTGGGATTCCCAGAACTGGTCCTACCGATGTGTCCTCCGGTGACGGCGGCGCGGTGCGACTGAGTCTGCACTCTCCTTTTATCGCTATTTCAATAACATAAAGGCCATTATTCGCGCGTTCAGGCGCCTGGTGGCGCGCCTGTCTGGCACTGACCTTGCCATAATCGGTTAGACCAAGCGCCAGTTTGGATCAACCAAAAACGTATTTACTAAATTTTGGTCTAGACAGTTTGGCCGGGGGGTTTGTATGACTTTGGCAATGACATCTGATCGAGGAGGAGCACATGTCTCGCCGTAACTTCCTGAAACAGAGCCTTGCCGGTGTGGCCGGGCTGAGCTTGCCGTCCGTCTTTGGGGCGACCGCTGCCCGCGCCGAGGGTTTCCCCGAAAAGCCGATCCGCGTGGTCGTTCCCTTCAAACCCGGTGGTCGGACCGATGCGGTCGCACGTCTTCTGGCCGAAACCATTCAGGAGAAAGCGCTTCTGCCGCAGCCAATGGTGATCGTGAACGCCGATGGCGGCGCCGGGTCGAATGGCGTCCAGCAGATGAAACGCGGCGGTGACGACGGCTACACCATCATGCATTGGTCCCACCAAATGCTCATCGCCGAGGCCATGCAGATCGCCTCCTTCGGGATGGATGATTTCCGCTCGATCGGGTTCACCGGCGGTGGCAGCCCGGTCTGGTGCGTTCGCGAGGATTCGCCCTTCGAGACCCTCGAAGACCTCGTCACCGAGCTGAAGGCCAATCCGCAGTCGCTGATCGAGGCGGTGGGCATCGGGTCGGTGCCGCATTTTGTCGGTGCCATGCTGGCCAATGCCGCCGGGTTCGAGACCCGGCTGGTCACCGCGAACTCTGGGGCGGATCGCCTGCGCCTTCTGCTCGGGGGCAGCGCAGACATCGCGCTATTTGCCGCGCAGGAATACATGGCGCAGGGGGAGGGGCTGCGCCCGCTGGTCTATTTCGGCGAAGAGCGGCTTTCGCAGCTTCCCGACCTGCCGACAGCGACCGAGCTTGGCTACGACGTGACCTGGTCGAACCCCAACTGGTGGCTTGCGCCTGCAGGGACGCCGGACGAGGCCGTGGCGGCGATCGGTGCCGCCCTCGAAGAGGCGATGAAGGATCCGGCGATCCTGGAATACTTCGAAGGCAACACGCTGGCGCCCTATTGGACGGGCAGCGAGGACTCCGAAGCGCAATCGCGCGAGATGCTGGCGCGTCTGAAGGACGTTGCCGCGACGATTCAGTGACATCGCTCGGGGCCGCGCCAGTCGCGGCCCTGAAGATACGCCTCGGAAGGAAAAGCCATGTCTCTCCGGAACCCTCTCGTCCGGGACCTCGGGCTATGCGGTGCGGCCCTGATCCTTGCGGCGCTGCTGCTGATTGGCGCGGCCTCGCTCCCGGCCCCTCGTTTTGAACCGCTCGGCTCTGCGGCGCTGCCGCGCGCGATGGCTGTGGTCATCGCGCTGCTTGGTCTCATCGTCGGCATCGGAGCGATCCGGCGCAAAGCCGGGAAGCTGCCCGATCCCGAAGATGAGTTCGCAATCGAGGCCCCGCCCGGAGGCGCGTTCAAATCGCTCGGGGTGTTTGTCGGCCTCGTCGCCTTCGTGTTCTCGCTCGACCGTCTTCACGTGCCCTTCGAGGTTGCGGCCACCTGTTTCGTCGTATGGTCTGGCTGCGTGATCGGCGGATGGAGCCTGCGCTCGGCTCTTGGGCTGGCGATCTTCGGAGCGGCCCTGTCTCTTCTTGTCGCCTGGGTCCTGCGCACCTGGCTCTATATCGAGTTTTGACATGATCGACGCATTTCTCACGCTGCTTCAGTGGCACAATCTGCTTTACCTTTTGCTTGGCACCGCGGTCGGTATCGTCGTTGGCGGTATCCCCGGGCTGACCTCGACAATGCTCATTGCATTGACGCTGCCGCTGACCTTCCACATGGACCCGGTCTCGGCGATGACACTGCTGATCGGCGAATATGTCGGTGGCATTTCTGGCGGGCTGGTGACCGCGATCCTGCTGCGGATGCCGGGGACGCCAAGCTCTATCGTCACCACGTTCGACGGCTACCCGATGGCGCAGCAGGGCAAGGCGGAGCGGGCGCTGGCGCTTGGCATTTTCGCCTCCGTCGCGGGCGGTCTGATCTCTTGGGCCTTTCTTGCGGGCATGTCACCGGCGCTGGCGCGCTTCGCGCTGGGGTTCGGGCCTTGGGAATATTGCACGCTGGTACTCGCGGCGCTCTTCATGCTGGCCGCGCTCGCGCAGGGCTCGCTGGTGCGCGGCTTGCTGGGAGCGGCCATCGGCATGGCCCTGTCGCTGCCCGGCATCGACCCTTCGGTCGGTATTCCCCGGCTCACCTTTGGCTCGGACGCGCTTTTGTCGGGGTTCGGACTGTTGCCGGTGCTGATCGGTGCCTTTGCAATCAGTCAGGTGCTGCGGGATGCGGCGACCGAACTGCCGAAGGAAGCGCTTCGCCCGCCAAAAGGCCGGTTGCAGATCTTTGGTTCGGATTTTCGCAAGCACGGCGGCAATCTGGTACGCTCATCGCTGATCGGCACTTGGATCGGCATCCTGCCCGGGATCGGCAGCAATATCGCGGCGATCATCTCGTATTCGACCACGCGTCAGATGTCGAAGACCCCCGAGGCTTTTGGCAGCGGTGAAGAGGCGGGCGTGGTGTCTTCGGAAACCGCCAACAATGCCGCCATCGGTGGTGCGCTGATCCCGCTGATCACCATGGGGATTCCGGGGTCTGTCACCGAAGCCATCCTGATCGGCGCGCTGACCATCCATAACCTGCAGCCCGGGCCGCTGCTGTTCCAGAACTCGCCCGAGATCGCCTACGGGGTGATCGCCTCCTATCTGGTCGCCAACCTCTTCATGCTGGTGCTGATGTGGGGCTCGGCGAAATGGATCGCGCAGCTGATCCGCATTCCGCGCTCTTATCTGCTGACAGCGATCTTGGTGTTTTGCGTCGCCGGCTCCTACGCGATCAACAACTCCTTTGTTGATGTCTGGACCATGATTGCCTTTGGCGTGGTTGGGCTTGCGCTTGAGGGCGCCCGCATCCCGCTCGGTCCCTTTGTGATAGGCTTTGTCCTGACGCCGATTGCCGAGGAACAGCTTCGGGCCGCGATGATGATGTCGGGCGGTGATATCACCGCCGTTCTGCAGCGACCCTATGCGCTTGCGTTCCTTTTCATGGCGTTGCTGACACTGGTATGGCCCTTCGTCGCGCAACGGATCACGGCACGGCGCAGGGCAAATTCAAAGGAGGAACGGGCATGACCATGGCAGGTCCCTCAACCTCGCGCAGCACGACGCGGCGCTATCTCAAAATCGCGCGGGAACTCGCGGACCAGATCGACAAGGGTGACTATCCGGTGGGTATGCGCCTGCCGCCCGAGCGCGAACTTGCAGTGACCATGGGAGTCAGCCGCACGGTTCTGCGCGAGGCGCTTCTGGCGCTCGAGATCCGCGGCTATGTCGAGGTTCGCATCGGCTCGGGGGTCTTTGTGCTTCCCGAAAGCTACCGGACCGGGCCCTCGCGCGGCGACATCGAAGAAATGCGCGATGCCGCGCCCTTCGATGTGCTCGAGATGCGGCGCATGGCCGAGGGCGAGGCGGCCTTCATGGCGGCGCAGCGCGCCACCGATGAGCAGATGGCGGCGCTCGAAGAGGCGCTGGCGGACATGGAAGCGAGCCTCGAAGACGTCACGCGCTACGACGTGGCCGACGCCCGTTTCCACGCGATCATCGGCGAAGCCAGCGGCAACCAATTGCTGCAGGCTCTGATGCGGCAGCTCTGGGATTACCGCTACGGCGAGATGTGGTCGCTTTGGTACAACCAGACGCGCTCGATCACCAACCGCCGCAACACCGTCGTGCACCACCGCCGCATCTTGGCCGCGATCCAGCGCGGCCTTCCCGATGTCGCGCGCACCGCGATGCAGGCGCATATGGATGAAGTCAACGAGCGGTTCTTTGCGCTTGTCATGGAATAACGAAGGAGCCGCAGATGGAGGACCCGCGTCCGGACATCATCCTCATCGTCACCGACCAGCAGCGCTATGACACGATCCGTGCGCTGGGGGCGTCGCATATGGACACGCCGAACATCGACCGGCTGGTCGCGCAGGGTGTCAGCTTCGATCAGTGTCATGTCACGGCGCCGTCCTGCGTGCCCTCGAGGGCAAGCCTGTTTTCGGGCTACTATCCGCATACCAACGGCGTGCTTGCCAATGGCACCGAGTGGAGCCGGACCTGGGTCTCTGATCTGGCGGATGCGGGCTATCACTGCGTCAATATCGGCAAGATGCACACGATCCCCTATGACGCGAAGGCCGGGTTCCACGAGCGCTACGTGGTCGAGAACAAGGATCGCTTTCTCGAGGGGCGCTGGTTCACCGACGAATGGGATAAGGCGATCCTGAACGCCGGTCACCAAAAGCCCGGACGGCTCAGCTATCGCGCGCGCGACGACTACCGGCAGGCGCTTGGGGCCTTTGAATGGTCCCTCGACGACCGGCTGCATTCCGACAGTTTCATCGGCGGCTTCACCGAATGGTGGCTCGACACCAAGCCCATGGAAAAGCCCCTGTTCCTGTCGATCGGCTTTCCCGGGCCGCACCCGCCCTACGATCCGACGCCGGAATATGCCGAGAAATATATGGCGCGGGATGTGCCGGTGCCGCATGTCTCGCAGGATGAGCTCAACCGGCTGCCGCCGCCTTGGCAGGAAAAACGCCGTCATGACAACGCGTTCGATCATGACGCTGTGCACTGGAATCTCGACCCCTCGGAAGCCGAGTTGCACCGGATGCGGGCCTTCTATTACGCCAATGTCGAGATGATCGACCGCGAGGTCGGTCGGATCCTCGATGCGCTGGAACGGCGCGGGCGGCTGGAGCAGAGCGTGATCATCTTCACCTCGGACCATGGCGACAATCTGGGCGACCACGGGCTCAGTCAGAAATGGGCACCCTACGAACAAGTCACCCGCGTGCCCATGGTCGTCAGCCAGCCGGGCCGCTTCCCGGCGCGGCGCTTCGACGGGCTGGTGCAGCTGTTTGATCTGGGGCCGACAATCCTCGAACTCGCGGGTCTCACGCCCGATGACTCCTTCGAGGCGCGGTCCCTGCTGGACATCCTCGAAGGCCGCTCGGATGCCGCGCGGAGCCATGTCTATTGCGAGCAGGGGGGCGATCCCAGCATGACCGGGGCCGATATGGTGACAATGATCCGGTCACGCCGTCACAAGCTGGTCGCCTTTCTTGGTCAGGACTACGGGCAACTCTTCGACCTCGAAGCCGACCCGGGTGAGACACATGACCTCTGGGACGCGCCCGGTGCCGCGCAGATCAAAGCCGATCTGCTGGGAGAGTTGGGGCGCTGGCATCAGCAAAGCGCCTATCGCACGCGCCGCGCCCGGGCACAGATGATGGACGCATAAGCGTCTGGCGGCACGAGGGAAGGGGCCGTAGATGACCAATCGCCCAAACGTTCTTTTTATCACCGTGGATCAATGGCCCGCGCATCTGATGGGCGGCGCGGGGCATCCGGCGGTGGAAACTCCGACGCTGGATACGCTTGCCCGCTCGGGCACAAGGTTTGACGCATGTTATTCCGAATGCCCCATCTGCATCCCGGCGCGGCGCTCGATCATGACCGGCATGACCGCGCGCGGCCATGGGGACCGCGATTTTCAGCCTTCGCTGCCGATGCCAGAGGGGGTGCCGACGCTGGCCGGGGTCTTTGCGGGCGCGGGCTATCAGGCATTTGCCACGGGCAAGCTTCACGTCTACCCAATGCGGGACCGCATCGGCTTTCATGACGTGCTCAGCGCCGAGGAGGGGCGTTCGCATCTCGGAGGGCCGGATGATTATGAGATCGCTCTGGCAGACCGTGGCCACGCCGGGGCGCAGTTCCTCCACGGCATGAGCAACAATGAATACAGCTGGACCCCGTGGCATCTGGAGGACGATCTTCATGTGACCTCCTGGACGGCCCGTATGGCCGCCCGGCAGATCCGCCGCCGCGATCCGACGCGGCCGGGGTTCTGGTATGTGTCCTTCACCCATCCGCATCCGCCACTTGCGCCGCTTGCCAGCTATGTCCAGCGCTACGCCGGGCGCGCGGTTCCACAGCCCGCCGCCGCGGAGTGGCAAGACAACGCTCCATGGGTGCTGAGGTCGATGCAGAACCGCTTTGCTCCGATGACCGCAGAGCAGATGGCTGACATGCGCCGGGCCTATTACGCGCTTGCGACCCATATCGATCATCAACTGCGGCTCGTCATCGGTGCGCTGCGCGAGGAAGGCATTCTCGACAATACCATCATCCTGTTCACCGCGGACCATGGCGAGATGCTGGGCGACTTCGGGATTTTTGGCAAACGGGTGATGTTCGATGCCTCGGCCCGCGTGCCGCTGATCCTCGTCGATACAAAGGCCTCTGGCCGCATCGCGCGCGATGCCACCAGCGATGCGCTGGTCGGGCTGCAGGATATCATGCCGACACTGCTCGATCTCGCGGGGATTGACTGCCCGGGGACCGTGGAAGGCCGATCGGTCCTTGCGGACAGGCAGCGCGAAGAGTTCTACGGCGAGTGCCAAAGCGGCGCGAGGGCGGTGCGCATGCTTCGAAGCCGCACGCACAAGCTGATCTGGTATCCTGCAGGCAACCGATTGCAGTTGTTCGACATGATTGCAGACCCGCAAGAGCTTCATGATCTCGCAAACTGTCCGGAGCACGCAGATGTGCTCGGCCAACTCAGCCGCGCGCTCGTCGATCACCTCTATGGCGAGGATCAAGATCTGATCGCAGGAGGCTGTCTTGGCGGGCTGCCCGAGCCGGAGCTGAGCACGCCGGACAATCGCGGGCTTTCGGGTCAGCGAGGGCCGCATTTCCCGCAGCCCCCTTCCAGTGATCCCTCTGCCGCGGTCGGTGCCAGCTAAAACGGAAGACAGCGGGCCGCGCGCTCTTGCACAGCGCAGACGCCCGTCGCCTTCGCCAGCTCCACCAGCGGCAAAACGGCTGAGCGGGGCGTGACCCCAGCAGGGACGGGATGGGCCGCCCCTGCTGGCTGAATGGTCACCCGCTCAGACGGCGCTCACCCTGTCATGCGAGGTCTGGGCGTCTTTGGGCCCAAGGATGCGCCTCTTCATAGTGCTTGGCGAGGGTGACCAGATCCCAGTCCTGACCGAATGGGGCGATCATCTGGAAGCCGATGGGCATGCCGTCCGCCGCCGGATCGCAGGGGACCGCGATGGCGGGCAGGCCGCAGCCATTGACGAAGCCGGTGAAGGCGCGGTGATAGCCGGGGCCGAACTCATCGGCTTTCCAAGGCATCGCCCCCGCCGCAGGGGTCATCACGTAGTCATAGGTCTCGAAGGCGGTGGCCATTTGCTCATAGAGCGTGCGGAACCCTGCCAGTGCTTCGACGTAGTCCACCGCGCTCAGCGATTGGCCGGTCTTGATCATCGGCGGATAGGGCGCGCCCACCTTGCCCTCCCAGTCGATGTCCTGCAGCAGCCACGCAAGACCTGTGCCGCCGATCATCGGCCAGTATTTCTCGAAGATCGACACGTCGATGGGCGCCTCGCCCACGGTCACATCATAGCCGAGCGCCCGCAGGTTGTCGCAGCCGGCGGCGCAGCTTTCCGCAATGGGCGCCTCGACCGTCTGGCCGAGAAACTGCGGCACATAGAGGATGCGCGCCCCGGGTTTCGGCGTGCCGATCTCGCCCTTCTCAAAGCCGAAGGACGCGCGATCATGCGGGTGCGGCCCCTCGATTGCCGAGAGGGTCATGGCAAGATCGTCCACGGTGCGCGCAATCGGGCCGATGATCTCGAAATCATGCAGGATCTGCGGCAGACCGTTGATCCGCGCAACCCGGCCCGTGGTCGGCTTCAGCCCCACAAGGTTGTTGTAGGAGGCCGGACGCCGGATCGAGCCGCCGCCATCGGTGCCAAGCGTCACCGGGCCCGCACCCGCAGCCACAGCCGCTGCGCCGCCGCCGGTAGAGGCGCCGGGGGTCAGCTCGGGGTTCCAGGGGTTGCGGGTGGTGCCGAAGGCGAGGGTGCTGACGTTGCCGCGGCCCATGGTGAATTCGGAGACATTGGTCTTGCCGAGCAGCACCGCGCCCTGCGCACGCAGGCGGGCCACCGGGGTTTCGTCCTTCTCGGGGACCTGCCCCTCGAACAGCGTGCTGCCCCAAGCGCAGGGCATGCCCGCCACGGTGATGTTGTCCTTGATCGACACCGGCACGCCATCGAAGGCCCCAAGCGGGGTGCCTTCGGCAAAGCGCGCGTCGGCTTCGGCGGCGCTGGCCTTGGCGCCTTCAACGTCGAGATGGGCAAAGAGATTGAGGACCGGGTTCACCGCCTCGATGCGGCTCAGCACGGAGGCAAGCGCCTCGCTTGGCGTGAGCGTGCCGTTGCGGAAAGCGCTGGCAAGCTCGGATGCGGTGAGTGTCCAGGGGTCGGCAGTCATGATCGTTCCATTGCTAGGAGGAAGGGCGGCGCGCATGTTGCGTCACGCCCTGCGGGAGGAGGGGCTTTCAGGGTCTTTTTCGGTGCTGCGCAACCACAGGGGCGCAAGCAGCATCAGGCCGAGAAGGCGCAACACATGATGGACGCTGACGAAACTGGGGTCCAGATTGAGCGTGTAGGCCATGACCGTCATTGCCTCGATTCCGCCCGGTGCATAGGCAAGCCAGACCTCGACGAAGGGCATGCCAAGCATCAGGTGGGTGACGGCGGCGAATCCGGCGGCGACCAGCACGGCAATCAGCACGGCGCCAAGGGCAGGGAGGATGGCGCGGGACAGCATCGAGAGGTCGACCATCGACACCCGCGCACCGATCAGCACCCCCACGAGCACCAGCGCCACGATCTGCAGCACCGGCGGCAGCGCACCGCTGGCCAGCCCCGCGCCATGCATCAGCGTGGAGACCACCATCGGCCCGATCAGCGCGCCGCCCGGCACCTTGAGCTTGGTGCAGATCTGCCCGGCGGCAAAGCCGAGCACGAAAAGCAGCCCGAGGTCCAGCGGCGCGGCCACGGCCCGGGCCGACTGGTCGCCGGTGACCGGGGTGATGACCATCAGCAGCGGCACACAGGCGACCAGCACGATTTGCCGCACGATCTGTGCCACCGCCACATCCGGGAAGCGCCCGTTGCGCTGCTCGGAAGCCATCAGCAGCACCGCCGTCAGCGCTCCGGGCACCGAGCTCAGCCGTGCGGTCGTCGAGTCCCACCCGTGCATTTTCCGCAGGTAAAGGCTTGAGGCCCCCATGGTGGCGATGACCGAGACCGCAAGCAAAGCGAGGCTGAGCGGCCATGCGCTGGCGTCCGCCAGCACCGCCGGAGAAATGCCGCTGCCCATAGAGATGCCGAGCGCCACAAAGATGAAGCTGCGCAGCAGCGGCGGGATCTTCGCGCCGTGGCCGGTTAGGCTGAGCGCGACAGAGACCGCCATCGCGCCGCACATCCAGCCCGCCGGGAAATTCGCCAGCTCCAGCGCAAGCCCCGCCAGCGCGGCCAGCGCCGCTTTGGGCGCGAGCGCGGCGTAGGGGCGCAGCTGCGCCGCGAGAGTGTCTTTTCGCATCGGTCCGGCCGTCACGACATGCAGCCGGGGCGCTTGCCGCCAAGCGGATCCGTCGCCTCGAGGGCGGCACCAAGCGTCAGCAGCATTTCTTCCGATCCGAGGTCGCCGACAAGCTGGATGCCCACGGGCATGCCGGACGCAGAGAGCCCCGCAGCGATGGCCAGACCCGGCGCGCCGCAGGCGTTGACCCACCCGGTGTAGGCGGCATGGCCGCGCGGGCCCGCCTCGATGCCGTCGATGGCCTTGGGGAAAACCTCGTCACGGGGCCATGGGTTGGCGGCAGAAGCAGGCGTGACGATCACGTCCCACTGTTTGAACGCCACGCCCACGTCAGCGCGCAGCTGTGCGATCGTGCCGAGCAGGTCAAGGTAATCGCTTGCCACGATGCCCGCTCCGGCCTCGGCCTGCTGCACGAAGGGGGCAGAGACCTTTGCGGCAAACTCCGGCTCGCGTGCGGCAATCATCGCAAGGCCGACATTGCCGATCATGCCCCAGCGCGACAGCACGGGGCCAGTGTCGAAGGGCAGATCGTCCGCAACGCTCACCGAATGGCCAAGGGCCTTCATCTGCTGCACCAGCGCGTCGCAGGCGGCAAGGATGTCGGGTTCGACCGGCGCGCCGGGCAGGCGCGGCACATAGAGGATGCGCAGGCCGCGCGGCTCTGCACCGGGAACGTCCGGCATCATGGGGAACCCGCGCGAGGCCGGGTCTCGCGGATCGCCACCGGCCAGCACCGACATCGCAAGGCGCAGGTCGTCGGCGCTGCGCGCCAGCGGGCCGACCACCTCGGCGTCGAGCAGGATGGCGGGGAAGCCTTCGCCGCGCGCGATCCGCCCTATGGAGGGTTTGAGCCCGGCGATCCCGGCAAAGCCCGCAGGCCGCCGGATCGAGCCGCCGCCATCGGTTCCCAGCGCCAGCGGCGCAAGGCCTGCCGAGACCGCCGCCACCGCGCCGCCGCTCGACCCGCCCGGGGTCAGCGCAGGGTTCCACGGGTTGCCGGTGCTGCCGTAGACGCTGTTCGCTGTGTAGCCGCGCAGGGTGAACTCGGGCACGTTGGTCTTGCCCAGCAGCACCGCCCCGGCGGCGCGCAGCCGCGCCACGGGCACCTCGTCATGCGGGGCAATGTGATCGCGGTACAACTCCGAGCCCCAGACCGCGGGCATGTCCTTGGCAAAGAGGTTGTCCTTTAGCGCCACCGGGATGCCGTCGAGCGGCGACAGCGGCGTGCCTTCGGAAAAGCGGACGTCGGATGCGGCAGCCGCCGCGCGCGCCTCGTCGGTTGCGACAAAGGTAAAGGCGTTGAGCTCGGGGTCGATGCGGGCGATGCGCTCGAGATGATGTTCGAGCAGGGCGGTCGCGGTGAAGGTGCCGTCGCGCAGGCCCTTGGCCATGTCGCGCAGGCTCAGAAGGTGAAGGTCGGTCATGTGGTTGCCTCTTTCAGTCGTAGTGCGGCATCAGCGGCGGTTGCCCGCTTCGAAGCGGGCCCGGAGCCCTTCGCCCAGCAGGGCGATGCCCGCGACGAGGATGAAAATCGCGGCGCCGGGGAAATTCACGAGCCACGGTTCGAAGAAGACGAAGTCCTTGGATTCCGCGATCATCAGTCCCCAAGACGTCGCTGGCGGACGGATGCCGAGGCCAAGGAAGGACAGCGCCGCCTCAAGCATGATGGCATGGGCCATCTCGAGCGTGGCGACGATGACAAGCGGGGCAGGCAGGTTGGGCAGGATCTCGGATAGGAGGATCCGTCCGTCAGAGAACCCCGCCGCCTGCGCTGCCTGCACGAACTCCGCCTGCCGCAGCCGCATGGTCAGGGCTCGCGTCACCACAAGGAACTGATCCCACAGGAAAAAGGCGAGGATCAGCATCATCAGCCCCAGCGAGTTGCCCAGCAGCCCCACCAGCGCCACGGCGGCGAGCATGATCGGCAGACTGAGCCGGACGTTCAGCAAGAACATCACCGCCGCATCCACGCGGCCGCCAAAGAACCCGGCGGCGAGGCCGAGCGAGATGCCGATGGTCGCCGAGATGGCGATGGTGCCAAAGCCCACGACCAGCGACATGCGCGCGCCATAGAGCAGGCGGCTGAGCACATCGCGGCCAAGGTGGTCGGTGCCCAGCGGGTGCTCCCATGTGCCGCCCATGAAGGCGGGGCGGATCATCCGGTCGGCCAGCGATTGCGTATAGGGTGAATGCGGTGCCAGCATCGGTGCAAATATGGCGACGGCCAGCACAAGCAGCAGGATGGCAGCGCCGATCCACAGCCCAAGGTTGCCAGCGACGGGACGCAGGCGCAGCCGGAACAGGCCCGCTGGGGCGGTCTGCGCAGGGACAGTGTTGGGCATCAAGGTCACTCCAGCCGAATTCGCGGGTCGATGGCGCGGTTGAGAAGATCGGCCAGAAGGGTCAGCAGGACATAGGCCGCCGACACGGTGAGCACTGCCGATTGCACCACCGGGTAGTCGTTTTGATTGATGGCTTCCCATGTCAGGTAGCCGATGCCGTTGATGGCAAAGATGGTCTCGATCACCACCGATCCGCCCAGCAGAAACCCGAACTGCACCGAAGCCACGGCGACCACTGGCACCAGCGTGTTGCGCAGCGCGTGGCCAAGATAGACCTGCCACCGCCGCAGCCCCTTGGCGCGGGCGGTGCGGATATAGTCAGAGCCGATCACTTCGATCATCCCCGCCCGGGTGATACGGATCAGCGCGGGCATGGCGTAAAAGCCAAGGGCAAGCGCAGGCATCAGCAGGTGCTGAAGGTCGGTGCCGCCGGTAATCGGCAGCCAGCGCAGGGTCAGCCCGAACAGCAGGATCAGCAGGAAGGCGAGCCAGAAGATCGGCGTGGCGCCCCCGATCAGCGCCACCAGCAGCACCGCGCGGTCGAGCGTGCCGCCCGGTCGGAGCCCGGCGGCCATGCCCATGGGGATCGCCAGCGCCAGTGCAAAGCCGATGGCCATGGCACCAAGCGCCAGCGTCACCGGCATCCGCTCGAGGATCAGGCGGGTGACGTCCTGCCCGTAGTAGAACGACCGGCCCATATCGCCGCGCAGCAGGTCTCCGAGCCAGCTTAGATATTGGATCGCGATAGGCCGGTCCCAGCCGTATTGGGCGCGCAGGAACTCGACGTAGTCCGCGCCCGAGCCCTCACCCGCCAGCGAGATCGCCAAGTCGCCCGACAGTTTCAGCATGGTGAAGCTGAACGCCGAAATGGTCAGCAGGACCAGCACGGCCAGCAGGCAGCGGCGGATGAGGAAGCGTTTCATGGTGCGATCACTTCCAGGTGGCGCGCCAGAACTCGACGTTCTCGTCGTCGGGGACGGGCACATCGACATCCGAGGACATCACGTAGTTGATCGGCACGGTGAAGAGCGGCGCCCAATAGGCCTTGTCGGCGATCTGCTTGAGCGCGGTCGAGAAGAGCTCGGCTCGGCGGTCCTGATCGGCGATGCGCCCGGCTTCCTGAATGGCTTCGGTGACCACGGGATCGCGGGACTGATCGTCGGGACTTTCGCCAAAGAAGAAGGTGGTGATCGCACCGGTATCGGCCACGCCAGCCGAGCCGAAGTCGTCAATGACCAGCGGGGTCTGGTGGTCGCGGCGCGACTGGATCACCGCCGAATACTGCTGCCACACGAGGTTGCCGCGGATGCCGATCTCGGACAGGTAGCCAAGGATCGCCTCTGCCACGGGGCGCGAGCGATAGCCGTAGATGTCGATGTCGAAGCCGTCGGCGTACCCTGCCTCGGCCATCAACGCGCGGGCGGCCTCGGGATCGTAGTCATATTCGGTCACATCCTGCTCGCAACCGTATTGCGCCGGGTTGCAGGCCGAGGGGATGGTTTCCGACGAGCCGCCGATCAGCGACTTGGCAATCGCCTCACGGTCGATGGCATGGGCGATCGCCTTGCGCACACGCACATCGGTCAGCGGGCCCTCGGCATCGGTGAGGCCAGCTGCATCCATGGTCAGGAACGCGACGCGGAAGGTCGGTGCGTTGATCACCTCGAGGTTGGGCATCTGCGCCAGCTTCTGCGCCTGATCATCGGGGATGTACCATGCCCAGTCGATGCCGCCCGAGATCAGCTCGGCGACTTGGGTGTTCACATCGGGAATGGCGCGGTAAATCAGCGTGCCGATCTCTGGCACGTTCTTGGGGCCGTCTTTCATATAGCCGTCGAAGGCCTTGAAGACGATGTCGTTGCCGTCCTTGCCCTCGATCATATAGGGGCCCGAGCCGACGGGATGTTCGGCGAACTCCTGCAGGCCGACCTTCTCGCGATAGGCTTTCGGCAGGATGGGCAGCTGCACGATGTATTGCATCGCGAGCGGGGTCACTTCCTTGGCGATGACACGAACGGTGTAGTCGTCGACCACCTGCACGTCGTCGATCCAGCCGGGCGTTGTGCGGTTGAAGACGTTGTTTTCCGGGTTGGCGGCGTAGAGGAACGTATAGGCCACATCCTCGGCAGTGAGCGGATCGCCGTTGTGGAAGGTCACATCGTCGCGCAGCTTGAACTCATAGGTCAGGTCGTCGATCTGCGACCATTCCTTGGCGATCAGCGGCTCGAGCTCGAAGGTCTCGGTGTTGCGGTAGACCAGCGTGTCATAGGCAAGCAGCCCCAGCAAAAAGCCCTCGCGCCCCGGCGCATGGTAGCGGTCGAGGCTGGGCAGTTGCGCGCGGAAGGCGGCGACAAGCGTGTCGTTGGACTGATCCGCCAGCGCGGGGCCTGCGGGCAGGGCGGTCAGCGCGGTGCTGGCCGCAAGGGCGGCCATGGCAAGCCGCCGGGTGAGTTTCATGGAAAGGGAAGGCATGGGAGGTATCCGGTTCTCTCTGTTGGGGTTTGTGGTTTCTTCTTGGTTATTCAGGGGCCCGCCGCGATGCGGTCGAGCGCGGCGCGGGCGCGGTCCGGGTCGATGGGCAGCACCGCCGCGAGCAAGCCGCGCGTGTAGGCGTCGGAGGGGTTTTGCAGGACGGCCTCTGCCGGGCCTGTCTCGACCAGCTGGCCGCGGTTCATCACCGCCACCCTGTCGGCGAGATGCGCCACGACGCCGATGTTGTGGGTGACCATCAGCACTGTGAGGTTCAGGCGCTGCTTCAACTCATCCAGCAGGTTGAGGATCTGCGCCTGCACCGACACGTCCAGTGCCGAGGTCGGCTCGTCACAGACAAGGATGCGCGGCTCTGCGATGAGGGCGCGGGCGATGGCCACGCGCTGACGCTGCCCGCCCGACAGCGCCGAGGCACGGCGGTCGGCCCAGGATGGCGCAAGGCCCACCTGTTCGAGCATCGCAGCGGCTTTCGGCGCCCAGGTCTCGCGCGCGACACCGCGTGCGATCAGCGGCGCGGCGACGATGCGGCCAAGGCTCTGGCGTGGATTCAGCGAAGAATAGGGGTCCTGAAAAACCGGCTGCATCAGCTCGGCACGCTTCATCCGCGACCAGTGACGCAGGTCGGCACCAAAGCAATGCACGCGGCCCTCGTCCGGCTGTTGCAACCCAAGAAGGATGCGCGCCAGCGTGGATTTGCCCGACCCGCTCTCGCCGACGAGCGCCAGTGTCTCGCCCGCGTGCAGACGCAGGGACACATCGCGCAGCGCGTGGGTGACATGGCCGCCGCGACCGGGAAACCTGCGCGAGACGTTCACCGCTTCAAGGGCGATCTGCTCAGACATGGGCGCGCTCCGGGATGTCCATGGTGGGGCGCAGGCAGCGGCAGATCTCGGTCGAGCCTTCGGGGTGCGCGGGGATCTCGGCCGTTGCGCAATGCGGCAGTTCCTCGGCGCAGCGCCCGGCGAAGGCGCAGCCCCGCATAGAGCCGATCAGGGTCGGCACGCGGCCCGGAATGCTGCCAAGCGCGCTGCGCGCCCGCTTGCGCGGGTCCGGCACGCAGGACAACAGCGCGCGGGTGTAGGGGTGGCTCGGGCTGAGGAGAACCTCGCGCACGGTGCCGGTTTCCACCACCTCTCCCGCATACATGACGTTCACCCGGTCGGCGATGGCGGCCACCACGCCCAGATCGTGGGTGATCAGGATCAGCCCCACGCCATAGCGTGTCTGCAGACGCCGCAGAACCGCCAGAACCTGCGCCTGGACCGTCACGTCGAGCGCTGTGGTCGGCTCGTCGGCAATGATGAGCCGGGGCTCGGCGATCAGCGCCATGGCGATCATCACCCGCTGGCGCAGACCTCCGGACAGCTCGTGCGGGTATTGGCTCAGCCGGGCAGCGGCATCGCGAATGCCTACCTCTCCTAGCAGGGCAATGGCCCGCTCGCGCGCGGCGGCGGCAGAGCGCGAGACGTGGCGCAGGTAGGTCTCGGTCAGTTGTCGCCCGATGGTCAGCGTCGGGTTGAGGCCGGTCATCGGGTCCTGAAAGATCATCCCGATGCGCGCGCCGCGCAGATCCTCCAGCGCGCGGGGCGACAGCGCGTCGATGTCCTTGCCCTCGAACCGCAGATAGTCGGCGCGGCGCTTTGCGGTGGCGGGCAGCAGGCCCAGCACTGCCATGGCGGTCATGGATTTGCCGCAGCCGCTCTCGCCGACGATGCACAGGGTCTCGCCGGGCTCGACGCTCAGGTCGACGCCGCGCACCGCGTGCAGCACGCCAGCGGGCGTGTCGATGTCGACGCGCAGATCTTTGATGTCCAGTAACGCCATGTGGTCGGTCCGGGATGCTGAAATGAGTGGCCCCGAAGACGAGGCAGGCCCCGGCAGGCCGCGCGGGGATGCCCCTGTTATTGCACCTCCGGATCATCAGAAATAATACTAATGATCTATGAGGGCATAAGGGAATGCTTATGAATATGAACCTGCGTCAGCTCGAGACCTTCCGGCTGTTCAGCCGCACCCAAAGCGTGACGGAAACGGCGCGGCTGATGCGGGTCTCGCAGCCAGCGGTCAGTCAGACATTGAAGGAGCTTGAGGGGCAGCTTGGGTTTTCGCTTTTTGTGCGCTCGCGCGGGCGCACCCGGCTGACGCAGGAAGCGCGCGATCTGCTGCCTTCGGTGGAGCGGATCTTTGTCGATATGACGGTGCTGCGCGGCAAGGCCGAAGAGCTGCGCGACCTGCGCGGCGGGTCGCTGTCGATCGCCACGGTGACCACCTTCACCGCCGCCGGTCTGCCAAAGGCGATCTCGGCTTTCCGGCACGAGCGCGAGCGGGTGCGCATGCGGCTCGAGGTGTTTCCTGCCAACGAAGTGGTGCGACAGGTGCGGCAGGAATACGCGGACATCGGCTTTGCTTTTCAGCCCTTTGACGAGGTGGGCGTGGCCTCTCATCCGCTGCTCGAGATGTCGATGATTTGCCTGATGCCCAAGGATCACCGGCTGGCGGGCCGGGCCAGCGTGTCGGCCGCCGATCTGGAGGGAGAGGTGATCGTGGCGCATGGCAATCAGTCACCGCCCGGCGTCATGCTGCGCGAAAGCCTGCGCGACGAGGTCAACACGCTCGATATCATGCAGACCAACCAGTCGACGGCGGCGCTGCATCTGGTTCAGGCGGGGCTGGGGGTGGCGCTGACCCATCCGATGGTGCTGCCCTTCGATCCCGAACGGCGGCTGCATGCGGCGATCTTCGAGCCAAAGGTGAAGTTGACGCTGGCGATGCTCTATTCCCGCGCAAGACCGGTGCCTCGGCTGGTGCAGCGCTTTGAGCGGCACCTGCGGCAATGCCTCGTGGATTACGCGGATGAGGTGACGGCACGTGGGCTCGATTGCCGGTTCGTCGCCTGAAAGGTGACGCGCCGCGACCGTTTGGGGCCGCGGCGCGCAGGTGTGTTGGTTAGCCGTGGGCGGGCGCGGCCTTTGGAGCGCGCAGGACGTAGCCTGCAAGGATCAGCAGGCAGAGCGCTCCGGTGAGGTCGGTCGTCCAGCCCGGAAAGACCAGCGCAAGCCCTCCGGCCACGGCCAGAGCACGTACCAGCACGGGCAGCGGGCGGCGCAGCCAGCCAACAACCGCAGCCGAGATCGCGCCGATCCCCAGCAGCGCCGTCGCCAGCGACAGCGCCACCTGCAGCGGCGTGCCATCGCCCAGAGGCGGCGGTCCGTAGACGAACATGAACGGGATGATGAAGCTCGAGATGCCCAGACGGAACGCCATTGTCGATGTCGTCCAGGGGCTCGTGCCCGCCACCGCCGCCGCCGCATAGGCGGCGATGGCCACCGGGGGCGTGATCGTCGAGATCCCTGCGCAGTAGAGGATGAACAGATGCGCCGCGATCAGCGGGATGCCCGCTTTGACCAGCGCTGGCGCCAGCAGCGCGGCCAAGATCACATAGGCCCCCGAGGTCGGCATGCCCATCCCCAGCACGATGGCCATGACCATAGTCAGCGCCAGTAGCAGAAGCGTGCTGTCCCCGGCCAGCGTCAGCACGATGGTGCTCATCCGCAGGCCAAGGCCGGTCTGGCTGATCACGCCGACGAGGATGCCACCCAAGGCGCAGGCCACGGCGACCGATCCGATCATCCGCGGCGCCTCGATCATCGCCTCGAGGCAGACGTCAAGGAACCGGCGCCGGTTCGCGCCATCCAGTATCAGCACCATGCCCGCCAGCGAGGCAATCGCCCAGACCGCCGCGCGGGCGGGGGTAAAGCCCTCGACCAGCACCCAGATCATCACCCCGATCGAGATGAAGAGATACCCGCGCTGTGCGAGAATGCGCATCAGCGGCGGCACGTCTTCGGCACCCGGGCGCAGCTGCAGCCGGCGCGCCTCGAGATCGACGACCACATAGACCGCGAAGAAGTAAAGCAGCGCCGGGATGATCGACACGAGGATGATCGACACATAGGGCACGCCGATGAATTCGGCCATGATGAAGGCGGCGGCCCCGAGGATCGGCGGGGTGATCTGACCGCCCGAGGAGGCGACAGCCTCGACCGCGGCGGCAAACTCACCCTTGTAGCCCGCCTTGCGCATGGCCGGGATGGTGAAGGCACCGGTGGTGGCGGCGTTGGCGGCAGGGCTGCCCGAAAGCATGCCCATGAAGGCGCTGGACACCACGGCAACCTTGGCTGGCCCGCCCATGGCGCGGCCGGTCAGCGCTCGGGCGAAATCGGTAAAGAACGCCCCCGCGCCAGAGGCGTTGAGGAAGCAGCCGAACAGCACGAAGAGGAAGATATACCCGGCAGAGACCCCGATCGGCGTGCCCCAGATGCCTTCTTGCGTCAGATAGGCGCTTTCAAGCACGCGCTCGGGCGAAAAGCCCTTGTGCCAGAACGGGTAGGGCAGATGGTTGCCCCAGAAGGCATAGGCGATGAAGCCCACCACAACGACCACCGGTGCCGCGCCCAGTACCCGCCGCGAGGCTTCGAGCAGGGCGAGCACAAGGCCCCATCCTGCCAGCTGTTGCAGGGTGGTGGGCGGCGAGAAATAGGGGATGCGCGCCTGCACCGCTTCGGCGTCGAGCATCAGATAGCCGCAGCCAAAGATCGTCAGCGCGAGGGCGACGGCGTTGCAGATCTGCCCGGCCCGGAGATTGCCGAACAGCGGCTTCGACGGGGAGGCGAGGAACAGCACTATCAGCGCAAGGCCGAGGTGCGCAGGGCGGAAAATTTCCGAGATCGGTTGCCCGCGTGCGCCCGCCCAGAGGTGGAACACCGACATGGTGATCGCCACGAGCATGGCGATCTTGGCAACGAAGCCCGCCTCGCGGAAGCGCGACAGCACGCTTTGCCCAGAATTGGGCCCAGAACTGGCAGAGGCTCCTTGCGGAGCCTCGCCTGCTGCCCCTAGGGGCAGCGTTTCGACGGATGCGTCGGTCATCAGTTGATCAGGCCCGCTTCGGTGAAGTAGCGCAGCGCGCCCGGGTGCGGCTCGGCACCGGAAAAGCTGCCCATGGTCTCGGGGGTGATCGACGCCAGCGAGTTATGCGAGGCCTGAAGGTCAGCGATATGCTCGACGAGGGTCTTGGCGATGAAATAGGCCTCTTCCTCGGGCATATCGGCGTTGACCACGATCATGGTCGAGGTCGACACCGAGGCCACGTCTTCGTCCTGACCTTCGTATGTGCCCGCCGGGATCACCGACGCCACATAGCCTGCGTTTGCTTCATTGAGTTTGGTGGCAAGCGCTTCATCGACCGGCACCAGTTTCACGTCGTTGCTCGAGAAGAGGTCGATGAACGAGCCGGTGGGCGCCGCGGTCAGCACGAAAAGCCCGTCCGCCGAGCGGTCTTTGACCGCGTCGATGTCGAAGTTGACGTTGCCGCGCGACAGGGTGAGGTCGTCGTCGGACAGGCCAAGCGCGCCGCGGGTTAGGGCAAAGAGGTCCTCGGTGGAGGAGCCGACGGTCGAGGTGGCGATCGACTTACCGGCGATGTCCGCATAGCTGTCGATGCCGCTGTCTTCCGACACGATCAGCTGCATGGCCGAGGGGCTCAGCATGGCGATGGCGCGGATATTGTCCATGGGCGCGGGGAAGGGATCGACGCCTTTGGCGGCGGCGGGCGGCACCGAAGCGAAGGTGATCGCCACATCGGCTTCGCCTTGGCCGATGACCATGACGTTGGACAGCCCGTTGCCCAGTTCCGCGTTCGCGGTGACGCCTTCGCCGGCGAAGATCTGGGTCATCGCCGCCGAGATCGTATACCACGAGCCGCCCTGCGAGCCGCCCTTGATGGTCAGCGTTTCGGGAGCCGTCTGGGCGCTGGCGCCAGAGGCGATCGCGGCGGTGAGGCACAGGCTGGACAGGAGGCGGGAGGGGGTCATGATCATGTAGGTTTCCTTGTTGGAGGTCATCGCGACTTGGTTCGGGAGGACGCCGCAATTTCCTTCTCTGGAAACGGAATGGGCGACATAAAGTCAAATAGGGAGTTTACATCGATACATAAGTGAAAGCTTATGTCGGCACATAACAAGTTGATATATATGGGCATTGATGGCCAGAGCCAGCCCTCCACCGGGCGCAAGGCTGGCATGTTCTGTCATTTCTTGTGCAAGTGATGTGCCACGCCACGCCGCGACGCGGGCCGGGGCTCTCGCCACCGCCTGCCTGCGTTCAATTGGCATGTTTCGGATTTGTCCGGAGACCGCTCAGAGTTCGAGCGGCGACGTCTCGTCGGCAATCAGCGCGCTGAGCAGACCGCGCCGGGTGTTCTCGGTGTGCAGGCTGATCGCCTCGCGCGCCGCGGCGCCGTCACGGGCCCGCAAGGCCGAAACAATACGGCTGTGGTCTTCCTCGGTCTCCGGCGTGACGTCGCGGATCGTCGCCCCCATGTGGAACAGGCGGGTGCATTCCTCAAGGTAGCCAGCGATCAGCGCCTGCAACCGCGGGACCCGTGCGCCGGTGGCTATCGCGGTGTGAAACCGGTTGTTCGCGGCGACAAACTCGAGCACCGGCAAGGTCTTGTCCTGCCCATAGGTCTGATGAGACAGCGCCTCCAGATCGTCAAGCTCGGCCTCGCTCATCCGCAGGGCGGCGAGCTCGGCAGCCGAGCCTTCGAGCGCCTTACGCACGGTGAAGATGTCGGTGATGTCCTTCACCGTCACAGGGGTGACCCGATAGCCGCGCCGCGGAAAGGCCTCGACCAGCCCTTCAAGGGTCAGCCGCGCCAGCGCTTCGCGCACCGGGGTCTTGCTCATCGAGAGCCGCGCCGCCAGTTCCTGCTCTCCAATGTCGGTGCCGGGCCGCAAGGCGCAGGTGATGATTTCCTCGCGCAGCCGCGCATAGGCCTGATCGGTCAGCGAGGGCGCCTTTGCGCGCCCGGCCGCGGCTTTCTGGTCTTTGTTCATTCCTGCCCCCCGTGATCCCGGACCGCCTTTGCCATGCGATGTAACGCCTCGTCCAGAAGCTCCGGGGTGCAACCGTAGTTGAGCCGCACCCAGCCTTCCAGACCCGGCCCGAAATCCGTGCCGCCGCTCAGCGCCACGCGGGCGCGCTCGAGGAAGAACTCGGATGCCGGGAGCGGCAGGCCAAGCGCGCGGCAGTCAATCCACGCGAGGAACCCGGCTTCGGCGGGCAGCATCTTGGCGCCGGGCAGCACGTCGGGCAGGCGCGCGGCCAGACGGTCGCGGTTGGCGGCCAGCTGCGCGCGGGCGGCGTCGCGCCAGTCGCTGCACTGCTCATAGGCCGCGCTCATGCCAGCAAGGCCAAGCACGTTCACGCTGTCGACCATGCCGCGTTTCGAACCCTCGAAACATGCGCGCATCGTGGCGTCGGGAATGATGGCGAAAGCGGTTTTGAGGCCGGGCACGTTCCACGTCTTGGAGGCGGCCATCAGCGTCACCGACCGAGCCGCGATCTCGGGCGAGAGCGATGCGGCGGGGATATGGCTGCGCCCGTCCAGCACCAGCCCGCAGTGGATCTCGTCGGAGATCAACACCATGTCGTGGCGCAGGCAGAGGTCGGCGCGAAGCGCCAGCTCGCTTCGCGTATAGACCCGGCCGGTGGGGTTTTGCGGGTTGCACAGCAAGAGCGCGTCCGAGGCGCGCGCAGCCTGCTCCATCTCGCCTTCGTCAGAGGTCCAGCGCCCGCCGTCGGGACGCTGCCAGACCGGGTGGAGCGTGAGCCCCCAATGCTCGGGCGCTGCGCGCAGCGGAGCGTATACAGGGAGCTCTTCCATAACGCCGCCGCCCGGCGTGGTGAACGCCGAGAGCGCCATGTTGAAGCCGCCCTCGACCCCCGGCAGGAAGACCAGCCATTCAGGCTCGATCCGCCAGCCGTGGTCACGCAGCATCGCCTGCACCAGAACCTCGCGCTGCGCATCCGTGGCCCGCCCGTAGCCGAGTACACCATGGTCGAGTCGCACCCGGATCGCCTCGGCAATGCGCGGGTCGGCGGCGAAATCCATATCGGCAACCCAGAGCGGCAGCACGTCTTGCGGGTAGCGGCGCCACTTATTGCTGTCGGTGCCGCGGCGGTCCGGCGCAGTCAGCGTGCTCATCACATCCCCCGGATCATGCCGCCGTCGACGCGGATCATCGAGCCGGTGACGTAG
>NZ_JAAGOU010000002.1:0-320274 GCF_010500775.1 Salipiger sp. PrR002
TCGTCTGCGCTGGCTCAGCTTGCCGCCTCGCCGCCGCCCCGTCTGGCGTCCCGTCTAGCACCTCAGCGCCGCCGGTGAGGGGCTATTTACGTATTCCCTCGGTGGGTCGCAACCCCTTTTTTCATTTTTCGTCATAAAAAATGCACGAAGGCCGGAAACCGCGTAAAAACAGGGCCACCAACGGACGGCCTTGGAGGAACGTAGCGCCCGCCCCCTCAGCTATGGGCGCAGACAAGCGGACTCCCGCGGCGCTTTGAGCCTGATCTGCGCTTGGCGGGACCACATAGTCCAGTAAATGGAGCCCTCCCATCAGACGCACTACACTAGAGAGATGTTCCTGACGCCACTCCTCGAGTCGGCCGTACCCCGGCTCAGACCATGAGCGACGAGGACAGAGACCACCAAAGGAACACGCGCGCGGCGGAGCCAGAGCATGGAGAGTAAGGGAGAGGAACGAGGCCAGACCTTCTGGCCAACCACAGGATCCTCAGCGCACAGGAAGAGCCCTGAAGCCCGAAACCAAAAAACGCCGCTTAATCCGAAGATTAAGCGGCGTTTCTATGGTGCCCAGGAGAGGACTCGAACCTCCACGGCCGTTAAGCCACTGGTACCTGAAACCAGCGCGTCTACCAATTCCGCCACCTGGGCACAGGTGGTGAGGGGCGTTTAAATATGTCCGCAGGGAGTGTCAACGCAGTTTTTGAAGTTTCTTCAACTTCCCCTCCGTGCGCCGCTTGCCCGGTCCTCGGTGGGCCGGTATTCAAGGTCAGATAGCTCACAGCGGGAGAAGGCAGATGAGCAAGCTCGTCACAATTTACGGCGGTTCCGGCTTTGTCGGACGCTACATCGCACGGCGCATGGCGAAACTCGGCTGGCGCGTGCGTGTCGCGGTGCGCCGGCCCAATGAAGCGCTCTTTGTGAAGCCCTATGGTTCGGTCGGTCAGGTGGAGCCGGTGTTCTGCAATATCCGCGACGACGAGTCGGTGCGCAGCGTGATGCATGGGGCGGATGCGGTGGTGAACTGCGTCGGCACCTTTGATGCGCGCGGCAAGAACAACTTCGACGCTGTGCAGTCCGAAGGCGCGGGCCGCATTGCCCGGATCGCCGCCGAAGAAGGTGTCGAGAGTTTCGTGCATCTGTCGGCGATCGGCGCCGATAAAGAGAGCGCCAGCAGCTATGCCCGCACCAAGGGGCTTGGCGAAGAGGCGGTGCTGGCCAGCTTCCCCAGCGCGATGATCCTGCGCCCGTCGGTGATCTTCGGCATGGAGGACAGTTTCTTCAACCGGTTCGCCGGGATGGCGCGGATGGGTCCGGTGCTGCCGCTGGTCGGTGCGGATATGAAGTTCCAGCCGGTTTACGTGGATAATGTCGCCGAAGCGGCTGAGAAGGGGCTGACCGGGGTGGCCGCGCCGGGCATCTATGAGCTTGGCGGGCCGGAAGTGAAAAGCTTCCGCGCCTTTATCGAAGAGATGCTGAGCGTGATCCGCCGCCGCAAGATGCTGCTGAACCTGCCTTTTGGGCTCGCTTCGGTGATGGGGCGCGTTTCGGAGTTTGTTCAGCGCATCACCGGCGGGCTGTTCACCGCGCCGATCACCCGCGATCAGGTGATCATGCTGCGCAAGGACAATGTGGTGTCGGACGGAGCCAAGGGGCTCAAGGATCTGGGGATCACCCCGGTTGCGCCCGAAGCGGTGCTGCCCGACTACCTGTGGCGCTTCCGTCCCGGCGGGCAATATGACGCCATCAAGGAATCGGCCGCCAGCCTGCGGACCGAGTGAGCGCAAAGCCGGCCCCGGGGCCGGCTTTTTCTTTGGCCGCCCACGGCTCACCCCCACATTCGGAGAAGAGGAAACCCAGATGACCGACCTTCCCCAAACCGGCAGCTGCCGCTGCGGCGCACTGCAGGTCGAAGTGAGCAAACCGCCCATGATGACCGCCGCCTGCCATTGCCGCGGCTGCCAGAAGATGAGCGCCAGCGCCTTTTCCCTGACGATGATGGTGCCGGGCGACGGATTTCGCGTGGTCTCCGGCACGCCAGTGAAGGGCGGGATCAAAGGGCCTGACCTCGATCACTATATGTGCGGCGAGTGTCAGAGCTGGGTGTTCACCCGGATCGTCGGGGTCGAGAATTTCGTGAATGTCCGCCCATCGATGTTCGAGGTGCCGGACTGGTGCACGCCTTATATCGAGACGATGACCGTGGACCGCCTCGACTGGGCGACCACACCGGCCGAGCATCACTATAAGGGATTCCCTCCCGAAGCGGATTTCCCGATGCTTCTGGAAGGCTACTCCAAGGCGCGCGGCTGAGCTCTGTTCTGAGCCGACTATGAAAAGCGGCGCGTGGAGGCCCCCACGCGCCGCTTTATTTTTACTCATGCCTCTGTCTCATGCGGGCCGCCAAGACCCGCCGGATCAGAAGTCGAGGTTCTCCACGCTCAGCGCGTTTTGCTGGATGAACTCGCGGCGCGGCTCCACCACGTCGCCCATCAGCTTGGTGAAGAGATCATCGGCCTCGGCCATGTCATCCACCTTCACCTGCAGCAGGGTGCGGGCATCGGGATCAAGCGTCGTCTCCCACAGCTGGCCGGGGTTCATCTCGCCCAGACCCTTATAGCGCTGCAGCGACAGGCCCTTCTCACCCTCTTCGAGAACCGCCTCGAGCAGGCCGAGCGGGCCAAAGATCGCCTGACGGCGGTCCTTGCGCTCCAGCGTTGCCGGGGTCTGATAGACCGCCTTCAGCGCATCGGTGAAGCTGCCGGTGCGGCGCGACTCGCCCGAGCGCAGCATCGGGCCGTCGAGCGTGCGGACCTCTTCAACGCCGCGCAGGATACGCGCGAGACGGATGCCACGATCCTGCGTGATCCGGCCCTGCCAGCCCTTCTCATACTCCAGCGCGATAAGATCGAGCCGCTGCGCCACCTTGTCGGCCACGCCCTGCAGGTCGCTCTCGACCGCGCCGGGCACGAAGGCCCCGGCGATCGCCGCCTGCTCGAGGATGTGGCGCGGGTAATGCGTCGGGAAGGCATCGAGCACGCGCTTGAGCTGCCGCGCCTCTTCGATCACGCGAACGAGGTCTTGCCCGGCGATCACCTCGCCGTTGCCGGTGGTCAGATGCGCGCCATCGACACCCTGATTGATCAGGTATTCATCAAGCGCGTTCTGGTCCTTCACATAGACCTCGGACTTGCCGCGGGTCACCTTATAGAGGGGCGGCTGCGCGATATAGAGATAGCCACCCTCGATCAGCTCCGGCATCTGCCGGTAGAAGAAGGTCAGCAGCAGCGTCCGGATGTGCGCGCCGTCGACGTCGGCGTCGGTCATCAGGATGATCTTGTGATAGCGCAGCTTCTCGATGTTGAACTCGTCGCGGCCAATGCCGGTGCCGAGCGCCATCACGAGGTTGCCGATCTCTTGGCTGCCGAGCATCCGGTCGAAACGCGCGCGCTCGACGTTGAGGATTTTACCCTTCAGCGGCAGGATCGCCTGCGTGCCCCGGTCGCGCCCGGTCTGCGCCGAGCCGCCTGCCGAGTCACCCTCGACGATGAAAAGCTCGGTCTTCGACGGGTCCTTCTCGGAGCAGTCCTTGAGCTTGCCGGCAAGATAGTTCACGTCCATCGCGGTCTTGCGACGGGTCAGTTCGCGGGCCTTGCGCGCGGCCTCGCGGGCCAGCGCCGCCTCGACGATCTTGCCGACGATCTGCTTGGCCTCATTGGGGTTCTCTTCGAACCACTCGGCCAGACGTTCGTTCATCATCCCCTCGACCGCCGGGCGCACCTCGGAGGAGACCAGCTTGTCCTTGGTCTGCGAGCTGAACTTCGGGTCGGGCACTTTCACCGACAGCACGCAGGTCAGACCCTCGCGGGCGTCATCGCCGGTGAAAGAGACCTTCTCTTTCTTGGCGATGCCCGAGGACTGCGCGTAGTTGTTGATGGTGCGGGTCAGCGCGCCGCGGAAGCCCGCCACATGGGTGCCGCCGTCGCGCTGCGGGATGTTGTTGGTGAAGGGCAGCACGTTTTCGTGGTAGCTGTCGTTCCACCACATGGCGATCTCGACGCCGATGCCATCCTTTTCGCCGGTCATATAGATCGGCTCGGGCATCACCGGCTGCTTGGAGCGGTCGAGATACTTCACGAACTCTTTCACGCCGCCTTCGTAATGCAGCTCGGTCTTGAGCGGCTCGGCGGGACGCTCGTCCTCAAGAATGATGCGCACGCCCGAGTTCAGGAACGCTAGCTCGCGCAGGCGCTTCTCCAGCGTCTCAAAGCTGTACTCAAGGTTGCTGAACGTGTCGGTCGAGGCAAGGAAGCGCACCTCGGTGCCCTGCTCGCCCTCGGCGTCGCCCACCACGCGCAGATGCTCCACGGTCTCGCCATGGCTGAACTTCGCGTAATGCTCCTTGCCGTTGCGCCAGATGCGCAGTTCGAGCCAGACCGAAAGCGCGTTCACCACGGAAACGCCCACGCCGTGCAGACCGCCCGACACCTTGTAGGAGTTCTGATCGAACTTACCGCCGGCGTGCAGCTGGGTCATGATGACCTCGGCCGCCGAGACACCCTCTTCCTGGTGCAGATCGACCGGAATGCCGCGGCCGTTGTCGCGCACCGAAACCGAGTTGTCGGCGTGAATCTTCACCCGGACAAAGTCCGCGTGGCCCGCCAGAGCCTCGTCGATGCCGTTGTCCACGACTTCGTAAACCATGTGGTGCAGGCCCGAGCCGTCATCCGTGTCCCCGATGTACATGCCGGGACGCTTACGGACAGCCTCCAAACCCTTGAGAACTTTGATGGAATCCGCGCCGTATTCCTGCGGTGCGCTTGCCGGTTCGGCCATGCCGCGATCCTTCGTGATTTTTGTTGATTTTATACGGTGTTCTGCCGCGATTGTCACGCCGATGACACAAGATTTGGTGTTAAACCGTGCGGTTTTCAACCACCGATTGCCCTTCCCGCTCGGTCACCTCGAGATGCTGCGCCCGCTCTCCCAGTTCCGCGAAAAGCTCCGGCCCCGTGCCCGTCATCCACGCCTGACTCCCGAGCGCGCAAATCTCGTCATAAAGCGCCGCGCGGCGACCCGCGTCGAGATGCGCCGCCACCTCGTCGAGCAGTAGAATGGGGGCCGCACCGGTCTCGGCGGCCAGCGCGCGGGCGTTGCTGAGAATGAGCGAGATCAGCAGCGCCTTCTGCTCGCCGGTCGAGCAATCCTCGGCGGGAACCCCCTTGGCGGCAAAGACCCCGCGCAGATCGGCGCGATGCGGCCCCACCAGCGTGCGCCCCGCCATCAGGTCCCGCGGACGGCTCGCCTCCAGCGCGGCGCGCAGATCGCTGGCGCTGTCCGGGCAGGGCTGCTCACCGTCGATGAGTTCAAGCTCGGCGGCCGGGAATTGCGTCTCGGCCTCGGCCTGCGCCCCCGCCAGCCGCGCCAGCGCCGCGCGGCGGTTGGCCTGCAGCGCGGCCCCCGCCTCGGCCATCTGCCCCTCGAGCGCGCCGTACCAGAAACCGTCGCGCACCTGATCGCGCAGCAGCCGGTTGCGCTCGCGCATGGCCTTCTCATAGGCGAGGCTCTGCTCGGCGTGGTCAGGGAAAAAACTCAGCGTCATCCGGTCGAGGAACCGCCGCCGCCCCTCGGGGCCCTCGATCCACAGCCGGTCCATCGACGGGATCAACCACAGCACCCGCGCCATCCGCCCCAATTGCACCTGCGGCGCGGCTTTGCCGTCGATATGCACCTGCCGCGCCGCGCCCGCCTCCGAGCGGAAGGTGATCTCATGCAGGCTGCCGCCGGTCTCCAGCAGCCCCTCGATCTTCCACCCCAGCGCCTCGGGGCGGCGCACCATCTCCTGCGCCGAGGCCCGGCGCATCCCGCGCCCCGGCGAGAACAGCGAGACCGCCTCGATCAGATTGGTCTTGCCAGCGCCATTGGGGCCATGGAGCGCCACGGGCCGCGCGTCGACCTCGACCGACGCATGGTGGTGCGAGCGGAAATGCGAGAGCGTGAGGCGAGTGAGATGGAGGGACATTGGATCGACAGCTTTCGCAGGAAGGCAGGCGCTGCTGAGCGTATTTTTGGAACAATGAAGGGCAGAAGCCGCGCCCCTGCCCTTCATTGTTCTTCAAATACGCATGGCGCGACCGAAGGCGGCGCGCGGCGCGGGTCAGACCCGCATCGGCATGACGACATAGACCGCAGACGTGTCGGTGCCTTCGCGCATCAGGGTCGGATCGCCCGAGGAGTTGAACATGAAAACGGCGTTCTCGCGGTCGACCTGGCTGGCGATCTCCAGCAGGTATTTCGCATTGAAGCCGATCTCCAGCGGCTCGTCGCCATAGGCCACGGCCAGCTCTTCCTCGGCAGCACCGCTGTCGGGGGCGTTGACCGAGAGCACGAGGCGGTCTTCATCCAGTTGCAGCTTCACCGCGCGCGAGCGTTCCGACGAGACGGTTGCCACGCGGTCCACCGCCTTGGCGAACTCGCCCGCGTCGACCTCGAGGCGGCGGGTGTTGTTCATCGGGATGACGCGCGAATAATCGGGGAAGGTGCCGTCGATGACCTTGGAGGTCAGCGTGATGTCGGGCGTGGCGAAGCGCACCTTGGTTTCCGAGACCGAGACCGCGATGTCCATATCATCCTCGTCGAGCAGCTTGCGCAGCTCGCCCACGGTCTTGCGCGGCACGATCACGCCGGGCATCTCCTCGGCGCCCGAAGGCAGCGGCGCGTCGATGCGCGCGAGGCGGTGACCATCGGTGGCGACGCAGCGCAGCACGCGGCCGTCTTCGCTGTCGGTGACATGCATGTAGACGCCGTTGAGGTAATAGCGCGTCTCTTCGGTCGAGATGGCAAATTTCGACTTGTCGAACAGCCGGCGCAGCACTTCGGCCTTGGCGCTGAAGTTCGACGAATATTCCGACGAGGCCATGACCGGGAAGTCTTCTTTCGGCAACGTCGCGAGGCTGAAGTTCGAGCGGCCCGCGGTCACCGTCAGGCGCCCTGCGGCATTGTCGGCGGCCAGTTGCACCAGCGCGCCATCGGGCAGCTTGCGCACGATTTCATGCAGGGTCACTGCCGAGACGGTGGTGGCGCCCGCCTGCTCGACAACCGCGGGGGCGCGGTCGAGCACTTCGATATCGAGATCGGTCGCGCGGAAGCTGGCCGTGTTCCCTTCGGCTTCGATCAGCACGTTCGCAAGGATCGGAATGGTGTTCCGGCGTTCGACCACCGATTGTGCCTGGCTGACTGCCTTGAGCAGTGTCGCCCGTTCTATGCTGACTTTCATCGCCCTGTTCCTCGGTTGGCCGGAGGGGCAGCTTGGCGCAAAACCGGAGCTACTCCAACCTGTTTTGGTGATTGATCAGATAGATTGCCTGCAGCGTCAAGGCCGCGGGGCCGCCCGAAGGCAGCCCCGTTCCCATTTGTGGTCGTGCGGTCTCAGGCTTGGCGCCTCAGGCTGAGGTGTCAGGCCTCGAGCGCGCGGCGCAAGAGCTCGATGTCATCGGCGATCTGGCTGTCCTGCATGCGCAGCTCTTCAATCCGCTTCACACCGTGCATGACCGTGGTGTGGTCGCGCCCGCCGAAACGGCGGCCGATCTCGGGCAGCGAGCGCGCGGTCAGCTGCTTGCACAGATACATCGCCACCTGACGCGGGCGGGCGAAGTTGCGCACGCGCTTGGGGCCGATCAGATCGCTGAGGCGGATGTTGTAGTGATCCGCCACTTTGCGCTGGATCTCTTCGATCGAGATCTTGCGGTCAGAGGCGCGCAGCACATCGGCAAGGCAATCCTGCGTCAGCTCCATGGTGATCGGCTGGCCGACCAGCGAGGCGAAGGCGAAGAGCCGGGTCAGCGCGCCTTCGAGCACGCGCACGTTGGTCGAGATGCGATGCGCGAGGAACTCGAGGATGCCATCGTCAAGCTGCAGCGAGGGATATTGCTTGCGGTAGGTGTCGACCTTCGACTGCAGGATGCCGAGACGCAGTTCGTAATCCGTCGGGTGCAGGTCGACCACGAGGCCGGACTGCAGGCGCGAGCGGATGCGGTTCTCAAGATCCTTGATCTCATCCGGCGCGCGGTCGGCCGAGATGACGATCTGCTTGTTCTGGTCCACCAGCGCGTTGAACGTGTGGAAGAACTCTTCCTGCGTCGAATCCTTGCCGGCGATGAACTGCACGTCGTCGACCATCAGCACGTCGACCGAGCGGAACAGCTCTTTGAAGTCCATCATGCGGCGCTCGCGCAGGGCCTGCACGAAACGGTACATGAACTGCTCTGCCGACAGATACAGCACGTTCAGATCCGGGCGGCGGTTGCGCAACTCCCAGGTGATCGCGTGCATCAGGTGCGTTTTACCAAGACCCACGCCGCCATAGAGGAACAGCGGGTTGAAGGTCACGGTCTCGGCCTCGGCCACGCGGCGCGCCGCGGCATGGGCCAGTTCGTTCGGTTTGCCGACGATGAAATTGTCGAAGGTGAACCGCGCGTCGAGCGGCGCGCTCGGCAGCAGATCACTGCCGCCCTGCGCGGTCGCAGCTGCGGTGCCTGCCTGCGTTCCTGCATAGCCGCTCGCCTGAGCTTCGGCCTGCACGCTTTGCAGCGCCGGTTCGGGCTTGTTCGCCGCTGCCGGGCGCGGGCTCGGTCGGCCCATGGCCGGACGCGGCGCATTGCTTACCCGAAATTGCAGGCGGCGGACCTGCGAATCCAATGTCGAGATCTGCGACAGCAGCAGGTCTCCGAAATTTTGCGAAACATAGGTGCCGATAAAATTTGTCGGCGCCAGGAAGACCGCCACCCCATCGGCCTCCAGTCCCTTATATTCAAGGGGTTTGATCCAGGTTCGATAATTGTTTTCCCCGATCGTGCTGCTCAGCCTGTCTTGCAGCGCGCCCCATTGTTCCTGCGTCATGTATCCCCGCTCCGTCTCTTCACCGGTTCTTCTGTCCCTCGGGCGACACACACATATGCCCGACCGAGCCAACCGCAGGGATGCAAGAACTGGCCCCATGCCAAAGGTGGCATGGACCGGGATGAGATATCTCTGTCCCAGTGATTTAGGAACGCAGGAAGACTCCCCGGGATTCCCAGTACCCCGAAGCGACCCCATGACGGTGCCTCAATCACCCATATTACAATTGGACTGGCAGGATGAATTCACCCCGGTTTCGGCGTCTGTGCAGCAGACTGCCGAAGCGACGGAAACGTTCCACGATTCCCGTGGTAGTGTCCCCGATTGCCTGTCCCCCCAGCGATGTGACTCGCCTGATGAAATTACCCCTCTTCCGCGAAGAGCGGCAACCGAACTTCAAACTTGACTCACCGGATTCCGAAAAAAGAATCTAGGGCTCCAAAATCTTGTGTGAGTCACAAAAAAAGGCACCACCAATGGCGATGCCTTTTCGGTCACACACTTTTGAGGTGTGTCATTTCAGTCGGGCAGAATGCCCTTAGCCGAGTGCTTTCACGCGCGACGAAAGACGCGACATTTTGCGTGCAGCGGTGTTCTTGTGGAAGACGCCTTTGGTGACGCCGCGCATCAGCTCGGGCTGTGCGGCGCTCAGTGCGGCGAAGGCTGCGTCCTTGTCGCCCGAAGCGATCGCTTCTTCGACTTTGCGCAGGTAGGTACGGATGCGCGAACGGCGTGCCTTGTTGACGGCGTAACGCTTTTCGTTCTGACGTGCGCGCTTTTTGGACTGGGGCGTGTTTGCCATGATGAAACGGTCCTTTTCTGTGGCCGATGGGCCTGGTTATGGCCGACGGCCTGGTCTGAATTTCGGACGCGCAATATCCACCAGACCCGGATCTGTCGTGCCGGACCGATTCTTGCCTTAGCGGGCATCACGCGCATGTAGCCGCGGCGCATACCCCATTTTCCGCCGGTTGCAAAGGGCATTGCCGGAAAACTTGGGGAATGGGCATGGAATCGGCTAGGATCGGGCTCCCGCGGGGGACCGCGGAGGGTTCTGACTGAAAGGAGGAGTCAGCCATGAACACCATCCAGATCACTCAGGCGGCGCAGGCGCTGTATCGGGCCCACGGCGGCAGGGCCGAAGCCGAGGCTGCCGCAAAGGTGCGTGAAAACGAGGAGAAAGGGGATACGGCAGAGGCCGAGACCTGGCGCGCCATTCAGGCGGCGATCCGGCAGGGGCGCGGCCCGCTTCAGGCCTGATCCCCTCTGACGCCAAAGGTGCAGCCCGTCCCCGCGGGGACGGGCCACGCAAAGCTTAGCGGTCGCGGAACTGCGGGGTCCGCTTTTCGAGGAAGGCCGACATGCCTTCCTTCTGGTCTTCGGTGGCAAAGAGCGAGTGGAACAGGCGGCGCTCGAACAGCAGCCCCTCGTCCAATGTCGTCTCGAAGGCGCGGTTGACCGCCTGTTTCGCGGCAATCGAGGCCAGCATCGACTTCTCGGCGATCTTGGCTGCGGCGCTTTGGGTCTCTTCCATCAGCTGCTTGACCGGCACGACGCGGCTCACCAGCCCCGAGCGCTCGGCCTCTTCGGCATCCATGAAGCGGCCCGTCAGATGCATGTCCATCGCCTTGGCCTTGCCGACGTAGCGCGGCAGACGCTGCGTGCCGCCGATCCCGGCGATGACGCCGAGGTTGATCTCGGGCTGGCCGAATTTCGCGGTCTCCGATGCGATGATGAAATCGCACATCATCGCCAGTTCGCATCCCCCGCCAAGCGCGTAGCCGCTGACCGCGGCGATCACCGGCTTGCGAACCTTCGAGACCGCCTCGGTGGCCGGTTCGAAGAAATCGCCGAGATACATCTCGACGAAGGTTTTTTCCGACATTTCCTTGATGTCGGCCCCGGCGGCGAACGCCTTGGCCGAGCCCGTCAGGATGATGCAGCGCACCTTGTCATTGGCATCCGCCTCGGTCAGCGCCTGCGCAAGCTCGCCAAGAAGCTGGCTGTTGAGCGCATTGAGGGCGTCCGGGCGGTTCAGGGTAATAGTGGCAACGTCGTCGTCTACTTCGACGATAATCGTCTCATAGGCCATGACTTCGGGCTCCCGTCCGTTGGCATTGTCGCGCAGCCTTACCAACTTGACCCCTGCAATCAAGCTATCTTTGGCAGTTCGGACAGTAGAAGGAAGAGCGGCCAGACTGCACGATCCTGTGAACGGTGTTTGCGCAACCGGCTGCGCGGCAGGGCTGGCCCTCGCGTCCGTAGACATCGAAGCTGTGCTGAAAATATCCAAGCTCGCCATCGGCTTGGCGATAATCTTTCAGCGAAGAGCCGCCCGCCGCGATGGCCTCGCTCAGCACTTGCCGGATGATCGGCACCAGCGCAGAGATGCGTTTTTCCGAGATTTTATTGACGCGGCGTGAAGGATGGATGCCGGCGCGGAACAAGGCTTCACAAACATAAATGTTGCCCAAACCCGCGACGATCTTTTGATCCAGAAGTGCCGTCTTGATCGGCATGCTGCGGCCCTTCAACGCCGCCACAAGGTGGGATTCGCTGAATTCATTGCCCAGCGGCTCCGGCCCGATCGCCGCGAGCAGCGGATGCGCCTCGGCGGTCGCGGTCTCCATCAAATCCATTGCGCCGAAACGTCGCGGGTCGTTGAAGGTGATGCGCGCGCCGCTCGCCATCTCAAAGACCACGTGGTCATGCTTTTCCGGTGCCGGGTGCTCATGCACGAATCTGCCCAGCGGATCGCCAGAGATCAGCATCCGCCCCGACATGCCAAGGTGGATCAGCAGCGTCTCACCCGTGTCGAGATCGCCCAGAATGTATTTCGACCGCCGCCGCAGCCGCAGCACCCGCGCCCCGGTCAGCCGTTCGGCCATCCGCTCGGGGAAGGGCCAGCGCAGATCGGGGCGGTTCACTTTCGCCTCGGCGATAAGCTCTCCTTCCATCACCGGAGCAAGTCCGGCACGGACGGTTTCCACCTCGGGAAGTTCGGGCATCACGGATCCTTTCGACTGGGCCGCATTGCAGCGCGGCGCGCGGGCTCTATAAGGAGTCTCGGACACAGGACGGCAAGGCCCATGACCAAAGAGACCGGAAAAACCACCCATTTTGGGTTCACCGACATCCCCGAGGAAGAGAAGGCTGGCCGCGTGCGCGGGGTCTTCGGGTCGGTCGCGTCGAAATACGACGTGATGAACGACGCCATGTCTTTCGGCATTCACCGCATCTGGAAGGACGCGATGATGGACTGGCTGGCGCCGCGCCCCGGGCAAAAACTGCTCGATGTGGCGGGCGGCACAGGCGACATCTCGTTCCGCTTCCTCAAGCGCGCGGTCCACGGCCACGCCACGGTCTGCGATCTGACCGAGCCGATGCTCGTCGAGGGCCGCAAGCGCGCCGAGGCGGCCTCTATGGCCGATGAGCTCGATTGGGTGGTCGGCGACGCCATGGCGCTGCCCTTCCCCGACAACAGCTTTGACGTCTACACGATCTCCTTCGGCATCCGGAACGTCACCCGCCCGCAAGAGGCGCTGAACGAAGCCTACCGCGTGCTGAAACCCGGTGGTCGCCTGATGGTGCTGGAATTCAGCCAGATCCCCAATGATCTGATGCAGAAGGTCTATGACCTTTATTCGTTCAACATCATTCCGCGCATGGGGCAGGCCATCGCCAACGACCGCGACAGTTATCAGTACCTGGTGGAATCGATCCGCAAGTTCCCCGATCAGGAAACCTTCCTCGGGATGCTGCGCGCGGCGGGCTTCGAGAACGCCAAATACCGCAACCTGAGCATGGGGATCGCCTGCCTGCATTCGGGCTGGAAGATCTGATATGAAGGGTCCCCACAACATCTGGCGGCTGGTGCGCACCGGCGCCACCTTCGAGCGGACCGGCGCCATGAGCGTGGTGCTCGACGCATTGGACGCGCCGCCGATGCTGCGCGCCGCGTCGAGAATCATCGCCAAGCCGTTCAAATGGCTCGGCTACGAGGGCGACCCCGCGATGCCGCCGGTGACCCGCGCGCTCTCGGCACTGGGACCCGCCTACATCAAATTCGGTCAGGTGCTCTCGACCCGCCCCGACGTGGTGGGCGAGGATCTGGCCAACCAGCTTCGGGTGCTGCAGGACAAGCTGCCGCCCTTCCCCACCGAGGCCGCGAAAACCCAGATTGAAGCCGAGCTTGGCGTCTCGGTCTCCGAGATTTTCTCGGAGTTCAGCCCGCCCGTCGCCGCCGCCTCCATCGCGCAGGTGCATAAGGCGCGCCTCACAGAGACTGGCGAAACCGTCGCGGTCAAAGTGCTGCGTCCCGGAATCGAGCGCGCCTTCCGCAAGGATATCGACGCCTTCTGGCTCGCGGCCGATGCCATCAACTTCCTTTCTCCCGCGTCGCGCCGTCTGCGTCCGCGCGATGTGATCGCCCATTTCGAGGGCGTGGTGAATGGCGAGCTGGACCTGCGGCTTGAAAGCGCCTCTGCCAGTGAGTTCGCCGCAAACACCGTGGATGACGAGGGCTTCCAGCTGCCCGAGGTGATCTGGGGCCTGTCGGGCCGCCGGGTGATGACCATGAGCTGGGCCGAGGGCGTGCCGCTTGGCGACAATGCCGCGATCGACGCCGCCGGTCATGACCGCGTCGCGCTGAGTGAGCGGGTGCTTCAGCTGTTCCTCAATCACGCGCTGCGCGACGGATTTTTCCACGCCGATATGCATCAGGGCAACCTGAAGGTGGCACCCAATGGCGACATCATCGCCTATGACTTCGGCATCATGGGGCATATCGACGAATACACCCGCCGGGTTTACGCCGAGATCCTTTATGGTTTCATTCGCCGCGACTACCGCCGCGTGGCCGAGGTGCACTTCGAGGCGGGCTATGTGCCCGCCGACCGCGACGTCGATGAGTTTGCCCGCGCCCTGCGCGCGGTGGGCGAGCCGATCTTCGGCATGGATTCGACCCGCATCTCTATGGGCCGACTGCTCAACTACCTCTTCGAGGTCACCGAGCGCTTTGGCATGGAAACCCGGACCGAGCTGATCCTGCTGCAGCGCACCATGGTGGTGGTCGAGGGCGTGGCCCGCTCGCTGAACCCGCATATGAACATCTGGAGCGTCGCCCGCCCGGTGGTCGAGCAATACATCAAGACCTCGATCGGCCCGCGCGCTGCGCTGCGCGATTTTGCCAAGACCGCGCGTGTCATGGCCCGTTTCGGTCCCCGTCTGCCCGGCCTGGTCGAAGACGCGCTGGTGCGCCAGACGCAGGGGCTTGCCGACGAGCTCGAGTCGAAATGGACCCGGCGCCTCGGCTGGGGGATCGCCGGGCTGCTGACCGGTGCGGGCGGCACGTTGATCCTGATGTCCATCCTCTGATCTTGTCTCCGGCCATCGCGCAACGCGGTGGCCGGAAACGCAGCACTGCCGATCCTCTGGCTCTGCGTTCTCGCCGCCCGAAAGGCCGTCGGCGCAGGCTCAATCCGCTGCGTTCCGCAAGGCTGTCACCTCCGCGACCTCGCGCATCACACCGCCGCGCAGCGTCAGAATGTTCACATCATCCAGCCGGGCGACCTCGTCGACCCGCAGATACGCGCCAACCTCGCGCGTTTCATCAAGGGTATCCTCGCGGTACACCTCCAACTCGACCTCATAGATACCATGCGACACCGTGGCACCGCTAAGATCGGTGCCATCCCACCTGTAACTCTCATCTCCGGCCCCCACCGCGATTCGGTTCTTGAGCGATCCATCTGCGCCACGGATCACCAGAACCGCGCTTTGCGCATCCTCGGGGACCTGCGTCACCAATTCCACCGGCGCGCCATCGAAATAAGCGGCGCCCATCGTGAGCGCTTCCATCCCGATCCAACCCGCCAGACGCTCAAGACCACTGCCCGTTGCCAGCCGCGTGAGCTCCGTCAGCAGTCCGTTTGTCAGAACCTGTTGTTCCACGGTGGAAAAGCTGGCCAGTTGCGAGGCATATTCCGTGGCATCCACCGGATTGAACGGATCTTGATTCTGCGCCTGAGTGGTCAGCATCTTGAGGAAGGTCTCAAAATCTCCGCTCAGTGACGCCGCATCGCTCACCTGCCCCGATGTCAGGTCAGCGGTCTGAGCTAGATTTGTCGCTGCTACTTCCATTTCTATCCCCTTCCGATCCAGAAACGCTCAGAGCCTGAGGTCCATCCCATTCGATTGGCGCTTACCCGACCTCGGCGCTTGCGTCGCCGCTGTGGTCACTTCCGCCGAGGGATGGGGCTGCCCTGCCCCGCGCAGCTTGCCGGGTGCGGGCTGACGGCCAGAACGCCCGCCGGCAAACGAAAAACTACTGCTCTGATATCCATGCTCCTGAAGGTATCGCACGAGCTGGTCCGCATGACGCCGTAGTAGTTCGAGCGTTTCCGGCCTGTCTGCGGTGATATGCAGGCTGACCCCTTGCTCAGAGTGTTTCATGTTGAAACTGACGCGGCCAAGCTCTTCGGGCTCGAGCTGCAATTCGACCCGACCGTCTTCCGCGCCGGTGATCGCTTCCGCAATCTGCCGGATCGGCGGTGCGATCCGTGCAGGCGGAATTGCCTCCCTGGAGGCAATGTCTCGCGGCTCGCTCTGGACAGTGCCCGATGTCAGCCCAGCCGACAGGTCCGATCGCTCCGAAGCAAGCTCACTGCCGAGTTTTGCCTTCAGTTTCGCCGCTGCCCGCTCCGACAGCGGCTGCTGCTCTAGAACCGGTTGGGTCGGTTTTGGCAGCTTAGCAAGGTGCTGAAAAACTCCGAGTGCCGCCGTTTCGACGCGAAAGCGCGTCAATTTTCAGGGTCTCTCGTCGATCTGGTGAAAAGGCGGCGCACCGGGGCCTGACGAGCGAGGCGAGAAGCGTGCTCCTCAGACCTTTTTCCGCACCCTGTTAGGCTTGTCCAAGAGATCGGGACGCACTGTACCAGACTGCGCCCTCGCCGTACGTGGGACCAGACGGACCTCCGTTTCGCGGCGGATTCGAGCCATCGAAGGCAGTGATTGCGTCACTCCGGCAGCGCGAATACCCACGGCTTCGGACCGGGAAGGAACTTGCCCCTGAGCTGGAAATCTTTCCTGCTCAGGCTGGAGATCCGCTGCAGAAGCCGATGACGACTGATCCGGGCGCCTCGGCTCGCTGGCTGTTTCCCTAAGGTCCGGAGGTTGGCTCTGGGCCTCGGCTGGCAGGCCTCTGCGCGGGTTCCGCTCTGCGCTCGGCAATTCACTTCCTTCTTTTGGCATCGATGGCGGAGGGCGCCGCATCGGATTTGCGTCCCTCTCGACCAGACGTTCTTCTGTCGTCGCGGCGCGATGCGATCTTCCAGAAAGGCTCTGAAAGGCCGTTTCTGTCACCACCGCGATCACTGCCTTTGCGTTGTCTGGAGCTTCATCCTGTTGTGGGCCGAAACTCTGGTCAGCAATATTGCGGGTCTTTGGGTCTGCGATCGGATGTGGCCCGCTGTCAGCTTCGATCAGCCTTCGCGATGCGGGAATTGCGGGCTCCGCCGGCCCTCGGGTACGTGCGCGAGACGGACCCTGCGGCGCGAAGTCCGACCGTTGCAGGTCGGTGTCATTCGCAAACCCCGATGACGGATGCATAGGCGCCGCGGGCGCGGCGCCCCGTCGAGGTGCCATGGCTGGAGCTTGCGTATCGTCTTCCCGCGGTGAGCTTGGCCGCTGCGCAGAGGGGCCCAGGGCCAATTTGACAGGAGGTTCGAAGTTTGGCGCAAGCTCCCGCGCAGCAAGTCTTTCCGCATGAACACGTATAGTCCCGTCACTTTGGGTTGTGAGGGGCCGCTCAGTTACTTCGCCCCGCCCTGCCGGCCATTTCATAGGTTGCAAGACTTCGTTGCGGGGCGCGATTGCCCTCGGATGGGTTTGGCGGCTAGTCACACGCTCCTCATCTTGGAGCCGGTGCCCGCCCAAACCGACTGAAGCCCGCCCCTCGCTTGGAAACGGCTCGGCCAAATCACTGCCCACTTGCGGCGCAAGCGGCGCGATTTCTCCCGCTTGGGTTTTAGGACCATGCACGTGGCGCAGTTCCACCGCCTCCGTTCGCAAGTTCTTTCCCCGACTTGCAGTTTCGGGATCTCCCTTAGGATAACCCCCGTCCCAAGGCGTTTCCTTCTGAGGATTCCCCGACACCGGCTCTTCAGCGCGATCTGCATCAGCCTTTGTCTGGGATGTGCTCAGTGGCTCCAAAGGCAATCGAGGGGCACTTCCATCGGCTCTTTCCGGGGTTTGAAGGGCCGGAAGAACAGGTAGCTCGCCCGTCGCAGTCGAGGTTATCGACACAGGGAGCTCACGCGAAATTTTCGCAGGTAACCCAAGGGCCTCGGATATTCGCGTGCGCGGTCTGCTAGCCTTTTCGTCGGCCTCTGCATCGGTGATCACAGAGGGCGCAACCACGGGTGGCACGACCGCAGGGACTAGCTCTCCGAGGGGACCTGTACCGTCTTCGACCGTTCGATGTGTGACCGGTATTGCCCGCTCGCTTCCCAGTTCCGAAACTGTTGAGCCATTCAATACAGGTATAGGACGATCATCTGGGCGCAGCCTCTCCCCTAGGCGCGGCAGAATATCGAGATAGGAATTCTCCGATATCTTAAATACAATCCCTCCTGATTCAATCGAGTCCTTATTTCCATTCTCAAGCTGAAGATTGAGCGCATCATGGAGTAACGGAGTAGGGGAAATTTCTTTATGAATAGAAAAACCGGCTGGAAATTCTATGAAGGCAACTTCATCCATTTCAACCGAAACATCAAAACAATCCACATCCCAATCTACGTCATTTTTCTGAAAAACTATGAGTTCTCCCTCGGATCGGTAGAAATCTGATCTAACGGAAGACTTCCCGACCGAACCATCCGAATGGACCTCACTCATCACATCCAAAAACTCGAAGTCACCTTTGTGACCTGCGGGCACGCCACCACTACTGGCCACTGTGGATGAGAATGGCAATGTTTGATCGATCCCAAGCTTCAACGATCCAACTTCAACAATTCCCAGAAAAACATTCATGCAGGCACCCTCTGAGACTTGAGTGAAATTTACCCATTGCGACCTAACAATTGCTTTACCAAAACCATTTTAAATATCTCCTGCTAAGTTGGCTTCGATCACAGGAGATCGCGATGACCGAGAATTCTGCAACTGTCGCTGGAAATCCCGGCGCACTTCTCAATCGTCTCTATATTTCACAAATGCTTCGGGTTTCCGGAGCGTTTTCGGCGCGTGAAAGCTTCGGCGGCGGCGCCGGGGAGGCTCAGTTTTCTTCTTTTCTTCGAGAGGAGATCGCGACGCAGGTCGCAGATAATCTGCAGATTCTGCCCGCGTCCCTGCTCCAGAAATGATGCCGCCCGCGGCACGCCAGACGCGGCAACAGAACGGAAGCACGCCCTCGGAAGCGCTCCTCGCGCTTCTGGAGGCAGAGCGCAGAACGATCTTGCACGGCAGGCTCGAGGAACTGGATCAGATCGTCCGGCGGAAAGAGGCGTTGCTTGCGCGTCTTGAGCGCGATCCAGGATCGCTTCGCCGGGCACCAAACCTGCGCGCCGTGCTGCAGCGAAATCACCAGTTGCTCGAGGCGGCGCTGCAGGGTCTTGCGGATGTGAAGGCACGCATCGACCGGCCCCGAGCGCTGCTCAATCGAATGGAGGTCTACGGTCCCTCCGGCCACAAGACTCAAATCGGCACGACCGAGATGCAGAGGATTTTCAAGAAACTTTAGGTCGACAAGCCCGGAGAGGGGACACAAATCGCTCGCGATTTAGCGTTGCCTTAAGAAGAGCAAGCCTAGCGTGTGAGGGCATCCCGAATGGATGGCGCAGGGGGGACAAGCTCTCCGGCTGCTTCGTCAGAACGACGTCCGAAGGGGCCGCGGCGGCAGGGCTGCAGTGGCCGATGGCAAAATGGCGCAAAGCGTCGAATCCAAGGACGAAAACCTAATGTCTAGCATCCTGACGAACAATGGCGCGATGGTCGCGCTGCAGACCCTCAAGTCTATCAATATGAACTTGGCTACGACCCAAGGCGAGATTTCCACCGGCAAAAGCGTCGCCAACGCCAAGGATAACGCGACCGTCTGAATCACCTTGGCGTTCGAGGAATAGGCCCGCTGCGTCTGGATCATGTCGGTCAGTTCCTGCGCCACATCGGTGGTCGATTCCTCGCGGGCGTAGGATTTGATGTCGCCCGTCGGCCCGTCGCCCGCATCCCATAGGAAATAGGATCCACTTTCCGGCGAGGGCTTGAAGGTCTGGTTGTCCATCGGGATCATGCCGTTGGGATTGGGCAGATCGGCGAGCGGAATCTGGTAGAGCGTCTTGCTGACCCCACTGTCATAGAGCGCGTTCACATAGCCATTCTCATCGACCTCGACCGAGACCATATTGCCCACCGGTGAGCCGTCCTTGGTGATGGCGATGGGGGCAAAGCTGTTGGAGAGCTGCGACAGACCGTTGCTGTCGCCAATCGCGCCAATGTCGAACTCGATCGGTCCACCGGCAACATTCACCGTAAGAAGGCCGGTCGCGCCGCTATAGGCGCCGCCGCTCACCGTGGTGACTGTGTTGATCGTCCCGCCGCTGCCCCGTGTGTCATCGAAGGTCACCACATATTCACCGATCACCGCGCCCGCAGAGGCGCTGTCGGTCATCACGATGGTCCATTCGTTGGACATGCCCGTCGCCGGCACGGTCGGTGTGAAGGTCAGGGAAATATTCTGCGACACGCCAAGATTGTCGAAATATTCGACCGAGAGCGTCTCGGAGGCTCCGTCAGAGACGTCCATCGTCGCGGTGGCTGGCAGGTTGAGGCTCATTTCCACGGCGGTGGTCGGATCGCCCTGAAGGTTGAGGCTGAACTGCACCGGTTCCATCCCGTCGACCGTGTCCCGCGGGAAGTTCGGTATCGTCCCATCGATATCTGCGGGCCAGCCCAGCAAGTAGTAGCCTGCCTCATTCGCGAGGTAGCCGTTTTCATTGATCCTGAAGGAGCCGGTGGAGGTGAGCAAAAGCTCGGGTTCACCGGGGCTTGCCTCATACTGGGGGCCAGCGACCACCGGCAGCATGCCCCTGCCCCGAACCGCAAGATCGGTGGCATTGCTGGTGGTGACCAGCGATCCCTTCTGATCCACCAGCCGCATGTTCGAGGACATCACCCCGCCCGCAGTATAGGACCGGCCGCCATCGGTCATCACGAGCGAGTTGAACTCGGTCTCGGCCCTTCGGTAGCCGTAGGTCGAGGAGTTGGCGATATTGTCAGAGATCGCCGCCAGCCGACTGGCATTCGCCGTGAGCCCCGAAACACCTGCGTTGAGAGACGAAGAGATGGTCATGGACGCGCCTTTCTGCTGTCACCTGTTCCCGTCCCCTCCGAGACTAAGGACGCGGGTTTAACGCCGCGCTAACAGGTAAAATCCCTAAGACTTCGCCCGCAGCCGCCAAGAGGACCGCCCAGAAAGCGGGAAGAGAGCCGAAGCCGCCCCTCATTTCTGGCGCAGGAAGATCACCTCGATCCGGCCATTGCGCGGGTCCATCGGGTTGGCGCGCGCAGGCTCGCGGTCCGCATGCGAGGTCACCCGCGCAATGCGCCCTTTCGGCACCCCCGCCTGCCCCAGCAACGCACGCATCTGCCCTGCCCGGTCCGCCGATCTTTCCCACGAGGAATCCCGCGCCAGAACGATCGGAGCGGCGGGCACATGGCCTTCGATGGCCAGCGGGTTGCGCACCATTTCTGCCGCTCTGGCGATGATCTGCGACAGCCGCCGCAGCAGATACGTCGGGCTGCCGTCAGGCTCGAAGAGCGGCGCATCGGCGGTCTCGAACAGTTCGACCACCAGCCCCTCATCTGTGACCCGCGTCACCACATGGCGCATCAACCCGTCATCGACCATGCTTTCGCCATGGCGCCCGGTGAGCCGGTCCCGCAGTTCCTCGAGCGCGGCCACTTCGGCGGCATCGGGCTCTGCGGTGCCGGAGCTCACGCTGCCCCGCGCCGCATGCATCTCTGTCGCCTGAAGCGAGGTCGAGCCGGTGCCCATGCGCGGCAGAACGTTCTCGGAGAAGGTGCTGTCCCCCCCCATGAGCCCGTCTCCGCCACCCGAAATCCGCGCCACCGCGATCGTCGGGTTGAAGTAATCCGCCAGCCCCTTGCGCTGTTTCTCGGTCGTCGCGTTGAGCAGCCACATCAGCATGAAGAAAGCCATCATCGCCGTCACGAAATCCGCATAGGCGACCTTCCAGGCGCCGCCATGATGCCCATGGCCGCCACCCTTTTTCTTCCGCTTGATGATGACTGGCGCGACATTGCTGTCGACGGCCATATCCACCACCTTCCAAACACCCCACACCAGCAATAGGCGCGCGCGGTTACCCCTGCCTTAAAACTTCCAAATGAGGACAGTTTCCGGGGCCAGAGGCCGGGTAGAGAGCCCGCAGAGCGCGTCATCCGACGTGCCGAGGATCCCACAGTTGCCGCTTTGCGCCGCCGGGATGAATGGACAGAGGGCAGAGAAAGCTCTAGCTCTGGGCAAAAGACGTCAGGGCAAGTTCAAGGGCAGGTGAGGGCAGGATGGCAAGACGGGCGGGTATCGCGGCACTTCTGGCCGGGGCGACGGCGCTTTCGAGCATCGCCTGGGCGGACAGTGTTCCGAGCTTCAACCTTTACGGCCTGCCGGGCCTCATCGACATGCCGGACGCGAACATGGCGCCCGACGCCACGCTGGCCCTGACCTATGGGCGTATGGGCACCGCCAACCGCGGCTCGCTCAGCTTCCAGATCATGCCGCGGATGATCGGCACCTTCCGCTACACCGGCATTGGCGATTTCGACCATCCGGCCTCGGTCGATGGCGTCTATTATGACCGCAGCTTCGATGTGCGTTTCCAGATCCTGACCGAGAGCAACTGGCGCCCCTCGGTGGTTGTCGGCCTGCAGGACTTCATCGGCACCGGCATCTACAGCGGCGAATATATCGTCGCGACCAAGACGCTTTACCCCGGTCTGCAAGTCACCGGTGGCCTCGGCTGGGGCCGACTGGCAAGCAATGGCGGCTTTGGCGGCTTTGGGGAACGCTCGCAAGAGGTGCTGGGCACCGGCGGCCAGCCCACCACAGACCGCTGGTTCCGCGGCGATATCGCGCCCTTCGGCGGCATCAGCTGGTCGCCGAACAAGCGCCTGACCTACAAGATCGAATATTCCTCGGACGCTTATGACACCGAAAGCGAACAGGCAGACTTCGAACAGAACAGCCCGATCAACCTCGGGCTCGACTATCATTTCGACGGCGGCACGCAGCTGTCGCTCTATCTGGCCCATGGCACCACGCTGGGCGCGCAGGTGACGCTGCCGATGAACCCCAAGACGCTGGGGGTGCCCGGCGGCATCGAAAGCGCGCCGAGCCCTGTGAAGCCGCGCCAGCCCGCGGATGTGAACGATCTGGGCTGGGCCAGCGATCTTGCCACTGCCGAAGCCTCGACCGAGGCTCGGCTGGCGAAGAGCCTCGAGCGGGATAACCTCGAACTGCAAGGCTTCCGACTGGAGCCGCGCCGCGCGACGCTGCGGCTGCGCAACGACAAATACGGCGCTCCGGCGCAGGCGATTGGCCGTGCCGCGCGCAGCATGAGCCGCGTGCTGCCCGCCTCGGTCGAAGAATTCGTCATCATCCCTTCGCAGAACGGCATGCCGGCCTCGACCGTGACCATGCGCCGCTCGGATATCGAGGCGCTGGAGAATGAGGCCGCCACCGACATGCTGGCGCGCACCCGCTTTGGCGAGGCCACCTCTGCCAATACGCCGCCGATGACACTCGACTCCTATCCGCGCTTCCGCTGGTCGCTGGCGCCCTATTACGCCTACAGCACTTTCGATCCCGAGGGCCCGCTGCGGCTCGACCTTGGCGCGTCCCTGCGCGGCACCTATGAGATCACGCCGAACATCGTGCTCAGCGGCTCGGTCAACAAGAAGATCTTTGGCAACCTCGACGACATCAACCGCGAGGACGAGTCGAAGCTGCCGCGCGTGCGCACCGATTACGGCGAGTTCGCCCGCGAGAGCGATCCGTCGATCCCGCGCCTGACGCTTGGTTTCTACGGCAAGCTGGCGCCCGAGCTTTATGGCCGTCTGACGCTTGGCTATCTCGAGCCGATGTATGCCGGTGCCTCGACCGAGGTGCTGTGGAAACCCGCCGACAGCCGCTTCGCGCTTGGGGCCGAAGTGAACTATGTGGAGCGGCGCGACTTTGACATGCTGTTTGGCGTGCAGGGCAATGAGACCACCGATCCGGTCAGCGGCATCACCCGCAGCTTCCCGCATGTGAACGGCCATATCTCGGCCTATTACGACTTCGGTCAGGGCTACAACGCGCAGCTTGATGTCGGGCGCTACATCGCGGGCGACTCCGGTGCGACGCTGACGGTCACCCGCGAATTCGTCAACGGCTGGCGCATCGGTGCCTTCGCGACGAAAACCGATGTCTCGTCCGAGGACTTTGGCGAGGGGTCGTTCGACAAGGGTCTGTTCATCACCATCCCGGTTGCCATCGGCACCGGCGAGCCGTCGCGTGCCGACAGCACGATCACCCTGCGGTCTGTGCAGCGTGACGGCGGTGCGAAGCTCAATATCGACGACCGGCTCTACGAGCGCATCCGCGAAAACCACGAGCCCGATGTGGCCGCATCCTGGGGGAGATTCTGGCGATGAGCTTCAAGACCCTGCGCCGCGCCGGTCTTTTTGCCGGGCTGCTGGCCACGCTGGCCGCCTGCGGCAACGACCAGACCCGCGATCCGATCTTTGAAGCCGCCTACACCGGCTTCTTCCAGAAATCCGACGCGGCAAGCCCCCAAGGGCTCACCGACGAGGTGATCGCGCAGACCCTTGCCGCGACCGACCTGCCGGTGATCCTGCTGCGTATCAACGCGCGCAACTCCGAAGCCATCGCCGCGCAGATCGAGCGCAATGGCGAGCATCGCACCTATGGGACCGCCGAACGTCAGGCCATCGTCCTGCGGCACGGCATGATCACCGGCACCCGCGGGCTTGGCGGCGATCTGATGTCGGTCGAGGAAGATGCGCTGCTGCGGCTCGTGCGGGGCCGCGGTACCGGCAATGTCGCCTATATGCAGCGGTTTCTCACCGCCGAGGACGTGACCCGCGAGATCAGCTATCGCTGCAACGTCGAGCCCGACGAGCGCGTCGATCTTGCGCAGGGACGGATCCGCGCCGGCGTGACGGAAATGCTCGCCGCCTGCACCAGCGAGGACGGCAAGCCCTTCGTCGACTATTACTTGGTGGATGGGTCCGGAGAGATCCTAGGCTCGCGGCAATGGCTGGGCGAAACCACCGGCTATGTGACGATGACGCAGCTGCAGAAGTGACGTCTAATGCAGCGAGATGCGCCTGATCACCGTCGCTGCCATGAGCTTGAGATCATAGCACAGGCTGCGGCGGCGGGCGTAGATCAGGTCGAGCTGGGCCTTGCGCGGCACGCAGCGGCGGCAATAGACGGCCTCGGTCTCGTCCGCATCGCGGCAGGGCGCCAGCAGCCGCTCTTCGGTCCGGTGAAAGGCGAGGGTGGCCAGCCCCGTCACGCCGGGCCGTGCGCGCAGCACTTTGCCGTAGAGTTCGGGGAACATCTCGGTGTAGCGGCGCAATGGCGGGCGCGGGCCGACAAAGCTGATGTCACCGCGCAGAATGTTCCAAAGCTGCGGCAGTTCATCGAGCCGGTAGCGTCTGAGAAATTTTCCCGTATGTGTGATGCGGGCGGTTTTATCACCGCCAGAGACGCCACGGTCAGCCCTATCGGGGCGCATGGTGCGGAATTTCCAGAGGCGAAACCCCTCGTCCGGCGTTTTCATCCGCTCCGAAAGATAAAGCACCGGGCGGCCATCGCGCAGCAGGATCGCAAGGCAGATCAGCAGGATCGGAAGACACAGCAAGACCAGCAGGAAGGCCGCCAGAATAATGTCGAGCAGCCGCTTCGAAAGCGTCATTTCCGTCCGTTCTCCGCAAGCAACTGCGCAACGCCGCGCAAAGAAATGCCAAGCCTCGGGAGCGCTGCCCAGCAAGCGACTTTTCCCAAGCGTCGAAACTGTCTATCACCTTGGCAGGAAGTTTAGAAACCCTCGGAAGTGTCCGGAGCTCATTGTGTCGAAACTCTCGCGTAACCTGATTGCCCTAGTTGCTGGCGTTGCCATTCTCGGAGGCTGTTCGCTGCCTCGCGGCGCCGCCGTGCAATCCGAGGTTCTGTCCGAGGCCGACGCCGAATACCCCAGCTTTCAGGTGATCGACGTGACACGGGCCAATATGCCGCTGATCGCGTCTTGGCCGCGCACCGGCCCCGAGATGGATCGCAACTGGCTTGGCACCTCGACCGGCGCCAACCAAAGCGTCATCCAGACCGGCGATCTCGTGAACATCCGCATTTGGGACAGTCAGGAAAACTCGCTGCTGACCAACCCGTCCGAGAAATCGACCGAGATGCCCAATGTCGAGGTTGGCGCGAACGGCGCGATCTTCCTGCCGTATGTGGATGAGGTGTTCATCCGCGGCCTGACCCCGAACTCGGCCCGGCAGCGCATCCAGAGCAAGCTCGAAGCGATCGTGCCGACCGCGCAGGTGCAGCTCAGCCTGACGCAGGGCCGCAGCAATTCGGTCGAGATGGTCGGCGGTGTTTCCTCGCCCGGCAGCTACGCGATGCCCTCGCGCAACTACAAGATCCTCGGCCTCATCGCAGATGCAGGCGGGATCAGCAGCACGATGAAGAACCCGCTGGTGCGCCTGATCCGGCAGGGCGCCACCTATGAGATTTCCGCCAACACCTTGCTGGGAAGCGGCTCTTACAACACGCTGCTGCTGCCCGGCGATACGGTGGTTGTCGAAGAAGATGACCGCACCTTCACCGGCATGGGCGCCTCGTCGCGGCAGACGGTGGTGAACTTCCCGAAGGAAGAGGTGAACGCGCTTGAGGCGCTGTCGCTGATGGGCGGCCTCTATGATGTGCGCGCCGATCCCAAGGGCGTCATGGTGCTGCGCGAATATTCCCCGCGCCAACTGCGCTCGGACGGCAGCGCGCCGAACATGCAGCAGGTGGTGTTTACCTTTGATCTGACCAGCGCTGACGGATTGTTCGCCGCACGCAAATTCCAGATCTACCCCGACGACGTGGTTCTGGCGACCGAGAGCCCGCTTGCAGGCCTGCAGACGCTGCTCAGCATCGTCAACAGCGGCGTGACCACCACGCAGCGCACGGTTTCTGCGGCGAATGCCTTCTGATCGCGTGATCTAAAGGTCTGAATAGAGAAGGGGCGCTCCAACCGGAGCGCCCCTTTTGCTTTGCGGTGTGACCGCGGGCGCAATGCCGCTTTGGTGCCGCTTAGTTTGAGAAGGTCGCGAGGTAGGCGTAAACGTCTTCCATGCCTTCGCGCAGCTTGAAGGTCATGCCGGAGCGGGCGCTTTTATCGTCGAGGAACTCCTGCAGAAACGCACTGGGGTCCTGCACGTAGGCCTCGAGCGATGCCTCATCCCAGACCAGACCCTTTTCGCCGGCTTCGACGATGGAGTCGCGATAGCGAAAGCCGTCCTCGGTGCCGGCGGTGCGGCCAACGACCCCATAAAGGTTCGGACCGGTGCGCCCGCCGCGCTGGATCGCCTCACCGGCATCATCCTGGATCATGTGACAGGCCCGGCAGCGGCGTTCGAAGGTTTTCTTGCCTTCCTCGACATCGCCTTCGGCCTGTGCGGTGCCTGCCATTGCGAGCAGGGCAAAGCTCAAAATCATCTTGGTTTTCATGACCATCTCCCGTTGCGCGTCTCCGTGAGACCTTCCTAGACCACATTGTTGCACCATGCGCTGCGACCTAATGACAGCGCGAGAGGAAATCGTGCTTCTTGACCTTGCGGCCACGGCAGAGGAAACAGACGCCTCGAAAGGAGGCGCGGCATGGCGCAGGACATTCCCGCTTGGATCGACGGCCAACTGGCTCCGGCGGACAAGCTCGACGTGCATCTCAAGGGGTTGCGGCACAAGGCTGTGTCGGTCTTTGTCATGCGCGGTGGGCAGACGCTGCTGCAGCGCCGCGCCCTTGGGAAGTACCACACGCCGGGTCTTTGGGCGAACACCTGCTGCACCCATCCGCATTGGGGCGAAGAGCCGCGCGACTGCGCCATTCGGCGGCTCGATGAAGAGCTTGGGCTGAAGGCGCTGGAGCCGCAGCACCGCGGGCAGGTCGAATACCGCGCCGAAGTGGGGGGCGGCATGACCGAGCATGAGGTGGTCGAGATCTATGTCGCCGAGGTTGGGGTAGGGGTCGAGCCCGCGCCGAACCCCGAGGAAGTGATGCAGACCGAGTGGCTGTCGCTTGATGCGCTGCGCGCCCGCATCGCCGCAGAGCCAGAGGCATTTACCCCGTGGCTGCGCATCTATCTTGCCGACCACGCCGAGATGATCCTCGGCTGAGGGGCGGGCGGTGCGCTACCGCCGCCGCTTGAGATAGACGTAATAGGCCCCGCCGCCGCCGTGCTTGATATGGGCCTCGGAGATTTGCAGCACGCATTGGCCCACGGGCGGCATCCGCAGCCATTGCGGCACCTGCGTCTTGAGCACACCGCGGCGGCGCGGCATCGGATCATGCGGGTCCTCGCGCATGCCCTTGCCGGTGATCACCAGCACCAGACGAAAGCCGCGCAGCTGCGCGCCAAGGATAAACCGCGCCAATTCGCCATGCGCCTGATCCAGCGTCATGCCATGCAGGTCGAGCCGCGCCTCGGGCTGCAGCTTGCCGCGCTTCAGGCGGCCAAAGGCCTTGGCATCCATGCGCACCGGGTCCTTGGCCAGCCGGTCCGAGGTGGAGGCGTAGAAATCATGCCGTTCCGCCGGGCTTGGCGCGCGTGCACCCAAGGCGAAATCTCCCATCGGATCGCGCGGCGGCGGCAGCGGTTTGCGCAGCTTGGAGGTCTTGGGTTTCGCGGACTTCGGGGCAGGGGTCTCGGGCGTCACTTTGCGACCGGGCAGCTTTTCGGCGCTGCGGGCGACCATTTCCCACAGTTCCACCTCGTCGGGACGCAGCTTTCGGCGGCTCAAAGCACCGACTCCGGCAAAAGCGCATAGGCGCGCTGGATCGGCAGAAGCACCACCAGCCGCCCCGGATCCTTCATCGTGCCAGCACGGCGTCCGGCCTCATCGCCGGTGCCCATGAAGATATCGGCCCGCTGCGGTCCCTTGATCGCCGAGCCGGTGTCCTGCGCGATCATCAGCCGGTGCATGGGCTCGGCGCCTTCTTTTTCGATCCACACCGGTGCGCCCAGCGGCACATAGGCGGGATCGACCGCAATCGAGCGCAGCGGCGTGATCGAGCGGTTCATCGCGCCAAGCGGGCCAAGCTCGGCCGGAACTTCGCTAACTTCGCGGAAAAAGACGTAAGACGGATTGTGATAAAGCAGCTCCAGCCCGGCCTCGGGGTTCTCACGCACCCAAGTCTTGATCACCTGCGCCGACACCTGATGCAGATCGAAGGTGCCGCGGCTGACCAACTCCTTGCCGATGGAGCGGTAGGGGTGGCCATTGGCACCGCCATACCCGACGCGCAGATGATGGCCATTGGGCAGGCGAATGCGGCCCGAGCCCTGAACCTGCAGAAAGAAAAGCTCTACCGGGTCATCGACCCAAGCGATCTCGAGCCCGCGATCCTTCATCACGTCGCCGCTGAGAATGTCGCGGCGCGACAGCCACGGCCCCTCGGTCTCGCCAATCTCGGGAGGCAGGCTGTAGATCGGGTAGGCATAGCGCTCGTCCGGCTGCAGCGCGCCGTTCAGCTCGGGCTCGAAATAGCCGGTGAACAGCCCGTCATGGCCTTCTTCCTCGGCATCCTCGGGTGCGCCCGAGATCAGCACCGGGCGGAACAGCAGCTCGAAGAAGCCGCGCGCGTCGTCGGTGTCTCGAGCCAGAGCGCAGAGCGATCCCCAGTCGGGATCGTTCATATCGCCACATGTGTTCAGAAAAACCGAAAGGGCGGCGGAATGATCATCCGTCGCCCATCCGTCGAGATCGCCGAAGCTCAGGATCTCGTAGCTGGTTTCGCTCTCCGCAGCGGCCATGGCACCTGTCAGCATTGCTCCTGTCAGCACGGCCGCCCGGATCGCGCGCCTCATTCGTCGGTCGCGACCAGCTGCCAGTTCGGATCGTCGCTACCCATGTTACGGGCATAGGTCCAGACGTCCTTCTGACGTTTCACCGAAGTTGGGCTGCCTTCGATGACCGCTCCAGTCGCATCTTTCACCACAGAGGTCAGCTCGCCGGTGTAGCGCACGGTGATCTCGGCCAGTTTCGTGACCTCGTCAAAGGTCGCTTCGGCGAGGGTCATCTCGCGCACGCCGACAAACTCGGCCTCGATGGTCAGACCCTGCTGACGGCGGCTTTCGAGCACCTCGGCAAAGCTGTCATAGACCTCGGGCGCAAGGAAAGGCTTCAGTTCCTCGACCTCGCCGCGCTCGAACCCCATGAGGATCATCTCATAGGCGCCACGGGCACCGCCAAGGAATTCGCCGACGTTGAAGCTCGGCTCAGCCGCCTTCATCTTGGCCAGCGCCTCTGCCGAGGGGCTGCCCTCGGGCACATGGTCGATGATGTCGTGGTCGGGTCCGCCTTCGATCACCTCGAAGTCACGGCGGGCGGTATCGCGCGAGGCCGGTGCCTGCACAGGAGGCTTCTCGAAACCGTCGCGTGTGCCCAGCACGCTGCGCAGGCGCAGGATCAAAAAGATCGCGATCGCGGCAAGAACCAGCAGCTGGACGATCGGCATATTCATCGGCACCTCATGGGCAAACATGGAAAATTCATCGGTGCCTTCCTATGTAGGCACTGGGCGGCGCCAAGTCTACCGGTGCACGCTCAGCGAAAAAGGAGTGAGGCCATGTGGCTTTTTCTGGCATTCGTCGCAGTGCCGCTGATCGAGATTGCACTGTTCATTCAGGTCGGGGGGCTTATCGGGCTCTGGCCAACGCTGATGATCGTGCTGCTGACCGCCATCTTGGGCACCGCGCTGGTCCGGCGCGAGGGGCTGCGGGCGCTGTCTGACCTGCAAAACTCGTTCTCGCAGCTGCAGGACCCGACGCGGCCGCTGGCGCATGGCGCGATGATCCTGTTTTCCGGCGCACTGCTGCTGACCCCCGGTTTCTTTACCGATGCCTGCGGGTTCGCGCTGCTGATCCCGGCGGTGCGCGACGCGGTGATGCGGTTCATCTCGAGCCGGATCAAGGTACAGCGCTTTGAAATGGGCGGGCAGGGGCCGCGCACGCAGGCCGGTCCCGGCACGCATCAAGGGCCGCAGGCGGAACGCTATCGTCCCGGCCCGCGCGAAGATGATGTGATCGAGGGCGACTATACCGAGGTGCCCCCGTCGAAACGTCCCAATCACCCGGGGTCAGGCTGGACTAAGCATTGAGCCGCCTATCCCGGGCTGCTATTCGGTATACAAAATTCCAACAGGAGCTTTCCATGGCTGAAGTAGCAACCGAGAACGGCGCCGCTGCCGAACAGACCCCGGCACCGGTGAAGATGAACGTCCTCGCGCAGTTCGTGCGCGACATGAGCTTCGAGAACATCCTCGCGCAGAAGGGTGTCAGCGGCGACGTGCAGCCTGACGTTCAGGTTCAGGTCAACCTCGACGCCAAAAAGCGCTCGGCCGAGAACCAGTACGAAGTGGTGATGAAGCTGAAGGTCGAGTCCAAGTCGAAGTCGAACGGCGACATGCTGTTCCTTCTCGAACTGGATTACGCCGGTGTCTTCAACATCGAAGGCGTGCCGCAAGAGCAACTGCACCCGTTCCTGCTGATCGAGTGCCCGCGGATGCTCTTCCCGTTCGTGCGCCGCATCGTGTCGGATGTGACCCGTGACGGTGGCTTCCCGCCGCTGAACCTCGAGACCATCGATTTCGTCGCGCTTTACCGCAACGAGATCGCGCGCCGTCAGCAGGCTGCTGCGGCGGCTGGCGAAGAGCGCAAGCTCGACGCCTAAGCTTGGATGCGGGGCGTCAGCCCCGCGACCACAGCGCGTTTTCTCCGAGTTTCTCGACAAAGGCGGCGTGAGCCGCCTTTTCTTCTTCGGTCAGCCGCGAGGGCAGGGGCTGCGCCCGGCGCTGCGGACGCCATTCTTCTTCACCGCCGGATGCGTTGCGGCCCGAAGACACCGGCGCGAGCACCAGATCCGGCTGCTTGCCACCGATCAGTTCCAGATAGACTTCCGCCAGGATCTCACTGTCGAGCAGCGCGCCGTGCAGCGTCCGGCTGGAGTTGTCGATGCCGAAACGGCGGCAGAGCGCATCCAGCGACGCCGGAGAGCCGGGAAATTTCTTGCGCGCGATCATCAGCGTGTCGATGGCGCAATCTTTCGGAAGCTGCGGACGGTTCGCCCACTTCAACTCGGCGTTGAGAAATTTCACGTCGAACGTGGCGTTGTGAATGACCAGCTTGGCGTCGGTGCCGACGAAGGCGATGAACTCATCGACGATTTTGGCAAACACCGGCTTGTCGCGCAGGAAATCATCGCCCAGCCCGTGCACCTCGAACGCCTCCTGCGGCATCGATCGCTCGGGGTTGATGTACTGGTGATAGACCTTGCCCGTCGGCACGTGATTATAAAGCTCGACCGCGCCGATCTCGACGATGCGGTCGCCCTGTTCCGGCTCGAAGCCGGTGGTTTCAGTGTCGAGAACGATCTCACGCATCGATCCGCCTTTCGATTTCTCTCAGCACATCCTGAACCTGCGCGCGCGCGTGGTCCAGCGTGTCGGTTGTGATCACAAAATCCGCGCGGGCGCATTTTTCGTCGTTTGGCATTTGCCGCGCAAGAATGCGATCCAGATCCTCGGCGCTCATGGTGCCACGGGCCAGAACCCGCGCGCGTTGCACATCTGCCGGGATGGTCACGCAGGCCACCGCGTCAAACTCGGCTTCGGAACCGGTCTCATACAGCAGGGGAATGTCGAAGACACCGATTTTTCCGGCATTCCCTTCGGCAAACTCCGCGCGGTCGCGCCGGACGAGGGGATGCACGATCTCTTCGATCCGCTTCAGCGCCGCCGGGTCCCCGGCGATCACCTCGCGCAGGGATTCACGTGAAACCATGCCGTCCTTGATCGCCTGCGGAAAGATCTCTTGGATCGGCACCACCGCCGCGCCGCCCACGCCATAGAGCCGATGCACCGCCGCATCGGCATCCCAGACCGCGCAACCCGCCTCGGCGAAGAACGCCGCGGTTTGCGATTTTCCCATGCCGATGGAGCCGGTGAGGCCGAGGCGGAAGCGCATCACAGCACCGCGGCGCGGGCGTCGGCATCCACCACCGGGCGCTTGCCGAACCAGCGTTCGAAACCGGGCACCGCCTGATGCAGCAACATGCCCAGACCGTCGACGCAGGTGCAGCCGAGCTCGCGCCCGATGCGCAACAGCCGGGTCTCGAGCGGGGTATAGACAATGTCGGTGACCAACGTTCCCGGACGCAGACCATCCAGCGGCACCCGCAGTTCCGGCTTGCCGACCATGCCAAGCGAGCTTGTGTTGACCACCGTCGCTGCGTCTTCGAGCACATTGCCCGCGCGGACCCAGTCCACCACATGCACGCGCTGGCCAAAATCCTCGCGCAGAGCTTCGGCGCGCGTCCGGGTCCGGTTGCTGAGATAAAGCTTGGGCACCCCCGCATCGAGCAGCGAGGCAATCACTGCCCGCGAAGCGCCGCCCGCACCCAGCACTACGGCCGGACCGCTGGCCGCCTGCCAGTCAGGCGCGCTCTGACGCAGGTTCTCGATAAAGCCGTAGCCGTCGGTGTTGTCCGCATAGATGCTGCCGTCGTCGCGGAAGGTCAGCGTGTTGGCCGCGCCGATCAGCGTCGCCCGGTCCGAGACCACATCGGCGATTTCCATCACCCGCTCTTTATGCGGAATGGTGATGTTCACCCCAACGAACCCGATCTGCGGCAGCAGCCGAAGCGTCTCGGCCAGTTTGGCGGCGGGCACATCCATCGGGATGTAATGCCCCGGCAGCCCGTAGCGCTTCAGCCAGTGGCCGTGCAGCAGGGGCGAGCGGGAATGCGCGATGGGCGAGCCAATGACGCCCGCGAGCGGAATCTTGTGGTCGGTCATCCGGCAATGATCCCCCGTCCCTGCAAAAAGGCCAGAAGCTCGAGCAGCGGCAGGCCGAGAATGGTGAAATGACTGCCCTCGATGCTGGCAAACAGGCGCACGCCCTCTTCCTCCAGCTTGAAGCCGCCGACGGAGCTGCGCAGGCTTTCCCAGTTTCGCTCTATATAGTCGTCGAGATACGCTTCGGAAAACTCGCGCATCCGCAGCCGCGCCACACCCACATGGCGCCAGACCGGCTCGGCGTTTTCATAGATGACCGCAGCCGACAGCAGGCTGAGCCGCTGGCCCCGCAACTCCATCAACTGCGCACGGGCCTCTTCGGGGCTGCGCGGCTTGGAATAGAGCGTGCCGTTGCAGCTCAGCACCTGATCGCAACCCAGCACCAGCGCGCCGGGGTTTTTGTCGGAGACTTTGCGCGCCTTATACTCGGCCAAGGCGTCGGCGACGTCACGCGGCGGAGCGCCCTCCGCGAGAAGTGAGTCGCGAATCGACTCTTCATCGACGCGCGCGACCTCGATTCCAAAGGAAACGCCCGCCGCGCGGAGCAGTTCGGCGCGGATTTGCGAGCCGGAGGCGAGGATGAGCGGAAGACACATGTGGATAAACCTGTTCGCAGCCTTGGGTCTTTATCAGAGGAAGCTTCTGGGGAAAATCGTCCGCAGTTTCAAGGCTGGGGAGATCTCTCCGGTTTCACGATGTTCCACGGTGATTCCTGAGTCTGTGGGTTTGGAAAACTCCTCGCTGTGGAGAAGCTCGTGGACGACCACCTGTTTAAGATCTTTCCACAATGAAGCAAAACCCCGAGAGATCCCTTGCTGCGTTGATCCAAAGGCCGATTCCTCCAAAACTGCGCCAAGGGATCTCCGCAGATCTATCCACAGGATCTCTCCACGTGGACGAAAGCCCCTGAACCATTTGATCCACCGGTCTGGGGCTCCCCTAAAAACAAAATCATCTCTCTTTTTTCTTTCTTTAATTTGAGAGAGACCGGGGCCCGCCCAGACCCGCCGCCGGGAATTGACTTCGACGGGGGGAGGGGATAGGCATTCTCTCAACACCCGTCCGGGTGGGATCTTCCCGAAAGACATGACAAAGAACGGCCGACCGCGGCCCGGAGGACTGCATGACAAGTGCCGAAAGCACTGAACGGCTGAACCTGTCCGATCTGAAGGCGCAAAGCCCGAAAGATCTCCTCGCCATGGCCGAGGAGCTCGACATCGAGAACGCCTCGACCATGCGCAAAGGCGAGATGATGTTCCAAATTCTCCGCGAGCGTGCGGATGAGGGTTGGACCATCTTCGGCGACGGCGTTCTTGAGGTGCTGCAGGACGGCTTTGGCTTCCTTCGCTCGCCCGAGGCGAACTATCTGCCGGGTCCCGATGACATCTATGTCTCGCCCGAGATGATCCGGAAGTATTCGCTGCGCACCGGCGACACCATCGAAGGTGAGATCCGAGCACCCGACAATGAAGAGCGCTACTTCGCGCTGGTCGACGTCTCTGCGATCAACTTCGAAGACCCCGAACGCGCCCGTCACAAGATCGCCTTCGACAACCTGACGCCGCTCTATCCTGACGAGCGTCTGAAGATGGAAATCGAGGACCCGACGATCAAGGACAAATCGGCCCGGATCATCGATCTGGTCGCGCCGATCGGTAAGGGCCAGCGTTCGCTCATCGTGGCGCCGCCGCGGACCGGTAAGACGGTTCTGCTGCAGAACATCGCGACCTCGATCGAGAAGAACCACCCCGAGTGCTATCTGATCGTCCTGCTGATCGACGAACGCCCGGAAGAAGTGACCGACATGCAGCGTTCGGTGAAGGGTGAGGTTGTCTCCTCGACCTTCGACGAGCCCGCCACGCGCCACGTTGCCGTCTCGGAGATGGTCATCGAAAAGGCCAAGCGCCTTGTGGAGCACAAACGAGATGTTGTGATCCTTCTCGACTCGATTACAAGACTTGGTAGGGCGTTCAACACCGTCGTACCGTCGTCGGGCAAAGTTCTGACCGGTGGTGTCGATGCCAACGCGCTGCAGCGTCCGAAGCGCTTCTTCGGTGCCGCGCGGAACATCGAAGAGGGTGGCTCGCTCACCATCATCGCCACCGCGCTGATCGACACCGGCTCGCGCATGGACGAGGTGATCTTCGAAGAATTCAAAGGCACCGGCAACTCCGAGATCGTGCTCGACCGCAAGGTGGCCGACAAGCGCGTCTTCCCGGCGATCGACATTCTCAAGTCCGGCACCCGGAAAGAGGACCTGCTCACCGACAAGGTCGACCTGCAAAAAACCTTCGTGCTGCGCCGTATCCTCAACCCGATGGGCACGACGGACGCGATCGAGTTCTTGCTCTCCAAGCTTAAGCAGACGAAGACGAACGGCGAATTCTTCGACTCCATGAACAGCTAAACATAAACCGCAAAGGAGGCGGGGATGGATACGATCTTCGCACTTGCCAGCGCGGTCGGCAAAGCAGGCGTTTCCGTGGTGAGGGTTTCCGGACCCTCCGCATGGGACGCCTGTTCTCGTCTTTGCGGCGACATTCCCGCGCCGCGCCGCACCGCGCTGCGCCGCCTGACCGATGGGGCAGGGCAAATCCTCGACGAAGCGCTGGTTCTGGTCTTCGAAGAGGGTAAAAGCTTTACCGGCGAACGTACCGTCGAATTTCATCTGCACGGCAGCATCGCGATCCTGCGCGCCGTTCTGCGTGAACTTGGCGCGATGGACGGGATCCGTCAGGCCGAGCCCGGAGAATTCACCCGGCGCGCACTGGAGCATGACCGCCTCGACCTGACACAGGTCGAAGCGCTGGCAGATCTGATCGAGGCCGAGACCGAAAGCCAGCGCAATCAGGCGATGACCGTCTTTGCCGGCGCACTTGGGCAAAAGGTCGAAGCCTGGCGCGAGGATTTGATCTTCGCGGCCTCTCTACTTGAGGTCACCATTGATTTCGCCGACGAGGAAGTGCCCGTCGACGTCTCGGACGACGTTCGCGCCGCGCTCCTGAAAGTGAAATCCGAGGTCGACCGCGAACTGGCGGGCGTCGATGCGGCGGAACGCATCCGCAGCGGCTTCGAGGTCGCCATTGTTGGGCGTCCGAATGTGGGCAAATCCAGCCTGCTCAACGTGCTCGCCGGTCGCGACGCCGCGATCACTTCGGAACATGCGGGGACGACCCGTGATGTGATCGAGGTGCGCATGGAAATCGCCGGGCTCCCGGTGACGTTGCTCGACACCGCAGGTTTGCGCGATGCGGCGGATCCGGTCGAAAAGATCGGCATCCAACGCGCACGCGACCGCGCTGAACTGGCAGATCTGAGGGTTTTCCTGCTCGAAGCGGATGAGACCTTGGATGTCTCTCCGCGCGAGGGCGACATCATTCGCCGGTCCAAGGGAGATATCTCCGGCGACGCAGAGGCGATTTCTGCAAGCACGGGGCAGGGCATTGATGCGCTCGTCGCGCAAATTGGCGAGACATTGTCCGAGCGCGTTCAATCCAGCGGTCTCGCCACACGCGAACGTCACCGGCTGGCCTTTGCCGAAGGCAGCGCAGCCCTTGAAACCGCGCTGGAATTGCTTGATTTCGGACCCGAGCGGTATGATATCGCTGCAGAGGAAGTCCGGGTCTCGATTCGACGCCTTGAAGCCCTGATCGGCCGCGTCGACGTTGAGAATCTGCTGGACAAGATCTTCTCGAGCTTCTGCCTGGGTAAGTAAGGAGTGTTTCACGTGAAACAACTCGACTTTGACGTCGTTGTCGTCGGCGGTGGTCACGCCGGTACCGAAGCCGCTGCTGCAGCGGCCCGTTTTGGTGCGCGCACCGCTCTGGTCACGCTGACGCGGGGCGGAATCGGCGTAATGTCCTGCAATCCGGCGATTGGTGGCCTCGGCAAAGGCCACCTCGTGCGCGAAATCGACGCCATGGATGGTGTGATGGGCCGTGTCGCGGATCAGGCGGGTATTCAGTTCCGCCTTTTGAACCGCCGCAAAGGCCCCGCCGTTCAAGGACCGCGCGCGCAGGCCGACCGCAAACTCTACCGCGAAGCCATGCTGCGCGAAATGGAGGCCGCACCGAACCTTTCGATCGTGGAAGGCGAGGTGACCGACCTTATGAAGTCGGGAGATCTCGTGCAGGGCGTGGTTCTTGCCGACGGATCCGAGCTGAAAGCCGGCGCCGTCGTGCTGACCACGGGTACTTTCCTGCGGGGTGTCATCCACATTGGCGATCAAAAGCGTCCCGGCGGCCGGATGGGCGATAAGCCCGCGGTGAAGCTTGCCGAACGTCTGGATGAGTTGGCTTTGCCGCTCGGACGGCTCAAAACCGGCACGCCGCCGCGTCTGGATGGGCGCACAATCAATTGGGACATTCTGGAAAGCCAGCCCGGTGACGAAGATCCGGTGCTCTTCTCCTTCATGTCGAAGGCGCCTTACGCGCGGCAGATCTCTTGCGGGATCACCCACACCAATGCACGCACGCACGAGCTGATCCGCGACAATCTGAGCAGATCCGCCATGTATGGCGGCCATATCGAGGGCATTGGCCCCCGATACTGCCCCTCGATCGAGGACAAGATCGTGCGCTTTGCCGATAAGGAGTCGCATCAGATCTTCCTCGAGCCCGAGGGGCTCGACGATCACACGGTGTATCCGAACGGAATTTCGACCTCGCTGCCCGAGGACGTGCAGGACGCCTATGTCCGCTCGATCGTTGGTCTGGAGAACGCGCGCATTCTGCAGCCCGGATACGCGATCGAATATGACTACGTCGATCCGCGTGCGCTGGACCTGCGGCTTTCGGTGAAAGCTGTCTCTGGCCTTTATCTCGCCGGGCAGATCAACGGTACCACGGGGTATGAGGAAGCCGCGGCACAAGGTCTTGTGGCAGGTCTCAATGCGGCCGCCCAAAGCTTGGGACGCGAGGAGATCACTTTCAGCCGGACCGACAGCTATATCGGCGTCATGATCGATGATCTGACGTCGCGCGGCGTGACCGAGCCCTACCGGATGTTCACTTCGCGCGCCGAATTCCGCCTTTCGCTGCGCGCCGACAATGCGGACCAGCGCCTCACGCCGCAGGCGCTAGAGATCGGCTGCGTGTCCGAAGCGCGCAAAGCTGCATTCCTTGAGAAGTCCGAAAAGCTCGAGCAGGGCAAGGGGATCCTCTCTGATCTCACCATGACGCCGCGGGAATTGACCGAGCTTGGCCTGAAGATGAACGCCGATGGCGCGCGCCGCAGCCTGTTCCAACTGCTGTCCTTCCCCGATATTTCGATGGAGTTTCTTCGGACCCATGTCCCGGATCTCGCGGAAATCGACGAAGAGATCGGCAGCCAGCTGGAAAAAGACGCGCTCTACGCCAATTACATCGATCGGCAACAGCGCGACGTTGAAGCGCTGAAGCGGGACGAGACCTATCAGGTCCCGGCAGACTTCGATTTTGCGAGCATCGAAGGGCTTTCCAACGAATTGAAGCAAAAGCTGGCGCATGCGCGCCCGTCGACGCTCGCTCAAGCGGCGAAAGTCGATGGGATGACGCCCGCGGCGCTGTCGCTTCTGCTGATCCGTCTCCGCCGCGTGGAAAAGGCGCGCAGCGCATGAGCTTTCCGGACCTTGGCGGCGGCCTCAGTGTTTCACGTGAAACATGGGACCGCCTCGAGCACTACACCGACCTTCTGAAGAAGTGGAATCCGCGGATCAACCTCGTTTCGCCAAGCACACTCGACGAGGCTTGGACGCGGCATATCGTGGATTCCGCTCAGATCTGGCAGATCCCGCAGGAAAAACCTGCGCATTGGGCGGATCTGGGCAGTGGCGGAGGGTTTCCCGGGCTGGTCGTGGCCATCCTGCGCGACGAGTTCGCACCGGATATGAGGGTCACGCTGGTGGAAAGTGACCAGAGGAAATGCGCGTTTCTGCGGACGGTTCTGCGGGAAACGGGCGCGACGGCTAATGTCGAAGCGCGCCGTATCGAAGAGATCCCGTCGCTGAGGGCCGATGTGCTCAGCGCGCGTGCGCTGGCGTCTTTGAATAAACTTCTTGGTTTCGCTGATCACCACTTGAGCGAGACCGGCATGGCGCTCTTCCCAAAGGGCGCGCAGGCGGAAAAAGAAATCGCCGAAGCACGCAAGATGTGGCAGTTTGAACTGACACGGCATACAAGCCTTACTGATCCCAATGCGGTTGTCTTGCAAATCGGAGTGCCGACTCATGTCTGATACCTTCCGGCCCGGCGCGGCCAAGATCGTAGCCATTGCCAATCAGAAGGGCGGGGTGGGCAAGACCACGACGACGATCAACCTTGGCGCGGCGCTGGCAGAGCGCGGCATGAAGGTTCTGGTGGTCGACCTCGACCCGCAGGGGAACTCGTCCACCGGGCTCGGAATCGAGCCTGAGGCGCGCGAATACACCGCGTACGAGCTGCTTCTCGAAGATGCGCCGCTGTCGGATATGATCCTTTCGACGGAAACGCCGAACCTGCAGCTGATCCCGGCAACGGTTGATCTGGCCTCGGCGGACATCGAACTCGTCGCCAACGAAAAGCGCAGCTTCCTTCTGCATGATGCGCTGCGGCAGGCGGATATGGCCCAGTTCGGCTTTGATTTCGTTCTGATCGACTGCCCGCCCTCGCTGAACCTTCTGACGGTGAACGCGATGGTCGCGGCGCATTCCATTCTGGTGCCGCTGCAGAGCGAGTTCTTCGCGCTGGAAGGTCTGTCGCAGCTTATGCTGACGATCCGCGAAGTGCGGCAGAGCGCCAATCCCGATCTTCGGATCGAGGGGATTGTGCTGACGATGTTCGACGCGCGGAACAACCTGTCGCGCATGGTGGAAGAGGACGCGCGCGCCAACCTCGGTGATCTGGTGTTCAACACCGTGATCCCGCGGAACGTGCGGGTGAGCGAGGCGCCGTCTTATGCGTGCCCGGTCCTGACTTACGACACAAATTCGAAGGGTGCGCTGGCCTATCGCGCCCTCGCAGAAGAACTGCTGCGCAACAATGCGCAGATGGCGGCATAACCAAAAAATACGTCACGAGAGGGCAGAAATGGCAGAGAAACGCGAAATGCGGCGGGGGCTCGGACGTGGGCTTTCGGCGCTTATGTCCGACGTCGACGTCCGGCCTGCCGAGGCCGAGGCGGATACGACACCAAGGACACCTGATCGCATGATCCCGATCGAGAAACTCTTCCCCAACAAAGATCAGCCGCGCCGGACCTTCACGCCGGACCAGCTCAACGAGCTAGCGGAATCGATCCGCGTGAAGGGCATTATCCAGCCGATCATCGTCCGGCCGCGTCCGGGGTCAGAAGGCGAGTTCGAGATCGTCGCGGGCGAGCGTCGCTGGCGCGCCGCGCAGATGGCGCAGCTGCACGAAGTCCCTGCGCTGGTGCGCGAGTTCGACGACATCGAAGTGCTCGAAGTCGCGATCATCGAGAACATCCAGCGGGCGGATCTGAACTCGATCGAAGAGGCGGCGGGCTACAAGCAGCTGATGAACCGTTTCGGGCATACGCAGGAAAAGATCGCCGAAGCGCTTGGCAAAAGCCGCAGTCATATCGCGAACCTGCTGCGGCTGCTGAACCTGCCGGAGTCGGTGCAGACCATGGTGGTCGAGGGGCAGTTGACCGCGGGCCATGCGCGTACGCTGGTCACGGCAGAGAACCCCGAAGAGGTCGCCAAGGAGATCGTGCGCCGCAAGCTGTCGGTTCGTCAGGCCGAGCAACTGGCGAAGCCGCAGCCGCAGAAAGAGCAGAGCCCGTCTCGAACCAGCCTTGCAGGGTCTGAAAAGGACGCTGACACCCGCGCGCTTGAGGGAGATCTCTCGGCGGCTGTTGGGATGAAAGTCGCGATCCAGAACCAGCCGGGGCAGGAGAATGGCAAGCTGACGATCAGCTACCGGACCTTCGAGGAACTCGACAAGCTTTGCGCCATCCTCAGCGCGGCACGCTGAAGAGATCTCCACAGGATCCTGTGGAGAGATCTCGCAACCGCGTCAGGCATATTCTCTGAGGAAACAAGGGGTAGCGGTTTGATGCTCAGATCCCTCTAGATCTGGCAGATCGGCCCGGAAAACACCCTGAAAACACGAAGGCCGAGCCATAGTGGCTCGGCCTTTTACGTTTCACCTGTCTCGCACGATCAGATCTGTCCACAGGATCTCTGCCGGATCTGCACAGGATCCTGTGGGTATGTTCCACGTGGATCAGGAGGTGAGAAGCTCGGCAATCACGCCGTTGAGCACAAGCCGCCCCTCGGTGGTGGCGCCAAGGAGATCTCCCTCGCGCCACAGAAGGCCCAAGTCCTGAAGGTCGGCGATCTTCTGCGCGGGCAGGGGTGTCGGGGAGATCTCGGCAAGTCGAGACAGCAAAATGCCTTCGGCGAGACGCAGACCCATCATCACGAACTCGGTCATGATGTCTGACGTATCCAGCGGATCGAAGACGCTGTCGGCGCGATGGGCTTCGGCCTTTTCGATCCATGCGCCGGGCATCTTCCATGCCTCGGTCGCGTGGCGAACGCCGTTCACGGTGACGCGCCCATGCGCGCCGGGGCCGACGCCGACGTAATCGCCGCCGCGCCAGTAGACCAGATTGTGCCGCGACTGCGCGCCGGGCAGCGCGTGGTTCGACACTTCATAGGGCGCAAAGCCCGCCTTGGCGGTGATCTCTTGTGTGGCAAGGAACATGTCGGCGGCGAGGTCCTCGCCCGGCAGATGCTTCATCTGGCCACGCTGCGCGCGCTCCCAGAACATCGTGCCTTCCTCGATGGTCAGCTGGTAGAGCGACAGGTGATCGCCGGCGAGATCGAGCGCCTCGCGCAGTTCCACTTCCCAGTCGGCAATGCTCTGGTTTTCGCGGGCATAGATCAGGTCGAAGTTCACGCGGTCAAAGACGGACTTCGCGGTGCCGAGCGCTGCAATCGCCTCATCGACGTCATGCAGCCGCCCGAGGCGGCGCAGATCATTGGGACGCAGGCTCTGAATGCCCATCGAGACCCTGTTTACACCCGCCTCGCGGAAGCCCTCGAACTTCGACACTTCGACAGAGCGGGGATTGGCCTCGAGCGTGATCTCGATGTCATTGGCCCATGTCCAATGCTCGCGCGCCGCATCGAGCACGGCCTGAACGGTGGCAGGCTCCATCAGCGAAGGAGTGCCGCCACCGAAATAGATCGAGTTGAGATGACGCCCCGAGGTCATCTCGCCATAGCGGCGGACCTCGGAGCTCAGCGCTTCGGCCCAGCGGGTCTGGTCGATCGACCGGACGACGTGGCTGTTGAAGTCGCAATAGGGGCATTTGGCCTCGCAGAAAGGCCAATGCACGTAGAGGCCGAAGCCTCCTTCACGCCAGGTTTCAGGCCCGGACTTAGGCATCGTCTTGGGCAAAGCAGCCCTTCACGAATTTGGCAAAGGCATCGGCGCGGTGGCTGATGCGGTTTTTCTCGTCGCTGCCCATCTCGGCGAAGGTGATCTCATAGCCCTCGGGCTGAAAGATCGGGTCGTAGCCGTGACCATTGTCGCCGCGCATCGGCCAGACCACGCGGCCTTCCATCACGCCGGGGAACACCGCGTCGGTGCCATCGGGCCACGCCAGAACCAGCGTGCAGTTGAAACGCGCGGTCCAGGGCTGTTCGGCGCCGGTCTGGCGCAGGGCGTCATGGGTCTTGCCCATGGCCATGATGAAGTCGCGGCCTTGGCCGGTTTCGGCCCAATCGGCGGTATAGACACCGGGGGCACCGTCCAGAGCGTCGACCGAGATGCCGCTGTCATCGGCGAGGGCGGGCAGGCCGGTGGCCTTTGCCGCCGCATGCGCCTTGATGCGGGCGTTCTCGACGAAAGTGGTGCCGGTTTCCTCGGGTTCGGGAAGGTCAAGCTCCTTGGCGCCCACGACCTCGATGCCGAAGGGCTTCAGCAGATCGGTGATCTCTTCGAGCTTGCCGGCATTGTGGGTCGCGACGAGCAGCTTCTTGTCGGTGAACTTGCGGGTCATGCGGTGGCCGCCAGTTGAGCCTCGACCAACTTCGAAACGCCCGCTTCAGCGAGGTCCATCAGCTTGTTCATCTGGTCGCGGCTGAAGGTGGCGCCCTCGGCGGACATCTGAACTTCGATCAGCTGGCCATCGCCGCGCAGGATGAAGTTGCCGTCGACACCGGCCTCGGAATCCTCGGCATAGTCGAGATCAAGCACCGGCTGACCGGCGTAAATGCCGCAGCTCACAGCCGCCACCGGGGTCAGCGGATCGCTTTTGATCATACCGGCCTTCATCAGCTTGTTCACCGCAAGGCGCAGCGCGACCCAGCCGCCGGTGATCGCGGCGCAGCGGGTGCCGCCATCGGCTTGGATCACGTCGCAGTCGATGGTGATCTGACGCTCGCCAAGCGCAACCCGGTCGACACCGGCGCGGAGCGAGCGGCCGATCAGGCGCTGGATCTCGACGGTGCGGCCACCCTGTTTTCCGCTCGACGCCTCGCGGCGCATGCGCGAGCCGGTGGAGCGCGGCAGCATGCCGTATTCCGCCGTCACCCAGCCAAGGCCCGAGCCTTTGACGAAGGGCGGCACGCGCTCTTCGAGCGTGGCGGTGCAGATGAGGTGGGTATCGCCCATTTTGATCAGGCAAGACCCTTCGGCATGTTTCGTGACACCTGTCTCGATTGAAACGGCGCGCATATCACTTAGATCTCGTCCTGAAGGTCTCATTCGGTGCCTCTTATCCTAGTCGCGCTCGGGATACTGGTGCAGATGCTTTGCCGCAACCCCGATTGACGGGGCGCGAGAGGCACCTTTAATGACCCTGAACAGCCGGAGTTTAGGATGAAAGAGGGTAACCGTCTTCTTGATGAAATGAACGATCGCTCGCGCGAGGTGTTTCGCCGTGTGGTTGAGAGCTATCTCGAGACGGGCGAGCCGGTCGGTTCGCGCACCCTGACGCGCAGCCTGTCCGAGAAGGTCTCGGCGGCGACGATCCGCAACGTGATGCAGGATCTGGAATATCTCGGCCTGCTCGACAGCCCGCATGTTTCCGCCGGGCGCGTGCCGACGCAGGTGGGGCTGCGGATGTTCGTCGACGGGCTGCTGGAAGTGCGCGATCTGGATATGTCCGACCGCGAGGCGCTGGACGCCACGACCTCCAATCGCAGTGACGATGTGGGCGGCCTGCTCGACCGGGTCGGCGCGGCGCTCTCGGGGGTGACCCATGGCGCTTCGCTGGTGTTGACGCCCAAACATGAGGCACCGGTCAAGCATATCGAGTTTGTCTCGCTGGGCCATGACCGCGCGCTTGTGGTGCTGGTGTTTGCCGATGGTCACGTCGAGAACCGCCTCTTCACCCCGCCACCGGGACAGACCCCAAGCTCGATGCGCGAGGCGGCGAATTTCCTCAACGCGCTGATCGAGGGCAAAACGCTGTCGGAACTGCGCGGCGAGATCGGGCGGCAGATCAGTGCGCGGCGGCAAGAGATCGACGCGCTGGCCGCGGCTCTGATCGAAACCGGCATGGCGGCGTGGGAGAAGGACGCCGACAATTCGGCCCGTCTGATCGTGCGCGGCACGGCGAATCTTCTGGGTCAGGACAGCGAGGTCGAAGAGCTCGACCGCATTCGCTCGCTGTTTGACGACCTCGAGCGCAAGCGGGATATCGCCGAGTTCCTTCAGCTTGCCGAAGCAGGCGACGGGGTCCGCATTTTTATCGGCTCGGAGAACAAACTTTTCTCACTTTCGGGTTCCTCTCTGGTGGTGTCTCCATATATGAACGCGGATCGAAAGATAATCGGTGCGGTTGGGGTCATCGGACCCACGCGGCTCAACTACGGGCGGATCGTACCCATCGTGGACTACACGGCACAGCTGGTCGGCAGGCTGATTGCTGAGCGGAGCTAGAGGTTAGACATGGCAGACGCGAATAAAGACGAATTTCTCGACGATATCGAGGCGGCAGAGGCCGAAGCCCTCGCGAGCGAGATGGAAGAGATGGACGACGAGGCGATCGCGCTGGACGAACTGCGCGCTGAGCGTGACGAATACAAAGACCGCTTCATGCGGGCGCTGGCGGATGCCGAGAACGCGCGCAAGCGCGCCGACAAGGACCGCCGCGAGGCGCAGCAATACGGCGGCTCGAAGCTGGCCCGTGACCTGCTGCCGGTCTACGACAACCTCAACCGCGCGCTGAACGCCGCGCGCGAGGCCGAGGCGGCAGAGGCGCTGATCGAAGGTGTGGAGCTGACCCTTCGCGAGCTGCTGAACGTGTTCAGCAAGCACGGCATGACCGCGATCACCCCCGAGGTGGGCGACAAGTTCGACCCCAAGCACCACGAGGCGATGTTCGAAGCCCCGGTGCCCGGCACCAAAGCGGGCGAGATCATTCAGGTCTCGGCAGAGGGCTTCATGCTCTACGACCGGCTGCTGCGTCCGGCGCAGGTCGGCGTTAGCTCGATGCAGGGCTGATCTCGTCACAGTGAAAAACGGAAAACCCCCGGTCGAAAGGCCGGGGGTTTTTCTTTTGGGCGTTGCGCTGATCCGTCCGGAGCAAAGGCCGAAGGCCGCCGGGCGAGCGACTGCCCGTCCCTGCGGGCTGGCGCTTTGTCGCCTTTGTGGAACGCTCGAAGGTCGCCCGGACTTGGCCGGTATAAAGCGAAGACCGCGATCGTAGCAGCGCCAGCCTACGGGCAGGCGCTCACCCGGCTTTCGTTTCACGTGAACCCACCTGCAGTGCATGTTTCACGTGAGTCCGGCTTACCCCTTCAACAGAGACTTCAGATCGTAAAGCGCCTGCAGCGCGTCGCGCGGGGTCATCTCGTCGGGCAGCAGCGTCGCCAGCTTCTCTTCCACCTCCGAGGGGCCTTTCGGTGCCGCAACAGGCTCTGGTTTCGCCGCTGCCGAGAATAGCGGCAGATCGTCGATCAGCGCCTTGGGCGAGGTCCGGCCCCGTTCGCCTTCCTCCAGCGCGCTCAGCACGTCGCGGGCACGGGCGATCACCGCGGGCGGCAAACCCGCCAACTGCGCCACTTGCACGCCGTAAGAGCGGTCGGCTGCCCCTTCGCGCACCTCGTGCAGGAAGATCACCTCGCCGTCCCATTCCTTCACCGCGACGGTGGCATTGCTGACTCCCTCGAGCTTGGCAGCCAGCTGCGTCAGCTCGTGGTAATGCGTGGCGAAGAGCCCGCGCACGCGGTTCACGCCGTGAAGGTGCTCCAGCGTCGCCCATGCGATCGACAGGCCATCATAGGTGGCGGTGCCGCGGCCAATCTCGTCGAGGATCACCAGCGCGCGGTCGTCAGCCTGATTGAGGATCGCGGCGGTCTCGACCATCTCGACCATGAAGGTCGAGCGCCCGCGCGCCAGATCGTCAGAGGCGCCGACGCGGCTGAAAATCTGGCTGACCACCCCCAGATGCGCGCGGTCCGCAGGCACATAGGAGCCCATCTGCGCCAGCAGGGCGATCAGCGCGTTCTGCCGCAGGTAGGTCGATTTACCCGCCATGTTCGGGCCGGTCAGCAGCGTCACCGACGCGCCCTCGCCATTGGCGTTCAAGGCACAATCATTGGCGATGAAGGGCGCGCCGCCCTGTTGTTGTAGCGCGCGTTCGACCACCGGGTGACGGCCCGCGACAATCTCGAAGGCGCGGCTGTCATCCACTTGCGGGCGGCACCAGTTCTGCGCCTTGGCCAGATCGGAAAGGCCAAGCGCCACATCGAACTCGGACAGCGCCAGCCCGGTCTCTGACACCTGCGGCGCGCGGGCCAGAATGGCACCTTTCAGGCTTTCATAGAGCCGCTTTTCAATCTCCAGCGCCTCGTTCCCGGCGTTGAGGATGCGGGTTTCCAGCTCGGTCAGCTCGACCGTGGTGAAGCGTACCTGATTGGCGGTGGTCTGGCGGTGGATGAAGGTCTCGTTCAGCGGCGCCGACATCATCTTTTCGGCGTGGGTCGCCGTGGTCTCGATGAAGTAGCCCAGCACGTTGTTGTGCTTGATCTTCAGCGAGTTCACCCCGGCCATTTCGGCATATTTCGCCTGCATAGAGGCGATCACACCGCGGCCTTCGTCCCGCAGGGTGCGCGCCTCGTCGAGTTGCGCGTCGTAGCCGGGTGCGACGAAACCACCGTCACGCACCATCAGCGGCGGCTCGGCAACCAGCGCCGCCTCGAGCAGCGCGATCAGCTCGTCATGGCCGGTGAGTGTTTCACGTGCATCGGCCAGCAAGGGGGGCAATTCGGCACTGTTTAGGGTCTCGGCGATCTCTTCGGCCTGCGCCAGCGCGTTGCGCACGGCGGCCAGATCGCGCGGCCCGCCCCGGTCGAGCCCGAGGCGCGAGAGCGCGCGGTCAAGGTCGGGCACCTTGCGCAGACCATCGCGCAGCTGCGGTGCCTCCGGCGCGCCCATCGCCCAATCCAGAGCCTGAAGCCGCCCTTCGATCACGCCAAGATTGCGCGAAGGGGAAGAAACTCGCCTTTCTAATAGCCGCGCGCCGCCGGGCGTCACCGTCCGGTCGATCACCGACAGTAGCGATCCGGCGCGACCGCCGTTCATCGAATGGGTCAGTTCAAGATTGCGCCGGGTGGCGGCGTCGATCTGCAGCAGGTTCGACACGGCATCGCGCTGCGGCGGGCGCAGCAGCGGCAGGCGGCCTTTCTGCGTGATGTCGAGATAGTCGACCAGCGCGCCCATGGCCGAAAGCTCGGGCCGCTCGAACGCGCCGAAGCCCGAGAGGGTCTGCACGGAAAAGAGCCTTTTCAGGCGGTCCTCGGCCCCGGCACTGTCAAAAGACGCAGCCCCAAGCGGCGTGGGGAAAATGCCGAGATCGCTCAGCACCGGGCGCAGATCTTCGTCGGTGCTTTCCGAGACCAGCACTTCCGAGGGCGCGAGCCGCGCCAGTTCGGCACCGATGCGGGCGCGGGCGAGGGGCATCACGTGAAACGCGCCGGTGGAAATATCGCACCACGCCAGCGCCCAATCGTCCCGAACACGGCCCAAAGCGGCAAGATAGTTGTGGCGGCGCGCTTCCAGCAGCGACTCTTCGGTGAGCGTGCCGGGGGTCACCAGCCGCACCACGTCGCGTTTCACCACCGATTTATGGCCACGCTTCTTGGCCTCGGCGGGGCTTTCCAATTGCTCGCCGACAGCGACGCGAAAGCCCTTGCGGATCAGCGTCAGCAGGTAGCCCTCGGCGGCATGCACCGGAACGCCGCACATGGGGATGTCATCGCCCGCATGCTTGCCGCGCTTGGTCAGCGCGATGTCGAGAGCTTCCGCCGCCGCCACCGCGTCGTCGAAGAACATCTCGTAGAAGTCGCCCATCCTGTAGAACAAGAGCGCGTCCGGATACTGCGCTTTGATCTCAAGATATTGCGCCATCATCGGCGTGACTGCCGTCATGTAGTCCCCCAGTGCTGCTTTGTGCTGGTTTAGCAAAGCCCCGAGGGGCGGCGAAAGGCGAAATGCAATCAGTTGAGCAGAGCCTTCCCCTGCGCTAAGAGGAACGCCGCTCATAGTCGAGGGAAGCACGCTCATGTCGAAATCCAAGTTCACCCGTGAAGAGGCGCTGGCCTTCCATCTCGAGCCGACGCCCGGCAAGTGGGAAGTGCAGGCCACAGTGCCGATGACCACGCAGCGCGACCTGAGCCTTGCCTATTCGCCCGGCGTCGCCGTGCCCTGCGAGGAAATCGCCGAAAACCCCGAACTGGCCTATGATTACACCAACAAGGGCAACCTCGTTGCGGTGATCTCGAACGGCACTGCGGTGCTGGGTCTCGGCAATCTTGGCGCGCTCGGTGGCAAGCCGGTGATGGAAGGCAAATCGGTGCTCTTCAAGCGCTTTGCCGATGTGAACTCGGTCGACATCGAACTCGACACCGAGGATCCCGAGGAATTCATCAAGGCCTGCAAGCTGATGGGGCCGACCTTCGGCGGCATAAACCTCGAGGACATCAAGGCGCCCGAATGCTTCATTATCGAGCAGCGCCTGAAGGAAGAGATGGACATCCCGGTCTTCCACGACGACCAGCACGGCACGGCGGTGATCTGCGCCGCGGGCCTGATCAACGCGTTGCACCTCTCGGGCAAGAAGATCGAAGAGGTGAAGATCGTGCTCAACGGCGCGGGCGCGGCGGGCATCGCCTGCCTCGAGCTGCTGAAGTCGATGGGCGCGCAGCATGACAATTGCATCATGTGCGACACCAAGGGCGTGATCTATCAGGGCCGCACCGAGGGCATGAACCAGTGGAAGTCGGCCCATGCGGCCAACACCTCCCTGCGCACGCTCGAAGAGGCGATGGTTGGCGCCGACGTGTTCCTTGGCGTGTCTGCCAAGGGCGCGGTGACGCAGGACATGGTGAAAAGCATGGCCGACAACCCGGTGATCTTCGCCATGGCCAACCCCGATCCCGAGATCACCCCCGAAGAGGCGCATGAAGTCCGCGTCGACGCCATCGTCGCCACCGGCCGTTCGGACTACCCGAACCAGGTGAACAACGTTCTGGGCTTTCCTTATCTCTTCCGCGGCGCGCTCGACATTCACGCGCGCTCGATCAACGACGAGATGAAGATCGCCTGCGCCGAGGCGCTGGCCGAACTGGCGCGCGAGGATGTGCCGGACGAGGTGGCGCTGGCCTATGGCAAATCGCTGACCTTCGGGCGCGACTACATCATCCCCACGCCGTTTGATCCGCGCCTCATCCACCGCATTCCGCCCGCCGTCGCCAAAGCGGGCATGGACACCGGCGCGGCGCGCCGTCCGATCATCGACATGGATGCCTATCAGGCGGGCCTCATGGGCCGTATGGATCCCACCGCCTCGGTGCTGCGCAGCATCAACAGCCGGGCGCGGGCCGCACAGGCGCGGATGATCTTTGCCGAGGGCGACGACCCGCGCGTGCTGCGCGCGGCGGTCATGTATCAGCGCAACGGCTTCGGCAAGGCGATCGTCGTGGGCCGCGAGGCGGATGTGAAAGAGAAGCTCGAGGCCAGCGGCCTTGCCGATGCGGTGCGCGAGATCAAGGTGGTCAACGCCGCCAACACCGAGCACCTCGAGACCTACAAAGAGTTTCTCTACCAGCGCCTGCAGCGCAAGGGCTACGACCGGCAGGACGTGCACCGTCTGGCGGCGCGCGATCGCCATGTGTTCGCCTCGCTGCTCCTGGCGCATGGCCATGGCGACGGTCTGATCACCGGCGCGACGCGCAAGTCGGCGCATGTGATGGAAGCGATCAATCAGGTGTTCGACGCCGATGCCGAAAGCGGCGTGGCGGGCGTCACCGCGCTGCTCCACAAGGGCCGCATCGTGCTGATCAGCGACACGCTGGTGCATGAATGGCCCGAAGCCGAGGATCTGGCGAATATCGCAGAGCGCGCCGCCGGGGTCGCCCGTCACCTCGGGCTCGAGCCGCGGGTGGCCTTCGTGTCCTTCTCGACCTTTGGCTATCCGGTGTCGGAACGCGCCTCGAAGATGCATCGCGCGCCGATGGTCCTCGACCAGCGCGGCGTCGACTTCGAATACGAGGGCGAGATGACCGTGGATGTGGCGCTCAACACCCGCGCGCAAGAGAACTACCCGTTCCAGCGCCTGAGCGGCCCGGCGAACATCCTCGTGGTGCCGGCGCGGCACTCGGCCTCGATCTCGGTCAAACTGATGCAGGAGATGGCGGGGGCGACGGTGATCGGCCCGATCCTCGCAGGCATCGACAGTTCGATCCAGATTTGCTCGACGACGATGACCGCCAATGACATCCTCAACATGGCGGTTCTGGCGGCCTGCAAGGTCGGCTGATCCGATGTCTGCGCCTGCCGGGCCTTACCGGCAGGCGTATTTTTGAGAACAATGAAAGGGCAGGGCGCAGCATGGCGATCTTCAACCTCGGGTCGATCAATGCCGACATGACCTATCGGCTGCCGCATCTGCTGGCGCCGGGCGAGACGCTGGCGACCAGCCGGCTGACGCGTGGGCTGGGCGGCAAGGGGGCCAATATGTCGGTGGCCGCGGCGCGCGCCGGGGCGCGGGTGGTGCATCTTGGGGCCGTCGGGCCCGACGGGCGCTGGGCGATCGAGCGGCTGACCGAATACGGCGTCGACACGCGGCAGATCACAGTGATCGACGAGACCACCGGCCATGCCATCATCATGCTCGATGCCGATGCCGAGAACAGCATCCTGATCTATCCCGGTGCCAACCGCGCCCTGTCACCCGAACGCGTCGAGGCCGGTCTTGAAGAGGCCGGACCCGAAGACATCTTCGTGTTCCAGAACGAGACCAACCTGCAGCGCGAGGCCGCCGAGATCGCCTCGCGACGCGGGCTGCGCGTGGCCTATGCGGCGGCGCCCTTCGATGCCGAGGCGGTGACTGCCGTGCTGCCGCTGCTCGATCTGCTGGTGCTCAACGAGGTCGAGGCGGCGCAGCTCGAAGAGGCGACGGGGCAGGGCATCGAGAGCATTCCGGTGCGCGACGTGGTGGTGACGCTGGGCGCCAAGGGCTGCCGCTGGATCAACACCGACAGCGGCGAGAGCCGAAATTTCGCCGCGCTGCCGGTCACCCCGGTGGACACCACCGGCGCGGGTGACACCTTCACGGGCTACCTGCTGGCCGGGCTCGACCGGGCGCTGCCGATGGCGACGGCGATCGAACTGGCGCAGCGCGCCGCGGCGCTGATGGTTATGCGCGAGGGCACTGCCGACGTGATCCCCGACCTCAAGGACGTCACCGAGCACCGCTTCTGACCGGCGTTCTTCCTCTTGGTTGAAATATCCCGGGGAGTCCGCGTCAGCGGACGGGGCAGAGCCCCTCAGCCCCCGGCAAAGGGCGCGGCGCTGCCCCACAGCTGCCGCACCCGCGCATCCCGCCCGCAGGCTTCGCGATAGCGCTTATAGGCCGAGGCCTGCCGGAGCGGGCCGAAGCGGGTCAGTACGAGGCTGTCGCCCTTGTAGTAATCCTGATGATGGCCCTCGGCTGGCCAGAAGCGCCCCGCGGGCAGGATCGGGGTGACGATCTTCTGCCCCAAGGCGGCCTGCGCCTGAGCTTTCGCGGTTTCCGCGACCGCGCGCTGCGCCCCGCCAGTGACGAAGATCGCGGTGCGATAGCTCTCGCCCCTGTCGCAGAACTGCCCACCCGCGTCGGTCGGGTCGATCGAGCGGAAGAACAGCGCGTAAAGCTCCTCTGCCGAGACGCGGGCGTCATCGAAGATGATCCGCACCGCCTCATAATGCCCGGTGCCGCCCGCGCTGACCTGTTTGTAGCTGGGGTTGGCGATCCTCCCGCCGGTATACCCCGAGATCGCTTCGCGCACGCCTTTCACCTTCTCGAAATCGGCTTCGACGCACCAGAAACAGCCACCGGCGACCACGATCTCTCCGGCCCGAACTGCCGCGGGCAAAGCAAATGCGGGCGCCGCCAGCGCAAGGCCCAGCAGGCATTTCATCAGCAGCCGTCTCATGATCTCTCCTCCGCTTTGCCTCAGGCTGCGGGGGGCTGCGGGTCTAATCAACGAAAATCGGTGATCTTCACCCTATGGTGACGGCGGCTTTGGCGTGCAGACCCGCGGTGCGCAAGATTGACAGCTGGCGTTGCGTCAGCGCAGAGAGGGGGCCGGAAACGCAGCGCACCCGCGCTATCGACTTGGAGTTAGTAGAACAATGAGACTGGCCATGTGGTCCGGGCCGCGCAATCTGTCGACGGCGCTGATGTATTCCTTCGGCAATCGCGCCGATTTTCACGTGGTGGACGAGCCCTTTTACGGCCCCTACCTGCGGCTCACGGGTCTCGAGCATCCGATGGGCGATGCGATCAAGCAAAGCCGCCCCGAGAGTGCCGAAGAGGTGGCGCAGAGCCTGCTCGGGCCGATCCCGGGCGGCAAGCCGCATGTCTATCACAAGCATATGGTGCAGCACATGATCGACGGCATCCCGCGTGGGTTCATGGCGGACTGCGTCAACGTCTTCCTGATCCGCCACCCGGCGCGCGTGGTGGCGAGTTTCACCAAGGGCTGGGAGGCGGCCACCGCCGAGGACATGGGGTTTCGCCAGCAGGCCGAGCTTTACGACGAGATGCGCGCCGCCGGGCAAAGCCCGGTGGTGATCGACAGCGCCGACATCCGGCGTGACCCCGAGGTCATGCTGCGCCGCCTGTGCGACGCCATCGGTCTCAGCTTCGATCCGGCGATGCTGGCGTGGCCCGCGGGCGGCCACGCGCAGGATGGCGTCTGGGCACCGCATTGGTATGGCTCGGTGCATCGCTCGACCGGTTTTGCCGGTGCCGAAGGGCCGCTGCCCGAGCTGTCCGAAGAGGCTGCGCAGGTCGCCGATGAGGCGCTGCCGCTCTACGAACGGCTCCGCGCCGAGGCGCTCTGAGCACAGCGCGGCGGGGGTGTTTTGGGACACTTCCGCCGCCTTGCAGGTGCCGGCAAACGCGCGCCCGAAAAAGATTCACAAAAAATGTAGAAAAAACTTCGCGCCGCTGAAACTCAGTGTCGCAGCCCTGCGTGTATAGGAAAGCGTCGTGCGGAATAGCCCGCTTTGCTCCTGTGGGTTGCTGGATGGCGTAAGGTTAACGGTACGAGTTGAGCCGCCCGAGGTCTGCCGCGTCTTAGGTTTTATTAAGATGTGTGGTGCAAGTTTACGCAGTGGGCCGCGGAACAAGACGGTGAAGATAGACGGTTAGAAATTCGGGATCGGACACGGGCTTTGGCCGCATATTCGCGGCTTGTCCGGCGTCCCCTTGCAAGGGCGTGCTTGCGTATCCCCACCTTTGCACGTCCTTGGCCGCTTCCGGTGTCGTGACCGGAAGCGGCCATTTTTATTTGGTCTTCAGGACTTTTTATTCGTTCTTCAGAATGACGTGTGTGCCGCGTCAGCCTGCCAGTGCGGCGCTTGTCACCGGGCAGCGGCTGCCCTCGTAGAGCGCGTCGAGCACCTCGGCGAAGACGCCGGGCGCGGAAGGCAGCGCTTCAAACAGCGTCATGCAAGAGCGCAACTTCAAAGCATCGACCGGCCCAAGGATCGCTTCGGGTGTCTTGCCCTTACGAAGCAGAAGCAGCCCCGCGCATTTCTCGAGCCGCGCCCCGAGCAGCGGATGCGCGAGATAGGCCTGTGCCTCGGCGGCGTCGCGCAGACCGAAATGGCGGGCGCGGGGAGAGCGGCCCAGCTCGGCCAATTGCGGAAACACCCACCAGATCCAATGGGTGACCTTCTGACCCTGCCGCAGCTCGCGCGTCACCTGCGGCCAGACCTGCGCCTGCGCGTCGATGAATTCCTGAAGTTCAGCCATGCCGTGCCCTCCGCCTTCGTGGGCGAGCCTAGCGCAGTGCGCGGCGGTTAGGGAGGAGGGTAGATGCCGCTAGAAGTAGGGGGCTCTGCCCCCGCCGCACGACCTGCGGCGCTGCTAGACGTAGGGGGCTCTGCCCCCGCCGCGCTGCGCGCGTCTTCCCCGGGATATTTGGGTCTAGACGAAGAGACGGAGGCTGCCGCTTCGTCTAGATAAAAATATCCCCGCCGGAGGCATGTCCGGCGGGGATCATTCGGGTCAGCGCTGGGAAAGGGCTCAGCCTTTCAGGCGGCGGTTCCGCGCGGCCAGCAGCTTCAGGCGCAGGGCGTTGAGCTGGATGAAACCCGCCGCGTCCTGCTGGTCGTAGGCACCGGCGTCATCCTCAAAAGTCACATGCGCCTCGGAATAAAGCGAGTGATCCGACCAGCGCGCCACGGTGCGCGCCGAGCCCTTGTAGAGCTTCAGGCGGACGGTGCCGCTGACATGCTCTTGGCTCTTGTCGATCAGCGCCTGCAGCATCTCGCGCTCGGGCGAGAACCAGAAACCGTTGTAGATCAGCTCGGCGTAGCGCGGCATGATCGAATCCTTGAGGTGACCGGCGCCGGAATCCAGCGTGATCTGCTCGATGCCGCGGTGCGCTTCGAGCAGCACGGTGCCGCCCGGGGTCTCGTAGATGCCGCGCGACTTCATGCCGACGAAACGGTTTTCCACCAGGTCCAGAACGCCGATGCCATGCTTGCCGCCCAGCTCGTTGAGCTTGGTGAGGATCGTCGCGGGCGACATCGCCTCGCCGTTGATCGCCACGGCGTCACCCTGTTCGAAGGTCACTTCGATGTACTCGGGCTCGTTCGGCGCCTGCTCGACCGGCACGGTGCGCTGCAGCACGTAGTCGGGGGCCTGCTCGGCGGGGTTTTCCAGCACCTTGCCCTCGGAGGAGGTGTGCAGAAGGTTCGCATCGACCGAGAAGGGCGCTTCGCCGCGCTTGTCCTTGGCGATCGGGATCTGGTTCTTCTCGGCGAAGTCGATGAGCTTCGTGCGCGAGGTGAGATCCCACAGGCGCCACGGCGCGATCACCTTGATGTCGGGGTTCAGCGCATAGCAGGCCAGCTCGAAGCGGACCTGATCGTTGCCCTTGCCGGTGGCGCCATGGGCGACGGCATCGGCACCGGTCGCGGCGGCGATCTCGACAAGGCGCTTGGAGATCAGCGGGCGGGCGATCGAGGTGCCCAGCAGGTAGAGCCCCTCGTAAAGCGCGTTGGCGCGGAACATCGGGAAGACGAAATCACGCACGAACTCTTCGCGCAGGTCTTCGATGTAAATTTCACTCACGCCCAGCATCTCTGCCTTGGCGCGGGCGGGTTCCAGCTCTTCCCCCTGACCGAGATCGGCGGTGAAGGTGACAACCTCGCAGCCGTATTCGGCTTGCAGCCATTTCAGGATGATCGAGGTGTCGAGGCCCCCGGAATAGGCCAGGACGACTTTCTTGGGCGCGGACATGGACATTCCCTCACGTATGAACTGGCTTCGCGCATTACTGCCTTTTATCATCGGGGGCAAGGATCGCCCGTTGACCTGCGGGGTCCATATGCTAGCGATCGCCGGGTGAATTTCGAAAAGGTGGGGTTTTTGATGAAGGGCTGGCGGATTTTCCTGCATTCCCTGCGCATGGTGATCGACAATCTGGGCACCGCGCTGCGCGTCTCGCTGGTGCTCTATCTGGTGCAGGTGGCCAGCCAGATCGCCACCTATCTGCATCCCATGCAGACCGATGCTTCTGGCGGACCGGTGACTGTGATCGGAGTTCCGGCGCTGGTGCTGGTGGTGCTGGCGGTGCTGGCGAGCCTCTGGATCGCCGTGGCATGGCATCGCTTCGTGCTGACCGGAGAGACGCCGCGCGGCTGGCTGCCGCGTTGGCATGGCGGCGAGATCCTCGGCTACTTCGGGCGGTCGATCATGATCGGGTTGGTGATCTTTCTCGGGCTCATGGTCGCGGCCATCCCGGTGGCGCTGATCAGCGCGGGACTGCCGGGGCTGGCGCCGATCCTCGTCTTCGGTCTGGTGGGGCTTGGCGGTTATCTGTTCTTCCGCCTCGGGCTGATCCTGCCCGCCGCTGCGGTGGGCGAGCGGCTGAGCCTCAAGGACGCGTGGAAGGCCACCAAGGACGACGACGGCGCGGTGATCACGCTGGCGCTTGTGGTGATCGGCGGCTCGCTGCTGGTCGAACTGCCGGCGCTGATCGACGATACGGCGGGCTCGATCATCAATCTGGTCTATGGGCTGGTGATCAACTGGTTCGCCACGATGATCGGCATCTCGATCCTCACCTCGCTTTACGGCCATTTCATCGAGGGGCGGCCGATCGACTGACCGAAACTGCGGCGTGTGAGGAGGCTTGCGCAAACGCCTTCGATGCGCCAAGTCGGTGGGCATGGATGAGTTTCTCGATCACGCCCGCGCCGCCACAGAAGAAATGCGCTCGGTCTTTCCCGAGACGCCGCTTCTGCGCAACGATCACCTGTCGCAGCTTCACGGCGCCGACATCTGGCTGAAGCGCGAGGATCTGAGCCCGGTGCGCAGCTACAAGCTGCGCGGCGCGTTCAACGCCATGCGCAAGCGCCCCGATGTCGAGACCTTTGTGGCCGCAAGCGCGGGCAACCACGCGCAGGGCGTCGCCTATATGTGCCGCCAGTTCGACAAGCGCGGCGTGATCTTCATGCCGGTGACCACGCCGCAGCAAAAGATCCAGAAGACCCGGATGTTCGGTGGCGAGAATGTCGAGATCCGCCTCATCGGGGACTATTTCGACGAATGCCTGAAGGCGGCGCAGGGCTATTGTGCCGAGATCGGCGGGCATTTCCTGTCGCCCTTCGACGATCAGGACGTGATCGAGGGGCAGGCCACCGTCGCGGTCGAGATCGAACGGCAGTTGGGCCGCGTGCCCGATCATCTGGTGATCCCGGTCGGCGGTGGCGGGCTTGGCTCCGGCCTGCTGAGCTATTTCGGCACCGACACGCAATATACCTTTGTCGAGCCGCAGGGCGGGGCCTGCCTGCGCGCAGCGCTCGAGGCGGGCAAGCCGGTGCCGCTGGCGGCGGTCGACAATTTCGCCGATGGCGCGGCGGTGGCGCAGATCGGCAGCAAGACCTTCGAGGTGCTGAAGGGGGTCGGCGTTGCCAATACGCTGACCATCAACGAAGACCGGCTCTGCACCTCCATGCTCGAGATGCTGAACGTCGAGGGGGTGGTGCTCGAGCCTGCGGGGGCGCTTTCGGTCGATGCGCTGAAGGATCTGGGGCAGGCGATCCGCGGCAAGACCGTGGTCTGCATCACCTCGGGCGGCAATTTCGACTTCGAGCGTCTGCCGGAGGTCAAGGAACGGGCGCTGCGCTACTCGGGCGTGAAGAAATACTTCATTCTGCGCCTGCCGCAGCGTCCCGGTGCGCTGAAGGATTTCCTGAACTTCCTCGGCCCCGAGGATGATATCGCCCGCTTTGAATACCTGAAGAAATCGGCGCGCAACTTCGGTTCGGTGCTGATCGGGATCGAGACCGCCGATCCGAAGAATTTCGACGCGCTCTTCGGCAAGCTGGACGCGCATGGCTATGCCTATCGCGACATCACCGACGACGAGGTTCTGGCGCAATTTGTCATCTGACTCGTCGTCAGATGATGTGGGCGCGCTGGGCGTCTTGAGCTGGCCGCTCGTTTCAGGCGACCAGCCGCACGGCAAGCTGATCCAGAAATTCCGCGCGTGAGCGGGCAAAGCAGTCGCGCAGCGCCGATAGGTCGACAGTATCGCCTTTGCCGGTGGCGGCGGCCTGCTCGCCGCTTTCGCACAGGGCCGACATCCGCGCGAAGCCAAGGTTCAGGCTGCTGCCTTTGAGAAAATGCAGCCTGTCCGCAAGATCGGGCACTTCCGAGGCTTGGGCAGGCAGAGCGTCCAGAACGCGCTGCACCTCGCGCAGGAAAAGCGCGACGATCTCATCAAAGTCATCGCCCCCCACCTCGCTGCGCAACTCGGCAGCGCGGGTCCAGTCGATCAGGGTTGGCGCGGCCGCCTGTCGCGCGGCGCCCTCGGGTCTGTCGGTCATCCATGCACCTCCGTCCGCAGAGGCTCGCAGCAAAATCTGAACGAAGTGTTTCGATCTCGGCGGGTCAGGTGAAACAGGGCGTTAACACCGGGGCTTTAGGGTCTGCCGCGCAGGCGGGTCTACAAAGGAAATACGGTGTCTCCCTATCTGGCGGAAAACCTCGAGGATCGAAGTGGTGAGGCTCCGATCCGTCGGGTTCTTGTGGTGGATGACAGTCCGCTGCAGCTGAAGATCCTGTCCTCTATGCTTGAACGCTGGGGGCTTGAGGTCTGGCAGGCGCAGGATGGGGCCGAGGCGCTGCGCATCTGCGCCGAAAGCCGCCCAGATGCAGTGTTGTCGGATTGGATGATGCCGGGGATGGACGGGCTGGACCTCTGTCGCCACTTCCGAACGCAATGCGGGGATCGCTACGGCTATTTCATTCTGCTCACCTCAAAAAGCGACAAGGCCGAGATCGCGCGGGGCTTGGACGCCGGGGCGGATGATTTCCTGACCAAGCCGGTGAATGCCGCGGAATTGCGCGCCCGGATCAACGCCGGCGCGCGGATCCTGAAGATGCAGCGGCAGCTGTCGGCAACCTTGGGCCATCTGCAGGCCGCCTATGACGCTGTGGATCGCGATCTGCAGCAGGCAAGGTTGATCCAACAGGCGTTGGTGCCCCGGCGTGCAAGGCGCATCGGGGCCTCGCAAGTCAGCCTGCTGCTGAAACCCTGCGGGCATGTGGGCGGCGATCTGGTCGGCAGTTTCTCTCATTGCGAGCGCAGCGTCGGTCTCTACAGCATCGACGTGTCGGGCCATGGCATCACCTCGGCGCTGATGACCGCGCGGATTGCCGGACTGCTGGGCGGCGACTTTCCCGAGCAGAACATCGCGCTGGAACGCATCGTGCATGGCACGCTCTTTCGCGCCCCGGAAGAGGTGGCGCGGCGCATGAATGAGCGTCTGGCGGCGGATCCGGGGATCGCCGAGTATCTCACCATGGCTTATGCGGTGGCCGATCTCGACAAGGGTAGGGTCGATCTGGTGCAGGCGGGGCATCCGCCTCCGCTGCTGCTGCGCGCCGATGGCAGCGCCGAGTTCGTCGGTCATGGCGGTCTGCCGGTGGGGTTGATCCCCGGCGCGAGCTACGAGCGGCTGCAGCTGCAACTATCGCCCGGTGATCGCCTGCTGCTCTATTCCGACGGGTTCACCGAGGCGCTGCTGCCGGGCGGCGGGATGCTCGATCAGGAGGGGCTGCTTGCGTTGGTGCGCTCGGGGGGAGGTCGCGGCACCGAGTTTCTCGACGATCTCTTCTGGCGCCTGACCCAGCGCATCGTCGCGGGCGCGCGGCTCGACGACGATGTCTCGGCCGCGCTGCTGGAGTTTGAAATGCCCTGAAACAGGCTCTGATACAGGCACTAGTCCGGGCCGAACCCTTGGATTTCAGACCAGAACGCGGCGCAGGAAATCGCGGTCGCCGGGGTTGCCGAGGATCTCGGCGGCAAGCTCGGGATTCATCCAGACCGCCTCATGCCCCGGCTCGCTGGGCGGGCCGAGCGGGCGGACGGGATGCGCCGCATAGATGATGCACAGCTTCTCTGCCCAAAGGTCGTATTCGGGCATGAAGGTGAAACGGCGGAACGCCCCGAGGCGGCGCGGACGGGCGATGCGCCAGCCGGTTTCCTCGAAAACCTCGCGGTGCAGCGCGGCGATGGGCGACTCACCGGCGTCGATGCCGCCGCCCGGAAGCTGGTATTCGGGCCATGGCTCTGCCTGATGGGTGACCAGAACCGCCCCGTTGCGCGGCAGGATCGCATAAGCGCCGGGGCGCAGCGTGTAACGCCGACCGGATTCGGGCGGCTCGCCGTATCGTGCAGTCATCGGTCCCCCTTGGTTCCCGTGTTTTTGCTGCTTATATGGGGCCGATATGCCAAGATCCGGCAGATAAGGAAACCCCATGACCATCGGCAGCAAACTTGCCTGGGACGATACCGTCCTGCCATTCCAATTGGATCACGCCGACATCCGGGGCCGCGTGGCGCGGCTTGACGGGGTGCTGAGCGGAATCCTGAGCCAACATGACTATCCCGAGGCCGTCGAAGGGCTCATCGCCGAGATGACCCTGCTGACCGCGCTGATCGGCCAGACGATGAAGCTGCGCTGGAAGCTGTCGCTTCAGGTGCAGACCCGCGGCGCGGTGCGGATGATCGCCACGGATTACTACGCCCCCGAAAAAGAGGGCGAACCAGCCCGGCTGCGCGCCTACGCCAGCTTCGACCGCGAGCAGGTCACCAGCGCCCCCGCCTTCGAGCAGCTCGAGGACGGCTATTTCGCCGTGCTCATCGATCAGGGCAAGGGCACCACGCCCTATCAGGGCATCACCCCGCTGGCGGGCGGTGCACTGGCGCGCTGTGCCGAGAGCTATTTCGCCCAGTCCGAGCAGATCCCGACCCGCTTCGAGCTGAACTTCGGCAATGTGCCGCAGGCCGATGGCACGTCGAACTGGCGTGCTGGCGGCGTGATGCTGCAGCACATGCCCAAGGCGTCGCCCTTCGCCAAGCCGCTCGTCGATGGTGAGGGTGGCAGCGGTGACAAAGGCGTGCTGCGCCCCGAGGACCTGCTTGGCGACGATGACGACGGTGAAAACTGGCGCCGCGTGAACTTCCACCTCGACACGGTGGACGAGCTGGAACTGATCGGCCCCGACCTGCCGCCGACCGACCTGCTGGTGCGGCTCTATCACGAGGAAGGCCCGCGGGTGTTCGACGCACAGACCGTGCGCTTCGGCTGCACCTGCTCGGAAGATCGCGTGCGCCAGTCGCTGTCGATCTACTCGGCGCGGGACATCGAGAAGATGACCACCGACGACGGCATCGTCACCGCCGATTGCCAGTTCTGCGGCGCGCACTACGAGCTCGACCCGGAAACGGTCGGCTTCGAGGCCAAGAAGTGAGCCGCGTCCGGGATCAGATCGATCTGCTGAAACGGGCGCTGGAGGAAACCTCCGGCGCGTCCTCCGATTTCGATCTGAACCCGGGCACGGTTTTGCCGGAGGGGCGCAAGCTGCGTCCCGCCGGTGTCCTCGCAGGGTTTGTCGCCTGCGAGCAGGGGCTGGAACTGGTGCTGACCAAGCGCAGTTCGCGGCTCAAGCACCATCCCGGCCAGATCGCCTTTCCCGGTGGCAAGGTCGATCCCGGTGACGAAGACGCCGTGGCCGCCGCCCTGCGCGAGGCGCGCGAGGAAGTCGGGCTGGCCGAAGGGCGGGTGGATGTGCTGGGCAGCCTGCCCGCGCATGAAACCGTGACCGGCTTTGAGGTGACGCCTGTCTTGGGTCTCATCATGCGCGATTTCGACCCGGTGCCAGAGCCCGGCGAGGTCGCCGAAGTGTTCCGCGTGCCGTTCGAACATATCGCCAAGCTGGACAATTACGCCATTCAGGGGCGGCGCTGGCGCGGCACCACCCGGCATTATTGGACGGTGCCTTACGGTCCCTATTACATCTGGGGCGCTACGGCGCGGATGCTGCGCGGGCTGGCGGAGCGCATGGCATGACGCCCGCTGACACCACGGTAACCGGCGCGTGGCTGACCTGCGCCTCGACGCAGGCGGTGCTGCGGATGCTCGAGGCGGGTGGCCATCAGGCCTATGTGGTGGGCGGCTGCGTGCGCAACGCGCTGATGGGCGTGCCGGTGAGCGATGTGGACATCGCCAGCGACGCGCGCCCCGAACGTGTGGTGGAGTTGGCCGAGGCTGCCGGGCTGAAGCCGGTGCCCACCGGCATCGAGCATGGCACGGTCACCGTCGTGGCGGATGGCGTCGGGCATGAGATCACCACTTTCCGCGCCGACACGGAAACCGACGGCCGCCGCGCGGTGGTGCGGTTTTCGGACGATATCGCGGAAGACGCGGCGCGGCGCGACTTTACCATGAATGCGCTCTACGCCGATGCGCGCGGGCTGCTGATCGACCCTCTGCAAGGGCTTCCCGACCTGCGCGCCCGGCGTGTGAGATTCATCGGCGAGGCCTCGGACCGCATCCGCGAAGACTATCTGCGCACGCTGCGCTACTTCCGCTTTTCAGCTTGGTATGGCGATCCTGAACAGGGGTTCGACCCCGAGGCGCTGGCCGGGATCGCGGGCAATCTCGATGGTCTCGATACGCTCTCGCGCGAGCGCGTCGGTCAGGAAATGCTGCGCCTTCTGTCCGCGCCCGATCCGGTGGCGGCCGTGTCGGTGATGGCGCAGGTGGGTGTTCTGGCCCATGTGCTGCCGGGCGCGAGCGCGAAGGCTCTCGGCCCGCTGGTGGCCGAGGAACAAAGACTGCTTGTGGCCCCTGACGCGCTGCGGCGGCTGGCCTGCCTTGGTGCCGCAGAGCCTGATCTGCGCCTGTCGAAAGCGCAGCAAAAGCAGCTTCACACCCTACAAAGCCTGATCGGCGAGATGCAGGGCCCGGCAGAGCTTGCCTACAGGCATGGGGCCGAGACCGCGCAGGATGTGCTGCTGCTGCGCGCCGCAAGTTTCGAAATGCCCGTGTCAGAGCCGGATCTCCGCGCGCTGGGCGTCGGCGCGGCGGCGAAATTTCCGCTCACCGCACGCGATTTGATGCCCGCGCTCAAGGGCCCGGCGCTGGGCGAGGCGCTGCGTGCCGCCGAGAAACGCTGGATCGCATCGGGTTTCACGCTTACCAAGGCGGAACTTCTGTCTGACGAGTAAGCGCACTGCATGACCCTCGACCCGCTTTATGCCTTTGTCTTCTTCGGGCTGTTCTCGCCCGGGCCGAATGTCATCCTGCTGACCGCCTCGGGCGCGCGCTTTGGCGTGAAACGCACCTTGCCGCATCTCTTTGGCGTGGTTCTGGGGGTCGGCATCACCGCCGGTCTCACCGGGCTCGGCATTGCCGCGCTGCTTCAGCAGATGCCGCGGCTGGAGTTTGCGCTGCGCATCGCGGCCAGCGCATGGATGCTCTATATGGCGTGGGGCCTCTGGACCGCCGAGCGCCGCAAGAAGGCCGAGGCGGCGCGTCCGATGACGCTGATCGAGGGCGCGCTCTTTCAATGGGTGAACCCCAAGGTCTGGGCGGTGGCGCTGGCCGCGGCCTCGGCCTACCCATCGGCGCTGGGACCGGTGGGCGAGGCGTTGCGGCTGGGCTCGGCGTTTTCGGGTCTGAACCTCTTTTGCTGTCTCTTCTGGACCTCGGCGGGCGCGCTGCTGACCTATCTTCTGGCCACCCCGGCGGCTTGGCGCTGGTTCACAAGGGCGATGGCGCTCGCACTGGCAAGTTTTTCCGTCATGGTGTTCCTGTAAGGCCTGACCTAGACCTTTGGTCAAAGTACAGGACCTGACCCATGTTTCGCCGTTTCGAGAGCATGGTCGATCCCTATGTGGACCATCCGCAGACGGACCGGCCCCCGACCAAGCTGCTGCCCTTCATGCTGGAGTATGCGCGGCCCTTCCGCCGTGTCTTCGTCTGGACGGCGCTGCTCTCGGTGGTGGTGGCGGCGGTCGAGATCGGGCTGATCTGGGCCATGGGCTGGGTCGTCGACATCCTCGGTGGAGAGCCTGCCGAGGTCTGGGACGCCCACGGCGGGCAGCTGATCGCGCTGGCGCTGTTCATCCTGTTCCTGCGCCCGCTCATTCAGGCGCTGGACGTGCTGCTGCTGAACAATGCGATCATGCCGAACTTTGGCACTCTGGTGCGCTGGCGGGCGCATAAGCAGGTGCTGCGCCAGTCGATCGGCTGGTTCGAGAATGATTTCGCCGGGCGCATCGCCAACCGCATCATGCAGACCCCGCCCGCCGCCGGAGAGGCGGTGTTTCAGGTTTTCGACGCCATCACCTTCTCGGTCTCTTACGTCATCGGCGCGGTGATCCTGCTGGGCGATGCCGATTGGCGGCTGGTGATCCCGATGCTGATCTGGCTGGGGCTCTATGGCGTGCTGATGCGCTGGACGATCACCCGCGTCGGCCCCGCGTCCAAGGCCGCCTCGGATGCGCGCAGCTTCGTCACCGGGCGCGTGGTGGATGCCTATACCAACATCCACGCGGTGAAGATGTTCGCCCACGACCGGCAGGAGCTGGACTACGCCAAAGAGGCGATCGAGGAGGCGCGGCAGACGTTTCAGGCCGAGATGCGGCTCTATACCGTGATGGATCTGGGTCTGATGATCCTCAACGGTCTGCTGATCGTCGGGGTGGTCGGCTGGGCCGTGGCGCTGTGGATGCAGGGCGAGGCAAGCACCGGCGCGGTGGCGGCGGCAACGGCGCTGACCTTGCGGCTCAACGCGATGACCGGCTGGATCATGTGGGCGCTGACCACCTTCTTCCGCCAGCTTGGCGTGGTGGCCGAGGGGATGGAGACCATCGCCCAGCCGATCACGCTGGTGGATGACGCGGACGCAAAGCCGCTGCGACTGGAGCAGGGCGAGATCGCCGTGACCGATCTGTCGCATCACTATGGCCGAGGGCAGGGCGGGCTCGACCGCATCAGCCTGACCATCCATCCGGGCGAGAAGATCGGTCTGGTGGGCCGTTCGGGCACCGGCAAATCGACCCTCGTGAAGCTGCTTCTGCGGTTCTACGACCCTGAATCGGGGAAAATCGAGATCGACGGGCAGGATGTCACACGTGTGACGCAGGACAGCCTGCGGCGGCAGATCGGCATGGTGCAGCAGGACAGCGCGCTGATGCATCGCTCGGTGCGCGAGAACCTGCTTTATGGGCGGCCCGAAGCCAGCGAGGTCGAGATGATCGCCGCGGCGCGGCAGGCGCAGGCGCATGAGTTCATCCTCGAGCTTGAAGACGGGCAGGGGCGGCGCGGCTATGACGCCCATGTGGGCGAGCGCGGCGTGAAGCTTTCGGGCGGGCAGCGGCAGCGCATCGCGCTGGCGCGGGTGATCCTCAAGGACGCGCCGATCCTGATCCTAGACGAGGCGACCTCGGCGCTGGATTCAGAGGTCGAGGCCGCCATCCAAGACACGCTTTACGGCATGATGGAGGGCAAGACGGTGATCGCCATCGCGCACCGGCTCTCGACCATTGCCGCGATGGATCGCATTCTGGTGATGGACGGCGGGAAGATCGTCGAAGACGGTGCACATGACGCGCTTTTGGCCCAAGGTGGCCTATATGCTGGATTCTGGGCGCGCCAGTCGGGCGGATTTCTTGATCCCGACACGCAAGGCCCCGCCTGATCCACCAAAGACCCAAGCAAAGGAGAGGGCCCGCATGAGCCTTTCCGACATCATAGACCCGTTTTCCCGCGCCCATACGCCGCCGCCGCAGACGCTGGGGCGTTTCGTCATGTGGGCGCTGAAGGGCGCATGGCCGGTGCTGATCCCGGCGGCGCTGCTCTCGGCGCTTGGTGGGGCCTTCGAGGTGATCACCGCCAAGCTTTTGGGGGATGTGATCGACCGCGCGCTTGGCGGCTCGGCGCAGACGGTGTTTGCCGAGCACTGGCCGTTCCTGCTGTTCTGCGCGGTGTTCTTCATCGCGGTGCGGCCCGGCATCGCGGGGCTGTCGGCCTATGTGCAGTCGGTGCTGATGCAGCCCAATGTCTTCAACCTGATCCTCAGCCGGGTGCACCGCTACACGCTGGGCCATTCGGTCACCTTCTTCGACAATGATTTCGCCGGGCGCATCTCGCAAAAAGAGATGCAGACCGCGCGGGCGCTGAACGATGTGATCTCCGAGGTGGTGCAGGCGGTGCTCTTTGCGCTGGCCTCGGTGATCGGCTCGATCTGGCTGGTGGGCTCGATCGACTGGCGCATCGCCATCGGTCTGGTGGTCTGGGTGATCGCCTATGGGTTCCTGCTGCGCTTCTTCATGCCGCGCATCCGGGTGCGGTCGAAGGCACGGGCGGCAGCGCGGGCGATGGTCACAGGGCAGCTTGTCGACACGGTGACCAACATCAAGACGGTCAAACTCTTTGCCCATGACGATTTCGAGGATCAGGCCGCGCTCGATGCCATGTCGACCTACCGCGAGCGCTTCATCTCTTTCGGCACCGTCGCCTCGGCTTTCCGCTTCTGGCTGATGGCGCTGGCAGGCACGCTGCCGGTGGTGCTGATCGGCGGCGCGCTGCTGTTCTGGGCGCGCGGCTTCGTCACCGCGGGCGACATCGCGGCCACCGGTGCCGTGGCGATCCGGCTCAGCCAGATGACCGGCTGGGTCAGTTTCACGCTGATGGGCATCTACGCCAATATCGGCGAGATCGAGGACGGCATCCGCACCATCACCCCTGATCACACGCTGCTTGATGCGCCGGATGCGCAGCCGCTGGCGGTACCGCAGGGACGGATCGAGTTCCGCGACGCGGGCTTTGCCTATGGCCGCGAGGAGGGCGGTGTCGAGCATATCGAGCTGAACATCGCACCGGGCGAGAAGATCGGCATCGTCGGGGCCTCGGGGGCCGGGAAATCGACCCTCGTGGCGCTGCTTTTGCGGCTCTACGACACGGAAAAGGGCGGGATCTTCATCGACGGGCAGAACATCTCGCATGTCACGCAAGAGAGCCTGCGGCGGCAGATCGGCATGGTCACGCAAGAGACCGCCATGTTCAACCGCTCGGCGCTGGACAACATCCGCTATGGCCGTCCGGGCGCAACCATGGAGGAGGTGATCGCCGCCGCCGAGAAGGCCGAGGCGCATAGCTTTATCCAGAACCTGCGCGACCACATGGGGCGCACCGGCTATGACGCGCATCTGGGCGAGCGCGGCGTGAAGCTTTCCGGCGGGCAGCGGCAGCGCATCGCTTTGGCCCGCGCGATCCTCAAGGACGCGCCGATCCTGGTGATGGATGAGGCCACCTCGGCGCTTGATTCCGAGGTCGAAGCCTCGATCCAACGCGCGCTGGAGCGGGTGATGGAGGGCAAGACCGTACTCGCCATCGCACACCGCCTGTCGACCATCGCCAGCATGGACCGGATCGTGGTGCTGGACGAGGGCCGCATCGCCGAGCAGGGCACGCATGACGCTCTGCTGGCGCAGGATGGTCTTTATGCGCGCTACTGGAACCGGCAGAGCGGCGGGCTGATCGACCCGCAGGAAGCGGCGGAATAGCGTGCTTGCGCGGCGGCCCCGTTTGAGGGCATGACGCCGCTATGGAACAGGTCACAATCGAACGGCTCGGGCATCAGGGCGACGGCATTGCCGCCGGTCCCATCTTTGTGCCCGGCACTCTGCCCGGCGAGACCGTCGAGGGCGAGATCACCGGCGGCGTCATGGATGCGCCGCGCATCGTCACGCCCTCGGAGATGCGGGTCAGCCCGCCCTGCCGCCACGCGAAAAGCTGCGGCGGCTGCCAGCTGCAGCACGCGCGACCGGATTTCGTCGCCGACTGGAAGCAAGGCGTGGTGCGCCACGCGCTGGCCGCGCATGGGATCGAGACCGAGTTCCGCGAGATCGCCACATCGCCCGAGGCGACCCGCCGCCGCGCGGGATTTTCCGCCCGCCGCACCAAGAAGGGCGCGCAGGTCGGCTTTCACCGCAAGCGTTCGGACGTCATCGTCGAAGTGCCCGATTGCCGTGTGGTCGAACCGAAGCTCGCCGCGGCGCTGCCGATGGTCGAGGCGCTGGCGGTGCTCGGCGCCAGCCGCAAGGGGGAGCTTTCGGTGCTGGTGACCACAAGCCTCGGCGGGCTCGATGTGGTTGTGAAGGGCGGCAAGGAGGCCGACGCGCAGATGCAGCAGGCGCTTTCGGAGCTTGCCCGCGCCTATGATTGCGCCCGTATCGCATGGGGCGAGGACGTGGTGCTGACCCGCCGCCCGCCGAACCAGAAGATGGGCCGCGCCGAAGTGGCGCCGCCGCCGGGTGCCTTCCTGCAGGCCACGCCGCAGGGCGAGGCCGCGCTGCTCGAGGACGTGCGCGGTTACGTTGAGGGCGCGAGCCATGTGGTCGATCTCTTTGCCGGATGCGGCACCTTTGCGCTGCCGCTGGCCGAGGCCGCGCGGGTGCATGCGGTCGAAGGCGAAAAGGCGATGACGCAGGCGCTGGATCACGGCTGGCGTCACGCGCAGGGCCTGCGCCATGTGACCACCGAAGCGCGCGATCTGTTCCGCAACCCGCTGCTGCCGCAGGAACTGGCGCGATTCGACGCCGCCGTGATCGACCCGCCGCGCGCCGGGGCCGAAGCGCAGGTGGCGCAGCTTTGCGAGGCGCGGATTCCGCGGATCGCGTTCGTCTCGTGCAATCCGGTGACTTTCGCCCGCGATGCGGCGGCGCTCTTGCGCGCGGGCTATGCGCTCGACGGGCTGCGGGTGGTGGATCAGTTCCGCTGGTCGACCCATGTGGAACTCGTCGCCGGGTTCAGCCTGCGCTAAGTAAGGCGGCTATTTGTCGGGAACTTCGATCAATTCTTGCTAACTCCACCTATCGCGATGCCGCTGCGTGAGCTATCATTGCGGCATAAAAAGAACGAGTGGACAGGCAAGATGTATATTGGCAGGCACTTAATGGTGCTGGCGGCAGTGTTGCTGCTTGCTGCCTGTGGCGGTGGGCAGCCAGAATCGCGGTTCAAGACATACCGTGGTCCAGCAGTGACTCATGTCGTCGTGCATAAGGGCGCGCGGAAGATGTATCTTCTGCATCACGATCAGATCATGAAGGTCTATAACGTTGGCCTCGGGTTCAGCCCGGAGGGCGACAAGAAGGTAGAGGGCGACGGCAAGACGCCGGAGGGCCTTTATTTCATTGACCGGCGCAATCCCAATTCGCGATTCCACCTCAGTCTCGGGATCGATTATCCCAACGCTGCCGACCGCGCCGAGGCCCGGTATCTGGGCAAGAGTCCGGGCGGAGACATCTTCATCCACGGACGTCCGGCTGCCTATCAGAACGGCATCTGGGATTGGACGTGGGGCTGCATCGCCGTCACCGACAGCGAGATGGAAGACATCTATTCGATGATCCGCACCGACAATCCGACACCGATTCTCATCATGCCCTGACACGGGCAGGCGAGGACATCCGACGGGCCGCCCATTGGGGCGGCCTTTTTGCTTTCTGAAAAGCCCGGCGCCAAAGCGTCAGCCCTAAATGGCGCGCGCCAATGCAAAAGGCCGCCCCAAGGGACGGCCTGTTACTCAATGTGTCGTCAGGGTCAGAGGCTGCCGATCAAAGACCGGCGGTCAGGGTGCCCGGCGTCGGCGCGAGGTCCGGTGCGCCCATCACCATGGTCCACCAGATTTTGCCGCCCGGCTCTTGGAACCACGAAAAGCCCATCTCGCGGGCGCTCGGGTCGAGGATGACGTCGCGGGTCGGCGCGTCTTCCATCCATGCCGCGAGGGTCTCGAGCTCCGACTCGTAGGTCTCGGAGATGTTCTCGCCCAGCAGACGGCCCGCGTAACCGACGCGCTGCACGCGGTCGATCGGCGAGGAGCCGTCCGAGCCGAAGTGCCACGGGCGGTTCTGCACCGACATGTCGCGCGAATGGGTGGCGGCGGCGGCGTTGAGCTTGGAGTTCAGCTGCACCGCGGGCACACCACGCGCCTGACGCAGCGCGTTGACCGAATCGAGCATGTTGTACTCGATCTTGCCGGAGTCCTTGTCGTCGATGCGGTAGACGCGCGGCAGCGGCTTGCCATCCGGGCCGAGTTGCGGCGGTGCCACCGACGACGCACAGGCCGCCGCTAGAAATCCGGAGGAAAGCAGTAGAAACGTGCGTCTGTTCATGTTGGCTGGCCTTCGCGTCCCGCTTGTTTTGCTCTTGCGTTTCCCACATAGCCCGCCGAGCGTACCGGATCAAACCCACATGCATGTGATCGCCGATACACACTGCCGTTTGATTTGCGACTGCGGCCACGCCGCCATATCATGGGGAACCTGTAGCGGCTCTCGGACGTAGGTCTGGCGAGCTGTCAAAAGCATATTTCACTAACGTGGCTCGAGAGGACAATCACGCCATGGCAAAGACTCCATATTCGCGTCGCGCCTTCCTTGCCGGGTCGGCTGCGCTTGCGGGGGCGGCGGCGAGCCCGGCGCTCGCACAGAGCTACAACGGGTCCGGCACGGTTGAGATGGAAGGCGATATCTCGAAGATCATCCGCCACAACATCTCGAGCTTCCGCACGCTCGACTGGCAGCCCTACTTCAGCAACCTGAACAAGGGCGCTGTGCTGGTCGATATTTCGTCGCGGGCTCTGCACTTCTGGGAACAGAACGGCACCTATCACCTTTATCCGTCGTCGGTTCCGCTGACCGACGATCTGACCCGCAAGGGCCGGACGCAGGTGGTTCTGAAAGACCCGAGCCCCGATTGGCGCCCCACGCCGTCGATGAAAGAGCGCAACCCCGAGTGGCCCGATTACGTGCCGCCGGGCCCGGACAACCCCCTTGGCACCCGTGCGCTGCACCTGAGCTGGACCTACTACCGGATCCACGGCACGCATGACACGCGCAAGATCGGGCGTCGCTCGTCGAACGGCTGCATCGGCCTTTACAACGAGCACATCGAGGCACTTTACGAGATGGCTCAGGTCGGGACGCAAGTGTTGCTGATTTGACCACAGGGAAAGAAGCCGAAAAAACTGATCATTAACTTGGGTTTGCAATATCGGCGGATTACTGCTTAGACATTGTGCACGAGGTAAGTCTTGGAGCTTGCCGTGGACAATTTTCAGACGACCGCGGCAGGCGTTTATCTGGAGGATAATATGAAAAAACTCGCACTCGCCGCCGCGCTCGCAGCTTCCGCAACTTCGGCAATGGCCGGTTCCTACGCCAAGGATGACGTGGTCATGGAACCCGTCGTCGTGGTCGAAGAGACCCAGGCATCGTCCTCGTCGGCAGGCATCGTGATCCCGCTGATCCTGCTCGCCGTCGTGGCAGCCGCCGCGTCGACCGACTGACACTAAGTCGCGAACAGTACAGGAAAAGGCGGCGCATCTGCGCCGCCTTTTTCTTTGCCTAGGTTCGGGATGCGGGGCTGCGGCAGGCGACAATCCCGCCGCGCCGCACGCCGGCGCTTACTTCAGCCAGCCCTGCAGGTTCTCGTCGATCACCGTGCTCAGCGCTTCGATATGCGCGGCATCATCGTTGAGGCAGGGGATATAGGTGAACTCTTCGCCGCCCGCATGTTCGAAGCTCTCGCGAATCTCTTCGTTGATCTCTTCGAGCGTCTCGATGCAATCGGCGGAAAACGCCGGGGCGATCACGGCGATCCGCTTCTTGCCCTCGTCCTTGGCGATCCGCGCGACCTCTTCCACGGTGTAGGGCTTGAGCCATTCTTCGGGGCCGAAAACCGACTGGAAGGTGGTGCGGATCTCGGTCTTGTCCCAGCCGAGCCGCTCGCGCAGCAGCCGCGTCGATTTCTGGCACTGGCAGTGATAGGGATCGCCCTGCATCAGATAGCGTTTGGGCATCCCGTGGTAGGAGACCACGAGCATCTCGGGCTTTTGCTCTTTCGCGGCATAGGCAAGCTCGACCGATTGCGCCAGCGCCTCGATATAGGCCGGGTGCTCGAAATAGGGATCGACCACGCGGGCGGTGGGCTGCCACGGCTCGTCCATCAGCGCCTTGAAGAAGGCGTCATTGGCGGTGGCAGAGGTCGCGCCGGCGTATTGCGGGTAGAGCGGGAAGAACAGGATCTTGCGGCAGCCCGCCTCGGTCATCGCCTTGACCTTGGATTTGGTCGAAGGGTTGCCGTAGCGCATGCAGAAATCGACCATGACCTGATCGCCGTAGCGCGCCTTCATCGACTCGGCGATGGCTGCGGTCTGCGCCTTGGTGATCGTCATCAGTGGGCTCTCGCCCAGTTCTTCGTTCCAGATCGACTTGTAGTTTGCGCCCGAGGAGAAGGGCCGTTTGCTCAGGATGATCAACTGCAGCAGCGGCTGCCATTTCCACTTCGGATAGTCGATGACGCGCTGGTCCGAGAGGAACTCGGACAGGTAACGGCGCATCGGCCAATAGCTGTAGTGATCGGGGGTGCCGAGGTTGGCGAGCAGGATTCCGACTTTTTCGCGTGGGAGCGCCGGGTGGTCGGCGGGGGCCTGGGCGGGACGGATCGGGCCTGGGGTCATGTCGTTCATGCGTTCTGTTCCCTCAAAGTCACGCGCTAGGTAACGCGAATTTAGAATGATTCAATCCTTAAGCGGGGTTTCCCTCGCACCGAGCGCGTCGGCGAGACGATGCGCCGCACTTCCGGGCCGCAGCGGCTTTTGCTGGCTCTCGTCGGGGGCCCAGCCGGTCAGCGTGACAAGCTCGAAGGTGGCGCGCAGCCGACCGTCCTCGCGGGCGTAGGTTTCGGCGTAGATCTCGGCGGCGCGCAGCAGCACTGCGCGGCGGGTGGGGCGGCGCAGCCGGGCGCCAAGCGCGTTGCTCTCTCCCATGCTGCGCAGGTCGCGCATCAGGTGCAGCGCCGAAGAATAGCTGACGTCCAGCGGCAGGGAGTCGGCCACCGGCAGGGCAAGCCCCGCGCGCTGCAGCAGCGCGCCCAAATCGCGGATCTCGCCCATGGGCAGGACGCGGGGCGAAAGCCCGCCGCTGATCTCGATCTCGGCCTGACCAAGCGCGGCGCGCAGTTCCGCCAGCGTTTCGCCTCCGAAAGCCAGCGTGATGTTCAGCCCGTCGGCGCTGAGCGCGCGGCGGCATTGGATCAGCTGACCCACCGGGTCGTTGGCCCAATGCAGCGCCAGCGCGTGGATCACCAGATCATGCGCGCCGACCTCAAGATCGAGCACATCGTCATCGGGGATGATCTTGGCCTCCGGCAGCAGCCCCTGCCAGACCTCGGGGTAGGGGGTCACGATGGCCGGAGATTTGAACTCTCTATTAACCATCATGAGCCGATCCTGCGCTTCATCGCGCGCGGCCTCATGCAGGAACAGCGCCCTCTGCAGATCGTCCGAACGGCGCGCGCGGGCCCGGTGCTGCGCAAGCGCGGCGCGGTCGATGAGCTGCGGGGCCGGTCTGTCGGTCGGGCGATTGGGCTGGCTGGACATGAAAGGTTGATAGGATGCGGCGCGAGCACTTGCAAACCTTGATGCGCGGCGCGCTGGCGCTGGTTTATCCGCCGCGCTGCCTGCTCTGCGGCGGGCTGGTCGAAAGCGATCACGGGCTCTGCGGGCCGTGCTGGCGCGACACGCCCTTCCTTGGCGGGCTCTGCTGCGATCTTTGCGCCGCGCCGCTGCCGGGGCACTCGCAGCAGGCCGAGAACTGCGACAGTTGCCGCGCCGAGGGAAGGCCGTGGGCGCATGGCAGCGCGGCGCTGCTGTATCGGGACAATGGCCGCAAGCTGGTCCTGATGCTCAAACATGGCGACCGCCATGATATCGCGCGCCCCGCCGCGGTCTGGATGGCGCGCCGCCTGCAGGGGCGGTTGCCCAAGGATGCGCTGGTGGTGCCCGTGCCGCTGCATCTGCGCCGCCATCTGCGCAGGCGCTACAATCAATCCGCGCTGCTGGGCGTGGCTCTGGGTAGGCTGCTGGGGCTGCAGCACGTGCCGGACGCGCTTTTGCGCCGCCGCGCCACCCCGTCGCTCGATGGAAAGGGGCGCGACGCGCGTTTTGCCACGCTGGAAGGCGCGATCATCGCCGACCCGCGCAACCGTGTCCCGCTCAAGGGCCGCAACGTGCTGTTGGTCGACGATGTGATGACCTCCGGGGCGACGCTTTCCGCAGCGTCTCTGGCCTGCAAAGAGGCAGGGGCGGCACAGGTCGTGGTCTCGGTACTGGCGCGCGTTGCAAAGGATACCTAAATCCCTGAAAGATGGGCTGCCAGTCAGCCGGAAAGGGAAACGCGTATGAAACCGATCGAGATCTACACCACCCCCACTTGCGGCTTTTGCGTCGCCGCCAAGCGGCTGCTGAACCAGAAGGGCGCAGAGTTTACCGAAATCAACGTCGCCGCCGAACCCGAGCGCCGCGCCGAGATGACCCAACGCGCCAATGGCGGGCGTACCGTGCCGCAGATCTTCGTGGGCGAGACCCATGTGGGTGGCTGCGACGAACTTTACGCCATGGAACGCGCGGGCAAGCTCGATCCGCTGCTCGCTGGCTGATAGAGGCGGGAAATGACTCAGGCATCGCTGCATATCAGGCCGCCGGCCCTTCCGGCGCAGACCCCCGCAAGCGGGCGTGCGGTGCCGTGTAAGTCCGGCGTGGGGCGGGCAGTATGAGCTCGCCCGCCGACGCCCTCGCCATCTCGCTGTTCAGCGAGTTGCTGACCGCTGACCAGTTGCTGCGCAACCGGCTGACCCGCGTGCTGCCGAACCGGATGGAAATCTCGCATTTCTCGGTGCTCAACCACCTCGCAAGGGTGCAGGGGGAACGCAGCCCGGCGCAGCTGGCGCGCAGTTTCCATGTGACGCGCGGCGCGATGACCAACACGCTCACCAAGCTCGAGATCGCGGGCTATGTGCACATCAGGCCCGATTGGGACGACGCGCGGCGCAAGATGGTCTCGATCAGCCCCGCTGGCAACCGCGCCCGCGAGGCGGCGCTGGCGGCCATGGCGCCGGTGATCTCGGAAATGGTGCGCGATCTGGGGGCCGACAAAGTGCGCGCGGCGCTGCCTGTGCTGCGCGAATTGCGCCTCAAGCTCGAGGCCGACTGACCCGCTTCGCTGACCTTGGGTCATGGTTTATGTGGAAATTCGCCGAAAAACTATGCAATCTGAAGGTGACCCGGCAGTGCCTGTTCACCTTTTCTTAACCTAGCGTCAGATTTTTCGCCTCCGGGTCCGCCTATTCGAAAGAATAGAACAGCGACATATGGAGGCCGAAATGAGCACTGCCAGCAAGAAACTCTCTTTGACGACCAAGGTGATGATCGGCATGGGTGCCGGTTTCGCGCTGGGCGTCATCCTCAACCTTCTTCAGATCGGCTGGATCAACGAGCACGTCGTCGGCGGCTTCTTCGGCATGGTGGGGCGCATGTTCGTCAACGCCCTGCAGATGCTGGTGGTGCCGCTGGTGTTCTTCTCGCTGATCTGCGGCGTGGCCGGGATCGGCGACATCCGCATTCTTGGCCGCGTTGGCGGCAAGTCCTTCGGGCTCTACCTGCTGACCACCGGCACGGCCATCGCGGTGGCGATCATCATCGCGCTGGTGGTGGCACCGGGCAGCGGCTTTACCATCGAGGGCGTGGACACCTCGGGCGTGACCGGCAAGGACGCCCCGACCGTCTGGGAGACCTTCGCCGCCATCGTGCCGCGTAACCCGGTCGCGGCCTTCTCCAGCGGCGAGATGCTGCAGATCATCTTTTACACCATCATTCTGGGCATGGCCGCGCTGATGCTGGGCGAGCGTTCGACGGCTTTCGTCGACGCCTGCGAATACATGAACGAGCTGATGATGAAGGTGGTCGAGGTCGTCATGGCCTTTGCGCCCTATGGCGTCTTCTGCCTGATCGCGAAAACCTTCACCGAGCAGGGCATCGGCCTTTTCCTTCCGGTGATCACCTATGTGGGGGTTCTGGTGGGCGCGCTGCTGCTGCATCTCTTCGTGACGCTGATGCTCTACCTCAAGGTCTTCTCGGGCCTCGATCCGATCATGTTCATGAAGAAGATCCGTCCGGCGCAAATCTTCGCCTTCTCGACCGCATCGTCGAACGCGACGATTCCCGTGACCCTGCGCGCTGTGACCGAGCGGATGGGGGTGAACAACTCCGTCGCTTCCTTCACCGTGCCATTTGGCGCGACGATCAACATGGACGGCACGGCGATCATGCAGGGCGTGGCCACGGTGTTTCTGGCCAATGTCTATGGCATCGACCTTGGCGTTGGCGGCTATCTGACGGTGATCGGCATGGCGGTTCTGGCCTCCATCGGCACCGCGGGTGTGCCCGGCGTGGGCATGGTGATGCTGACCATGGTGCTGGGGCAGGTGGGTCTGCCGATCGAAGGCATCGCTCTGATCCTCGGCGTCGACCGTCTGATGGATATGATCCGCACCGCGGTGAACATCACTGGCGACGCGGTGGTCACCGCGATTGTCGCCAAGACCGAGGGTCAGATCGACATGGACGTCTACCGCGATCCGACGGCGGGTGTGGTGATCGACGATCTGCACATCGACCCCGAAGCCGAGGCCGAGCTTGCGGCCCACGCACGGCGCCCGGCGGAGTAAGGACCCGGCGGAGTAAGGAAACGTACAACACTAGCCGCACAGCGCCTGCCCGCCCCCCCGGGCAGGCGCTTTTCGCTTTCTTAGGGTCGAAGTCTGGCCTCAGCTCTCGGGCTTCAGCGCCGCCGTGACGTAGTTCACCGTCAGGTCCCGGTCCGAGATCGACCAGCGCCAGCTCACCGGGTTGAAGACATAGCCCTTGCGGTCCACCGGCGTCAGCCCGGCCTTGCGCATGAACTCGTAAAGCTCGTCCTGGGTGATGAACTTGTTCCACTCATGCGTGCCCTTGGGCAGCCAGCGCATCACCCATTCGGCACCGACGATGGCCATGGCAAAGCTCTTGGCGTTGCGGTTGATCGTCGAGCACAGATGCAGCCCGCCGGGCTTCAGCAGCGCGCAGCAGGCATCGAGATAGGCCTGCGGATCGGCCACATGCTCGACCACCTCCATGTTCAGCACCACGTCGAACTGCTCGCCCGCTTCGGCCAGCGCCTCGGCGGTGGAGAAGCGGTAGTCGATCTCCAGCCCCGACTGTTCGGCATGGGTCTGCGCCACCGGAATGTTGCGCTCGGCGGCATCGACGCCGACGATTTCGGCCCCAAGACGGGCCATCGGCTCGCACAGAAGCCCGCCGCCGCAGCCGATGTCGAGAATGCGCAGCCCTTCGAAGGGACGCGGCGCGGAAAGGTCGCGATCATACTCGCCCGCGATCTGCGTCGTGATATAATCGAGACGCACCGGGTTCATCATGTGCAACGGCTTGAACTTTCCGTTCGGGTCCCACCATTCTGCCGCCATGGCTTCGAACTTGGCGACTTCGGACGGATCGACGGTCAGGGTCATATTTTCGGTATCCCGTTTCCTTTTGGGCTCAACAGCCAATATAGAGGTTCCATGGACAAATACCCGGGCCAAAAGAGCGCAGTGCAACATCTCTATCCCGCGATCGACCCGTTCGACCAGCGCATGCTCGACGTGGGCGACGGGCACAAGCTCTATGTAGAGCAATGTGGCAATCCGGCAGGGATTCCCGTGGTCGTGCTGCATGGCGGCCCCGGCGGCGGCTGCAGCCCCGCCATGCGCCGCTATTTCGATCCCGATGTGTACCGCGTGGTGCTTTTCGATCAGCGCGGCTGCGGGCGCTCCACACCGCATGCCAGCGTCGAGAACAACACCACCTGGCACCTCGTGGCCGACATCGAGCGCATTCGTCAGCTGCTCGAGATCGACAAGTTCGTCGTCTTCGGCGGCAGCTGGGGGGCGACGCTCTCGCTGGTCTATGCGATCAGCCACCCCGAGCGGGTGCGCAACCTCGTGCTGCGCGGCGTCTTCATGATGACGCAGGCCGAGCTCGACTGGTTCTACGGCGGCGGCGCGGGGCATTTCTGGCCCGAGACGTGGGCACGTTTCGAGGGGCTGATCCCCGAAGCCGAACGCGGCGATCTCATCGGCGCCTATCACCGGCGGCTGTTTTCGGGCGACCTGCGCGAGGAAGTGCGCTTTGCCCGTGCGTGGTCAAGCTGGGAGAACGCGCTGGCTTCGGTCTATTCCAACGGCCACGGCGGCGAGGCTCCGGCGGAATACGCCCGCGCCTTCGCACGGCTGGAAAACCACTATTTCGTCAACGCGGGCTTCCTTGAGGAAGACGGCTGGATCCTCAACAACGCCGACCGCCTGCGCGGCATCCCCGGTGTCATCGTGCAGGGCCGCTACGACATGATCTGCCCGCCGCGCCGCGCGTGGGAACTGTCGCAGGCTTGGGCCGGGGGCGAGCTGCGGATGATCCGCAACGCCGGTCACGCGCTTTCCGAACCCGGCATCAGCGCCGAACTGGTGCGGGTCATGGACCAGATCGCCTCGCTCGACAGTCTCGCCAGCGGCTTTGGCTCCTGACGGGGGCGGCGCGCCCGCTCTGCCTGAAATCCGCGCGCGCCGCGTGCCGCTGTCGCAGGTTTGACCGCGGGACTGTTGCACCGGGGCAGGCAGAGGTGCAGAGTGCTGAGCGCAAGTTTCACCCGCCTCAGGAGCGCCGCCGCCCATGACCGTCATCCGCCGCCGCCGCGTGCTGCAATCGGCCCTCGCCGCCGCCGTCCTCGGCGCGTCGGGTCTGGCTGGCGCAGGGGCCGTTGCGGGGGCGTCGCGCGGCGGGTATTTCCGCGCCGCCCTCGGCGGGGCACGCGGCACAGACAGCTGGGACGCGCGCACCCACACCGGCAGCTTCATGGCCGCCGCGGCGCAGGGCGCGGTCTTTGACACGCTGACCGAAGTGGGCGCCGATGGTGCGCTGCGCGGCGAGCTGGCCACCGGCTGGCGCGCCTCTTCCGACGCCCGCGTCTGGACCTTCGACCTGCGCCCCGGCGTGCGCTTCCATAATGGCAAACCCTTCGGCGCCGAGGACGTGCTGGCCTCGCTCGCGCTGCACCGCGACGCCGCATCCCCGGCGCGGCCCATCGTGGCCGAGATCGACGAGATGCGCGCCACCGCACTGCATCAGGTCGAGTTCACGCTGGCCACCGGCAATGCCGATTTCCCCTACCTGATGGCCGACTACCACCTGCTGATCTACCCCGCCGGGCAGATCACCGAGGCGATGACGCGCGGCATTGGCACCGGCCTCTACCGGGTCGAGCGCTTCGAGCCCGGCCGCCGGTTCATCGGCCGCCGCGTGGCCGAGCACTATAAGGACGGTCGCGCGGGCTGGTTCGATGGCGTGGATTTCCTCGCGCTGAACGATCCGCAAGAGCGGCTGGACGCGCTGCGCTCAAGCCGTGTCGATGCCATCGACCGGCTGCCCGCCGCCGAGGTGGCCGCGCTGCAGGCCGAGCCGCGCTTCACGGTCCAGAGCCTTGCGGGCAACCAGCATTACGGCTTTGCCCTGCGCACCGATCTTGCGCCCTTTGCCGATCCGCACCTGCGGCAGGCGCTGAAGGCGGCGGTGGACCGCGAGGCGATGGTCGCCGAGGTGCTGCACGGCCACGGCCGCATCGGGCAGGACAGCCCGATCGGTCCCGCCAACCCCTATTTCGCCGCGCTCGAGCCGCAGGCGTTCGACCCCGAGCGCGCGCGCTGGCATCTGGCGCAGGCGGGGCACGAGGGCGCCGTGCTGCCGATGCTGGTGTCGGAGGCTGCCTTTGATGGCGCGGGCCGGGCCGCCGAGCTGTACCGCGACAGCGCCGCGCAGGCGGGCATCACGCTCGATCTGCGGGTGCTGCCCTCGGACACGCAATGGCCGCGCGACAGCGCCGGGTTCCGCGCCGGTGGCTGGTCGGGCCGCGCCACCGAGGATTGGGCGTTCTCCACCGTGCTTACCGAAGGCGCGCCGTGGAACGCGACGCGCGGCGGCAGCGGGCGCTTCGGGCAATTGCTGCGCGAGGCGCGGGCCGAGTTCGACAGCGCCCGCCGCGCCGAGCTTTACGCCGAGATGCAGCGGCTCAGCCGCGACGAAGGCGGGCTGATCCTGCCGATGTACGCCAATCACCTGCAGGCGCATTCGGCGCGTATCGCGACGCCTGCGCGCGTTGGCGCCATGCGCGCGATGGACGATTCGCGCATGGCTGAACGCTGGTGGATGGCCTGATTTAGGGCCTCTGGCGCGCGACCTGAGACTGGCTCAGAGCTTGTCGTCGTAATCCGACACCAGCAGGTGCAGCGGTGCCACGTCTTCCTCAATGTCCGAAAACCGTCCCAGCGGCTCGGCAAAGATATTGTCGGTCAGATCGTCGTTCACCGTCGAGACCTCGCCGATCAGCACGTCGCTGCCCTCGCCCCAGAAGGCATGCCAAGTGGTCGGAAAGAGCGTCACCGACTCCCCCGGCGCCAGCTTCAGAAGGCCGCCCGCGGGCAGGCTGCGCTCCATCCCGTCACAGAGCACCGTGACCTGCGCATCGCGGTCGATCTCGCCCTCCGGCGTGGCCGCGAAAAGCTCCAGCACCAGCGTGCCGCCGCCGCGGTTGATGATGTCCTCGACCTTGAGGTCATGGCGGTGCATCGGGCTCAGCTGGTTCTGGCGCGAGATCATGATCTTCTCGGCGTAGAGCATGGCGCTGCGCTGGCCGAGATCGCTGCTGAGCCCGTTGCGGGTGGTGAAGAGAAAGAGCCCAAGCTCATCGAATTTCCCGCCGCCGTAGTCGGTCACGTCCCAGCCCATGCGCCGACGCTTGATCTCGCCATGCTCCGACGCCTTCAGCCCTTCCGGGGTGAGATAGGCGAAGGGCGGCAGCGCATAGCCATGGCTGCGGATGAACGCCTCGCTGGCGCGCAGGATCTCATTAACGTGGGAGCGTTTCATCGCGGGTCTCCTCCTTGCGGTGTTGGCGCGAACATACCCGCCGCCGGGGAGATGCGGTAGAGGCCGGACGCCTCCGGCGGGCGTATTTGAGAAAGAGAAGAAGGAAGGACCGCGCCCTGCTTCTTCTCTTTGAAAATACGCCGGGGGGTGTGGGGGGCTGGCCCCCCACTTTGAGAGAGCGGTGTGGGGGGCTGGCCCCCCACTGAAAGGCGCGACGCGGAGGGCGGGCCCCCGCGCGCCTGTCTTACAGCACGTAGCGGCTGAGGTCGGTCGAGCGGGTCAGCTCGCCGAGGTGTTTCTCGACGAAGGCCTCGTCCACGGTCACTTCCGTGTCCGGCTGGTCGGGGGCGGCGAAGCTCAGCTCCTCGAACACCCGTTCCATCACCGTATAGAGCCGCCGCGCGCCGATGTTCTCGACGCTCTCGTTGACCTCCGCGGCGATCTTCGCCAGCGCGCTGATGCCGCCTTCGGTGAAGGTGACGGTGACCTTCTCGGTGGCCATGAGCGCGGTGTACTGGCGCGTGAGCGCGTTGTCGGTCTCGGTGAGGATGCGCACGAAGTCTTCCTCGGTGAGCGCCCGCAGGTTCACCCGGATCGGCAGGCGGCCCTGCAGTTCGGGCAGCAGGTCCGACGGCTTGGCGATGTGGAAGGCACCCGAGGCGATGAAGAGGATGTGGTCGGTCTTCACCGGGCCGTGCTTGGTGCTCACGGTGGTGCCCTCGATCAGTGGCAGCAGGTCGCGCTGCACGCCCTCGCGGCTGACGTCGCCGCCGCGGGCTTCCTGCCGCGCGGTGACCTTGTCGATCTCGTCGAGGAAGACGATGCCGTTCTGCTCCACCGCCTCCAGCGCGGCCAGCTTCACCTGCTCGTCGTCGAGCAGCTTGTCGGCCTCTTCGCTGAGCAGCACCTCGTAGCTTTCGGCCACGGTCATCTTCTTGCGGGTGGTGCGCCCGCCGAAGGCTTTGCCGAAGATGTCGCCGAGGTTCATCATCCCCATGTTCTGGCCGGGCTGGCCGGGGATCTCCATGCCGGAGAAGGGCGAGGCGGTCTCGGCCACGTCAAGCTCGATCACCGTGTCGTCGAGCTCGCCGGTCTTCAGCTTCTTGCGGAACATCTCGCGGGTGCCCTCGCGCGCGTCCTCACCGGCGATGGCCGACAGCACGCGCTCCTCGGCGTTCTTATGCGCCGCGGCCTTCACGTCCTCGCGCATCCATTCGCGGGTCTGGGCGATGGCGGCATCCATGAGATCACGGATGATCTGCTCGACGTCGCGGCCCACGTAGCCCACTTCGGTGAACTTCGTGGCCTCGACCTTGATGAAGGGCGCGCGCGCCAGCTTCGCGAGGCGGCGCGAGATCTCGGTCTTGCCGACACCGGTCGGCCCGATCATCAGGATGTTCTTGGGATAGACTTCGTCGCGCAGATCGGCCGAGAGCTGCTTGCGGCGCCAGCGGTTGCGCAGCGCCACGGCCACGGCGCGCTTGGCGTCCTTCTGGCCGATGATGAACCGGTCGAGTTCCGACACGATCTCGCGGGGGGTCAGGTCTGTCATGGTCGTCCTTTCAGGCTCTGCCTCAGGCTCTGTTTCAGGCCGAAATGGTTTCAACGGTCAGCTTGCCGTTGGTGTAGACGCAGATGTCGGAGGCAATGGCCATGGCGGTGCGGGCGATCGTCTCGGCGTCGTCTTCATAGGCGTAGAGCCCGCGCGCGGCGGCGAGCGCGAAATTGCCGCCCGAGCCGATGGCGGCGATGTCATGCTCGGGTTCGAGCACGTCGCCGGCGCCGGTGATCACGTAGAGATCCTTGCCGTCGGTGACGATCAGCATCGCTTCGAGCTTCTGCAGGTATTTGTCGGTGCGCCAGTCCTTGGCCAGTTCGACGCAGGCGCGCTGCATCTGGCCGGGCGACTGTTCGAGCTTGCCTTCCAGCCGCTCGAGCAGGGTGAAGGCGTCGGCGGTGGAGCCTGCAAAGCCGCAGACCACCTCGTGACCGCCGGGGGCGATGCGGCGCACCTTGCGCGCGGTGCCCTTGATGACGGTCTGGCCGAGGCTCACCTGCCCGTCACCCGCGACGACCACCTTGCCGCCCTTGCGGACGCCAATGATCGTGGTGCCGTGCCAGCCCGGAAATTCCTGATCGGACATTGTCTTTCCTTTCATGCTGGGCGCCATATGGGGGCTGGAACTTCCCCTCGCAAGGCGCTGCCGTTGTGGGGGCAGATAGCGCAGGGGGCAGGGAATGGGAATGATCGCGGGGGATTTGGCGGCTTCGGCGCTGGCGCAGTGGCCGTCTCTTGCCGAACAGATCGGGCTGTCTCCTGCTGCGTGGCGCGCGGTGCCGCTGGCCCGGCGCGAGGATGCGCGGGTGGCGCGGGTGCTGTTGCGGATGATCGGGCCGGACGGGCGGCAACTGGTGCTGAAACATCAGGCGCGGCCGGTCGATCCGGACAAATTCGAGACGCAGGTCGCCGCGCATCTGGCCGCGCAGGAGGGCTTTGCCGAGGGCGTGCCCGCGCTGCTGGCGGTCGATCTGGAGGCGCAGGCCAGCGTGATGGAGTATGTCGCCGCAGAGCCGCTCTCGACACTGCTGGAGGGCGCGCCGCTGGCGCGGCAGGCGGCGCTGTTGCGGCGGGCGGGGGCGTGGCTTGGCGGCTATCACCGTGCGCTGCCGGGCGAGGCGCGCGTGTTCCAGCCCAAGCACACGATCCGCTTTCTGGGTACGGTGATGCAGGAGGTCGCCACGGGTGCGCGGCAGCTGCCCGAACCGGAGCGCTTCCTTGCCTGCGCCGAGGCTCTCTGCGCAGAGCAGGCGCGTTTTGAGGGGCGGCAGACGCTGACCGCGCAGACCCATGGCGATCTGCACATGCGCAACCTTGTGCTGGACGAGACGCGCTGCTGGGGCCTCGACTTTGCTGGCGGGCGCGTGGTGCCGGTGGGCCATGACATCGCGCGGCTGCTGACCGATTACGCCATCCTGCATGCGCCCAAGGAGGCTATTGCGGCGGGCGACGTGCTGCCCGACGCAGCGCTAGAGGGGTTTTTTGAGGGATACGGGCTGGTGGGCTCAGATGACCCTTCGGTGCAGCTTTTGCTGCGCAACCGGGTGCTGGCGGAATGGTGGGGGCTTCCCGCGCGCGCCGAGGATCTCGGGGTGGCGCAGGCACGGCGGTGGGGCGGGGTACAGGCGCTGGCGGCGCGAGTGTTCGGGCCACTGAGGTAGGCGCGGGCTAGGGCCTCCGGCGGGAGTATTTGTCGAAAGATGAAAGCTGCTGGGGAGCGGCGCAAAGAAAAATGCGCCCCCGCTTGGGAGGCGCATCTCTGTCTTAGAGTGCTGGGAAGGCTCAGATCGACTCGTTGATCCAGCTCTGCAGCGAGGCCTTGGGGGCCGCGCCGGCGCGGTTCGAGATCACCTGACCGTCCTTGAAGATGAACAGCGCGGGGATGCCGCGCACGCCCATCATTGCGGCGGTGTTGGGGTTCTGGTCGACGTCGACCTTGGCAACCTTGATCTTGCCTTCATACTCGGCGGCGAGCTCTTCCAGAGCCGGGCCGATCTGCTTGCAGGGGCCGCACCACTCGGCCCAGAAATCCACCACAACGGGGATGTCGGAGTTCTTCACTTCTTCGTCGAAGGTCGCGTCGGTGACGGGGACGGTGGCCATTGGGGTCTCCTTGCGGGTTTGGCAGCTTTATCGCTCGGAGCGCGAAGGTAGGCACGCCCCGGGGAGTCGTCAAGTTGGCGTAGTTCTGGCGAGGGCGGCAGACACAAGATCGTGTGGCAGGACCATCAGCTCCTGCGTTGCGGTCCAGATCAGCCCGGTCTCGATGCTGCGCCCGGGAAAGACCTGCGTCAAGGCGGCGGCATAGGCGCCCATCTGGCGCAGCAGCCCATCGGGCACATCCGCCGCGGCGCCGGGCACGGTGCGGTTCGATTTGAAGTCGAGCGCGATCACCTTATCGGGTGTGACCAGCAACCGGTCGATGACGCCATGGATGCGGCCCACAGGCTCTATTTCGGCAGATATCGGCACTTCGGCCAGCGCCTCGCCTTCAAAGATCGCGCGCAGCGCCGGGGCGGCAAGCACGGCGAGCGCTTCTGCGGCGACGCTCTCGGTGTCTTCGGGCAGATCTTCGGCGAGGGTCAGCACATGCGGCAAGGCCTCGGCGCGGGCCGCCTCGGGCAGCGGCGCGAGATGTTCGAGCAGCAGGTGCAGCACGGTGCCGCGCAGCTTGGCCTCTTCCTCGTCGAGCCCATCCATGCCCGACAGCGCCTTGGCGCCGCCGAGGTCCGAGGGCGAGCGGCTTTCGGGCAGGGGATCGGGTTTCTGCGCCGGGACGCGCAGATGCGGCGGCAGATCCGGCAGCACGGGCACCTGCGCCTCGACCCGCTCGAAGGGCAGGTGGGACCAGTCGGCCTGACCCAGCCGCAGACCCTCGCCCGTGCCCCAGCGGCCAAAATCATAGCCGGTGGTCTCGGCCCCGGCGCGCTCCATGCCCTGTTGCACCTGATCGAACCACGCGCTGCCGTCCTTGCCGAGGTTGCCGGCGGCGGCGACCACCAGCCATTTCTCGGCGCGGGTGAGCGCGACGTAGAGCAGCCGATCCCGCTCGCGCTCGGCGGCGGCCTTGGCACGGTCGAGCGCCTCGGACTGCACCTGCGGCTGCGACGCGGCGCTGGATTGCCAGACCATGCCCGAAGCCTCGCCCTCGCCCGAGGGCAGCAGGCGCTCGCGGATGGTCTTGGTGGGCTGGGCGCAGTCGGGCAGGATGACGATCGGCGCCTCAAGGCCTTTGGAGCCATGCACCGTCATCACCCGGATGCGGGCCCCGGCGCTGTCGGGCGCGCGTTTGATCTCGAGATCGTCGGACTGCATCCATTCGAGAAACCCGGTGAGCGAGGGCACGGTGCTCTGCTCGAAGGCCAGCGCCTGTTGCAAAAGCGCGTTGATCCCGTCCTCGGCCTCTTCGCCCAAACGCCCGAGCAGTTTCTGCCGCCCGCGATGCCGGGTGAGGATGCGTTCGATCAGATCATAGGGGCGCAGGAAGTCGGTCTTGCCGAGCAGGTCGTCCATCACCTGCAGCACGGCGGGAAACTCCTCGCGCCGCTCACGCAGGGCGACCCAGAGGTAGCTGCCCGGCGTGCGAGTGTGGGCGAGGTCGAAAAGCGCCTTCTCGGTCAGCCCAAAGAGCGGCGAGCGCAGCGCGGTGGCGAGCGAGAGGTCATCCTCGGGCGTGGCGAGGAAGGCGAGCAGCGCGCCGATGTCCTTGACCGCCAGTTCCGACATGACCTTCAGCCGGTCAGCCCCGGCGATGGGCAGGCCGCGCGCCTTGATGGCGCGGATGATCTCGGTAAAGAGCGTGCCGCGGCGACGCACGAGGATCAGGAAATCGCCCGCATGGGCGGGGCGGGCCTTATATTCCCCGGAAAAGCCGATCTCGACGGGCAGCGGTGTGCCGATGGTGTCCGCGATGAACCCGGCGATGCGATTGGCCAGCACCACCGTGTGATGCTGCGCGCCGATGCGATCTACCGGTTCGAACCACTCGGTGTCGTCCTCTTCGTCCTTCACCGGCGAGATATGCGGCCAGAGATCGACCCGCCCCGGCATCTCGGATTTGAACGCCTTATGTCTCTGATCCGGGGAAAACCCCGACTCTTCGCGCCCCTCGAAGGTGGCATCCACCAGCTTCAGCACCGGACCGGCGGAGCGGAAGGAATATTCCAGCATCATGCGCGAGAGCGGCGCGTCGGTGTCCTTCAGCCGTTCAGCGAAATCGTCGCACATACGGTCGAACTCGCGCGGGTCGGCGCCCTGGAACGAGTAGATCGACTGTTTCTTGTCGCCCACCACAAAGATGGTGCGCCGCACGTCGCCGCGCGCGCCTTCGCCTGCGGTGAACTCGCGGGCGAGCCGCTCGATCACCTGCCATTGCACCGGGCTGGTGTCCTGCGCCTCGTCCACGAGGATATGGTCGATGCCGCCGTCGAGCCGGTAGAGCACCCAATCCGCGACCCGGTCGTCGGCCAGAAGGTCACGGGCGCGGATCACCAGATCGTCGAAATCGAGCCAGCCGCGCAGCATCTTCTCCTGCTCGTACTCGGGCAGGAAGACCTGCGCGAAACGGTGCAGGGTGATCTCGCGCTTCACCGCATCGAAGGCGAGGCGGCTCTCGCGTGCGCTTTCGACCCGCTCGGCGAGTTGTTCCAACTTTGGCCAGTCGGGGCCCATCGCGTCCTTGCTGGCCTTGGTGGCCATGCGGCTGCTGACCGTGCCCTTCTGCGTCAGAAGCGCGTCTTCCAGCGCCAGCATCCCCGGCACGTCAGGCCCGGTGAAACGCTCCAGCTTCTTCGCGGCGGTCTGGTCGGTGCTTTTGCCCGCTTTCAGGATCGGCAGTACGCGGGCGATCAGATCGCTTTCGCTGCCCAGAAAGACCTGCGACAGCACGTCATCCTCGTCCATCTCTTCGGGCAGGCCGTAGAGCGCGCGAATGTCCTGAGGCGTGCGCGGCGGCAGGAAGGCGGCTTTGCGCGAGCAGAGCTCGGCGAGCAGCGATTCAGGCTCTTCGCCAAGGAAAGGCGCCATGGCCTCGACCAGCGGCGCGTGCCGCTCGGCCATGCGTTCCAGCACCTCGGCGCGCAGCATCTCGGCCGAGCGGTCCTCCATCTCGGTGAACTGCGGCGAGACCCCGGCTTCGAGCGGAAAGCGCCGCAAAAGGCTCGCACAGAACGAGTGGATGGTCTGGATGCGCAAGCCGCCGGGCGTCTCGATGGCGCGGGCAAAGAGCGTGCGCGCCTGCCGCAGACGCTCGGGCGGCAGCGCGCCCTCGAGCCCCAATTGCCGCAGCTCGGCGATCAGCGCATCGTCGTCCAGCATCGCCCAAGCGCCGAGGCGGCGGAACAAGCGGTTCTGCATCTCGGTGGCGGCGGCCTTGGTGTAGGTCAGGCACAGGATGTGCTCGGGCAGCACCTCGTCGAGCAGCAGCCGCGCCACCCGGTCGGTGAGCACGCGGGTCTTGCCCGAGCCCGCGTTGGCGGCGAGCCATGTGGAGGCATCCGGGCGGGCCGCCTCAACCTGCTTTTCGCTGGCCTCGTTGCGGCTCATTCCAGCATCTCCCGTTCGGCGGCGTCGATCACATCCCATTCGCCGAAACGCGAGAGGTGGTCGTAGTTGGAAAAATCATTCTCGCTGAGCATGGCGGCGCGGGCGGTATAGCCGCGATCGGGCTCGAACCAGCGGCCCATCAGGGTCTCGAACTGCGCCCAGACCTTCTGCGGCGGCACGTCGTCCAGAGGCGCCTCCACCTCGTTCGGATTGGCCGAAACAGAGACGAACACAGCGCGTTCGGCGTGGCGCGGGTGCAGGTTCTCGAAGGCACCGCGCTCGACCATGGCGGCCTCGAGCAGCAACTGCTTGTCGAAGTTCTTTTGCTGCGCGGCGGTGGGGGCGGCGCCGGTCTTATAGTCGTAAAGATGCGCGTTGCCGCGCTCGTCGATGTCGATCCGGTCAGCGGTGCCCTTGAGCGTGAAGCCAAGCGCCGGGATGTCGCTGCTGCCGCGCACCTCGAAATGCACCGGGCGGGCGAGCGCCTGCCGGGCCTTTTCGGTGCGCACGAACCACTCGGCGATACGCCCGATGCGCGCCTGCCAGACGTGGCGGGTGACCGGGAAGGGCAGCACCTCGGGATCGCCGATCACCTCCGCCGCCTTTGTGCGCAGCGCCTCGGGGCTGAGAAGCCCCGGATCAGAGACGGTTTCGCGCACGTATTCCTCGAACACCTGGTGAATGAGGATGCCGCGCAGCAGCGCATCGGGCGCGCGTTGCAGCGGGTTGAGCGGGCGCAGCCGCAGCACGCGCTTGGCGTAGATCGAATAGGGATCGCGGATCAGCGTCTTGATCTCGGTGACGGACAGCTGGCGCGGACGTGCCGCGACCGGCGGCACCGGCGAGGGGCGGGCGGCGGAAGGCGTTCTGATCGGCGCTTCGACCTGCCGCGCCAGCGCCAGCCAGTGGCGACCGCGCTCTTGCATGTCTTCCAGCGCCTCGGGGCCGTGGCGGGCGGGCAGGCCGTTCATCAGGTTCATCATGCGGTTGACCCAGCGCGCGGGCACCGTCTCGGCATCGTCGGATTTCAGCGCACGGGTCAGCCAGACCTCTTGCGCCGCCACCGCCTGCTGGAAGTCATGCGCCGCCAGACCGATGCGCCGCTCGGGCAGCAAGAGACCTGCCTTGTGCCGCATGCGGCGGTTGAGCCAAGGGTCTGCGCCGGGGATTTCCGGCCAGCTGCCCTCGTTCAGCCCGCCGAGGATCAGCAGGTCGGCGCCCATCACGCGCGCCTCGAGCGTGCCCCAGATCAGGATGCGCGGGTGCGGCGCGTCGCGGTCGCGCAGCTCGCCCTGTCCCAGCACCGCGCCAAAGAGGTCGGCATAGTCGCGCGCCGACAGGTCGGTGCCATGGGCGGCCTCGCCCTCGAGCGTTTCGACCACCTGCCGCGCCTTGCGACCCGCACCTTCTTTCCAAAGCTCCGACTCGCCCATCTCTGGACCCGCCGCGATCGCCTCGGCGCGCGCGCGGTGATGCGCCAGCCAGTCAGCCAGCGCGCGTTTGCCGCTCACCGGCGGATGGCAGAAGGTTTCGGCGACCCAGGCGGCCCAGTCCGGAAAGCCCGCCGCCTCGCCCCATGCGGTGATCAGATGCGCCTGCGGGAAGGGCCAGCTCTGGTCGCGGATATGCAGTTCCAGCTCGCGCGTCGCGCGCAGGTGGTTGTTGCGTTCCGAGCCGCTGTGGGTCAGCGGGTGCTTGAGCAGCGACAGCAGGCTCTCGGCGGTGAGGTCGCGCTGGAACAGCGCCGCGACCTGCCGCAGGAAGCGCCCCGGTGGGGTCAGCTGCAGCGGGATGCCGGCGCTGTCGTCGGGCAGGATGTCCCAACGGTCGAGCGCGGCGGTCACCTGCCGCGTCAGCATCCGGTCGGGGGTGATCAGCGCGGCGGTCACGCCGTCCTCGGCGGCCTGCCGCAGGCGCAGGGCAATGGCCATCGCCTCTTCGCGCTTCGAATTGGCCTCGAGCAGGGTCACATCCTGCGTCGCCTCGGGCAGATCGGGCAGATGCACACCTTCCGAGCGCCATTGATCGGTGACCGGCGCGGGGCGCAGGGCGAGCGAGACCAGCTTGTTGCGCGCGGGGCTGGGGGGCTTTGTGCCATCCCAATGCGGCAGGGTGGTGGGATCGAGCGCCAGCTCGTGCAGCAGCCGGGCAAAGCGGAACTGCGGGTGATCCTCTCCCGAGAGCGCATCGGTCAGCCCGCCCCAAACGGGGCCCGGCATGTCGAAATCATAGCCCGGCAGCACCAGCGCGCCCTGCGGCAGTTTCGAGACCGCGCACATCAGCCGGTGGGTGCCCCCGCGCGAGCCGGTGGACCCGGCAAGGATGATCGGGTGCTCGGGCGGGCGCTCTTCCCAGCTTTTCAGTCTCTGTTCCAGCGCATATCGGCGGAACGCGATGGTGTCGGGCGCTTCCTCACCCTGCTCGAAATAGCGCTGCACGATGTTCAGGAAACTGAGCGCGCGCTGCCAGTGGCCGGATTCGTCGCTGACATCCAGCGCGGCGATCTCGTCGGGCGAGACGCCCTCGTCCTGCATCTCGTCCATCAGCGTCGCAAGACTGTCGGCCAGATCGAAAAGCGCGGCGCGGGGGGCGAGATCGGGCTGGGCGTCGAGCAATTTCGACACCAGTCCCGTCAGCTCCAGCCTGCGCCGCAGCGGCGGTACCGGCGCGGGCAGATCGCGCAGGGCGGCAGGGTCGGCCATGTCTGTCAGCAGCCGGATGCGCGGCAGCAAGGTCGCGGGGCCTTGATCGAAGATCGCCTTCACCCGCCGCGCCATGCGGCTGGTGTTGAGGATCAGTTCGACCTTGGCCATCTCCTCGGGCGGGCGGCCCTCCATGCGGGCGCGCAGCCCGGCGACCAGCGCGGCGGGGAAGTCGACGCCGCAGGCAAGGCCATAGACGCGGGGGCCTTCGATAGGCTCGAACAAGGCGGGTTCAGACATGGCAGGCTTAGACATTCCGGGTCAGCATCTCTTCGGCGAGGGTGATGCCCTCGGGGTGGCCGACGTCGGCCCAATGGCCGGGATAGCTCAGCCCGTGCAGACGGCCCGCTTGGTTCATCCGGTTCCACAGCAGGTTCAGCGAAAAGACATCCTCCGGGATCTCGGCCAGCAGCTCGGTCTTGAGGATCTGCGCGCCGGTGTAGACGTGATCGCCCGTGCGGCTGAGCTGCCCGTCGCCGGAAATGGCGAAATCGCCGCCGCCCTTGCGGCCCACGGCCTGCCCCAGCGGCACGCAGAGCAGCAGCGCGTCCATGCGCGCGGGATCCCACGCCTCGGCCAGCAGGCGCAGCGGGTTCGGCCCGGCCCAGACCGCATCGGTGTTGAGCGTGAAGACCGGGCTCTGCCCCAGCAGCGGCAGCGCGTGGCGCAGCCCGCCGCCGGTGTCGAGGATGTCGGGCCGCTCGACAGAGACGTGCACGCCGGTCCCGGCGAGATGCTCCTCGACCTGTTCGGCGCGGTAATGAGCGTTGACCACGCGGGTCGGCAGATGCGCGCAGAGTGCCAGCGCGTGATCGAGCAGCGGCTTTCCGGCCACATCGATCAGCGGTTTCGGACGGTCCGCGGTCAGCGCACCCATGCGGGTGCCGAAACCCGCGGCAAAGAGCATGACGGCGTCAGGCATCAGGATTTCAGCCTTTCGAGGATCGCAGGGGTCGGCGCGGGCAGCGGCGCCAGCAGGGCGCGCAATTCGGCCAGCGCGGGATGCGCCAGATCGGTCTGCAGATGCGCCCAGACCCGGGGGATCAGGTCGATGTAATGGGGTTTGCGGCGGACCTGCGCCAGCCGCGCGAAAACGCCAAGGATGCGCAGATTGCGCTGCGCCCCCAGCAGTGCCAGCGCGGTACGCAAGGGCGCCTCGGGCGTGCCGGTTTCCGCGATATAGTGACGAATGCAGGCATGGGCGGTGTCTTCCGAGACATCGCGCCGCGCGTCCTCGATCAGCGAGATCAGATCATAGGCGCGGTGCCCCTGCAGCGCGTCCTGAAAGTCCAGCACGCCGGCGCGGGCGGCACCCTTGCGGTCGGGCAGCCAGAGGATGTTCTCGGCGTGATAGTCGCGCAGGATCATCACGTCGGTCTCTGGCGCGTGGGTCTCGATCAGCGCGCGCAGGCAGGCAATGGCGGCGTCGCGGGCGGCGGCATCGACGGGCGCGCCAGCGCGGGCGGCATAGACGTCGAAGGCCAGATCGGTGATGCCCGACAGATGCGCCGCGTCCGCCACCGGAAGATCGGCGGGGGCCGCATGGCGGTGCAGGGCGATCAGCGCGTCGGTTGCGCAGAGATAGAGCCGCTTTTCGCTCTGCGGATCGGTGGCGAGCCGGGCGATGAGACCGTCGCCGAGGTCTTCGAGCAGCAGCAGGCCGGGGGCTTCGGCCAGAACCTGCGGCGCGCTCAGCCCGAGCGAGGTGAGATGCCGCGCCAGCCGCGCAAAAAGCGCCACGTCGCCGTCGGGGTCTTGCATCAGGATGGCGGTTTGCCCGCCCATCGACAGGCGCGTGTAGCGGCGGGTCGAAGCATCCCCGGCGAGCGGCTGCGCCGCGGCAGCCTCCCACCCGGCGGCGCGCAGGAAATCACGCATCGAGAGCCTCCAGCAGCGCATCCCAGCGCGGGTCTTGCCAGCTCAGCGTCACCCGGCGGCTGTCGTCGCCGGTGACCTCGAAGCTGAGCGAGAGCGCGGCCTTGGGGGTCAGATCCTCCAGCCGGTCGGGCCATTCGACGAGGCAGATCGCGTCTTCGAAGGCCTCGGCGAGGCCCAGTTCGACCACTTGGTCAGGATCGGAGAGGCGATAGAGATCGGTGTGCCAGAGCTCGCCGGTGGGCACGTCGTAGACCTGCACCAGCGTGAAGGTGGGCGAGGGTACATCCTCGGGATCCTCCTGCAGCGACTGAATCAGGCAGCGGGCGAAATGGGTCTTTCCGGCGCCGATGCCGCCGTCGAGCAGCAGCACGTCGCCGGGACGCAGGCGCGGCGCAAGCGAGGCGGCCAGCGCGCAGGTTGCGTCGGAAGAGGGCAGGGACAGGGCGCGGGTCGTCATGGCGCGAAGATACCTTCGCCAGCCGCACGCGCAAGCGACAAGCGGTGTGCTTGCCAGAGGTCAGGCGGGCGCGGTCGCGCCGGTTTCCTCGGGGGCAAAGCGGACCAGCGTCGCACCGCCAGCCATCGGCGCGACGCGGCACAGCAGGCCGCCCCCGGTATGCAGCCGAAGGTGGGCTTCCCATGGCGCGCGCTCGCGCAGGCACAGGACGAAATCGCGTATCTCCCCCCAGACCGGACTGGGCGCGCAGAGCGCCTGCCAGCGCGCCGTCGCCTCGGCCACCGAAAGATCGGCGACACGGCTGTCGGGGTCATCGTCCCAAAGCGTGCGGTAGGCGGCATTGCACAGGCTGAGGGTGCCGTGATCGGAGAAGACCGCGACCGCATCTTCGAACTGGTCGAGCACCGAATGCGCCTGTTCGATCTCGCGCCGGAAGCGCCGGGTGAGCGAGATCTCGGAGCTGATGTCTTCGAACAGGAAGGCGATGCCGCCGTCGGGATGCGGACGCCCGGTGATCCGATAGGTCAGGCCAGAGGGCAATTCCCATGTTTCGACGTAGAGATCCGAAGCGGCGGCGGCGATCACCTCGGAAAGATGCTCGCGCCAGCTTTGGTAGTTCTTCGGCTCGGGCATCATGCGCCCCTCGCGCAGCGCGTCGAAGAAGCTCATCAAATTGGGCCGGGTGCTGAGAAACTCGGCCTCGAGATGCACAAGGTCGATGAGGGCCGGGTTGAACAGCGCCAGCCTGCGCTCGCGGTCAAACACCGCAAGGCCGATCGGCAGATGCGCGAAGATGCGGGTGAGAGTCTGTAGAAAGTTGCGCTGGGTGACCTCGGAATGAATGACCGAGTCGATATTCGTCGCCACATGCAGCCAGCCGTCGCAGGTGCGATGCGATTGCACCTCGTACCAAAGCTGCGCGCGGTCGCCGCGCGGGCCGACGGCGGTGCGGCTGCGGCGGGTGTCGCTGCCATCGGGGGCGGCAAGCTCGAAGGGCGCGGGACCATCGGGCGCGGTGCCGATCTGAGCGCAGACATCCTCATAGGCGGGATTGAACCAGCTGACCTGACCCAATGCGTCGCTCTGCCAGATCGGGCAGGGCACAAGCGCCATGGCGCGCCTTAGCCGAAGCATTTCCGCCTGATCGAGCCGCAGACGAATCTGATGCCCTGCGGCGAGGTAATCCGCCTGCACCGAAAGCCGCAGGGAATCCTTGGCGGGGAAAATGGAAAGCCGCGCCTCGGGGAAGAGCGGCGAGTCGACGCTCGCCGGTGTGTGCGGCGGCTGCTCCGGCAATGGTCCGAAGACCGGCTCGAGGCGCCGGATCAGCGTGGGCCAGACCAGATCCTCGTTCGGCTCGCAGTCGAGCATCTGCCGCGCCGCGCCGGTCATATCGGCGACTTGGCAGTCCACCAGCAGGATTTCCGTGTCGGCGCTGTTTCTGGCGATCGGGTCAATGTCACTTGCACGCCGCGATTTCGGCAGCAGGAACGAGCCGAAGAAGGCCGCGCCTCCGGCACCGAGTCCGATGGCCAATGCGACGGACGGGGTCATGACGATCTCCTCAAGGCAGGTCGTCCCCTATGCCTACGGGAGAACTGGTTAATAACCTCTTAATTCTCGGCGGATATGACGCCGGTTCAGAGCCGCTTCGGCAGGCTTCAAGGCTCGAACACGGGGTTTTCGCCAAGCATCGCGCCAAGGTCCTGCTCAGGCACAACGATCACCTCGCGCGGCCAGACCAGTTCGACCACGGCTCCGCGGCGGGTGCCGGGCGGCTCGGGGGCATTGGGATCGGAGGCATTGGCAAAGCTCAACTCCGCGCCCGAGCGTTCCAGCAGTGTCTTGGCGATGAACAGCCCCAGCCCCATGCCCTCATACTCGGGCCGCGCCTTGCGCTCGGCCTCCGAGCGGCGGCGGCGGATCATCGGCTCGCCAATGCGGCCGAGCAGATGCGGCGGGTAGCCCGGCCCATCGTCGATGATCCGCACGGTGATGCTGCGCTCGTTCCAGCCGGTCTCGATCCAGACCCGGCTGCGGGCGAAATCCACCGCATTCTGCACGAGGTTGCGCAGCCCGTGGATCACCTCGGGGCGGCGCAGCACCTGCGGCATCGGCCCCTCGGTGCCGGTGATTTGCTCAAGCTCGATGGTCTTGCCGCGGTTCTCATGCGGTTCGGCGGCCTCGCGCAGCACTTCGCTCAGCGGCGCGCTGCGCAGGTGCAGATCGTCCTTCCCGGCGCGGCCCATGGACCGCAGGATGTCGCGGCAGCGGTCGGCCTGCTCGCGGATCAACCGCGCGTCTTCCTGCAGGTCTGGCCGGTCGTCGAGATCATCAATCAGTTCCGCCGAGGTCAGTTTGATCGTGGCCAGCGGCGTGCCCAGTTCATGCGCGGCGGCGGCGACCACGCCGCCCAGATCGTTGAGCTTTTGCTGGCGTGACAGCGCCATCTGCGTGGCATTGAGCGCGTCGGACATGGCGTTCATCTCGGTGGTGACCCGGCGCGAATAGACCGACAGGAACACCAGCGCGATGGCGATGGCGACCCATTGGCCGAAGACGAAGAGATCGGGGATCTGCAGCACCTGCCCGTCGAATGTGTGCAGCGGCACATTGGCAAAGACCATGCCCGAGATCAGCACAAAGGCGGTGACGTTGAGCACGATGGTCGAGCGCAGCGACAGCATCACCGCAGAGACCGTCACCGGCCCCAGCACCATCACCGAGAAAGGGTTGTTCAGCCCGCCGGTGAGATAGAGCAGGAAGCACAGCTGCAGCAGATCGAACATCACCATCAGGAAGTTCTCGGCTTCCGACAGGCGTTTGGTTTCGGGAAAGATCAGGCTGGCGACGAGGTTGCCGATCACAGAGATGCCCACCGCGACGTAGCACAGGCCCAGCGGCAGCTGCAGGTCATAGATCGACTGCGCCACCACCAGCGCGGCGATCTGGCCGCAGATCGCCACCCAGCGCAGCAGGATCATCGTGCGCAGGCGGATGAAGGTGCTGCGCTCTTCGGTCCAGAGCAGCGCCTGCCCGGGTTCGTTCAGGTCGGTCTGGCTCATGCCCTTGCTTTCGTGTCTTGATCCTCTGCCGGCAATTGTTAGGTCTGGGGCGGGGATTTGCAATGCGATCCCGGGGTCCGGGCTTTGCCGCCGGGACGGGATCGTTCAGGGAGGCCACATGAAAACCGCACCGATCGTCGCCATCGCCGCCGCTGGCGGGCTTATCGCGCTGAGCGCCGGAATGTGGGTCGCCACGCAATGGGGCCGCGGCGACGACCGTTTCGCGCAGTGCCGCGCCGGGGCCGTGGCGGGCGACATCGGCGGGCCGTTCGAACTGTTGAACGCAGCCGGAGAGACGGTGAGCGATGCCGATGTGATCACCGAGCCGACGCTGCTCTATTTCGGCTATACCTTCTGCCCGGACGTCTGCCCGATGGACAATGCGCGCAACGCCGAGGCGACGGATCTTCTGGCCGAAGCGGGCTATTCGGTGACCCCCGCGATGATCACCCTCGATCCGGCGCGCGACACGCCCGAAGTGATGGGCGATTATGTCACCAACTTCCACGACAAGATGGTCGGCCTGAGCGGCACGCCAGAGCAGATCGACGCGGCGGCCAAGGCCTATAGGGTCTATTACAAGATCAATGACCCCGACGAAGAGTTCTATCTCGTCGACCATTCGGCCTTCACCTATCTCGTGCTGCCGGGGGAAGGCTTTGTCGATTACGTCCGCCGCGACGTGACGCCGGAGCAGCTCTCCGAGCGGGCCGCGTGCTTTATCGACCACATGTGAGCCGCCTTGGTTTGACCGCATCCCTCGGGCGGGATAAGAGAAATTCTCATACGGCGATATTTGCCGATGGATAACACGGGGGCCGCCGTGGCGGAACTTTCACAAGACGATCTGGGCGACGATCGCTCGCTGTTGCTTGTCGATGACGACGAGCCTTTCCTCAAGCGTCTCGCCAAAGCCATGGAAAAGCGCGGCTTCGAGGTCGAAACCGCCGAAACCGTCGCCGGGGGCAAGGCCATCGCCACCGCCCGACCGCCAGCCTATGCGGTGGTCGATCTGCGGCTTGAGGATGGCAATGGGCTCGACGTGGTGGAAGTGCTGCGCGAACGCCGCCCCGACAGCCGCATCGTGGTGCTGACCGGATATGGCGCGATCGCCACCGCCGTGGCCGCGGTGAAGATCGGCGCCACCGACTATCTGTCGAAACCCGCCGACGCCACCGACATCACCAATGCGCTGCTGTCGAAGGGCGACGACCTGCCGCCGCCCCCCGAGAACCCGATGAGCGCCGACCGGGTGCGTTGGGAGCACATCCAGCGGGTCTATGAGCTTTGCGACCGCAACGTCTCGGAAACCGCGCGGCGGCTGAACATGCACCGCCGGACGCTGCAGCGCATTCTCGCGAAACGCTCGCCGAAGTGAGGGAAGCGCCCTTTGGGCGCTGCCTCCGGCGGGGATATTTTTGTCTAGACGAAGAGGGCGCACGCCCGGACCGCGCGCGTCGGCGCTTGCGGCGTTTCAGACATCGAAGCGCTTGAGCACCTTGTCGACACGCGTACCGTCGTCGAGGCGACGGTCTCGAATGTGGCCGTATGTCTCGAACCCGCGGCTTTGATAGTAGATCAGCCCGCCTTCGTTGTCGGCGCGGATCTCGGCGTTGATCCAGCGGTATCCGGTGCCGCGGCAGGCCGCCCGTGTCGCCTCGAAGAGCGCCGAGCCGATGCCGAGCCGCGTGCGGCCCGGACGCGCGAAGCTGGCGATCTGCGCCACATCCGCGCCGAGCTTGGGGTGCGGCTCGACCCATTGAAAGCCCAGCATCGTGCCGCCCGCATCCTCGGCGATGTGCCAGATGGCGCGCTCGGTCTGCATCCAAGCGCGCAGTTCCGCTCCGGTGACGGGCCGTGTCATCGCGGTTGTGCCGCCCTGCGCGATCACCTCGTTCAGCAGTTCGGCCATGGGCCGTGCGTCCAGCGCACCGGCGCGGCGGACAGAGACCGGGGCGCTCACAGCTCGGCCAGCAATTCTGCGTGGCGGGCGGTATAGGCGCGGCGCACCTCGACCGGCGGGCGCAGGTGAATGTCGAGCCCCGCGATCAGATCCGCATCCGGGCGTTTGAAAAAGCGCGAGGCCTCGGCTTCGGAAAAACCGGCGATCTGCACCGCCTCCATCCATGCCGAGACATTGTCGGCCTTCTTGATCTGCTTCTTGAGGCGCAGCGTCGGGGCCGAGGGCAGGCCAAAGCGCAGGTGGATCGCCGCCTCGAGCCGCTTGTCGAGCTCCTTGTAGCCCGGACCCACCGCCGCCTTCACCGGCGAGATCATGTCGCCGATGACATACTCCGGCGCGTCATGCAGCAGCGCAAAGAGCTTTTCGGCGGGCGTCGCATTGGGGCAGAGGCGGCAGAACAGGGTCTCGACCAGCAGCGAATGCTCGGCCACGGAATAGGGGTAGTCACCATGGGTCTGGCCGTTCCAGCGCGCCACGAAGGCGAGGCCATGGGCGATGTCCTCGATCTCGATGTCCACCGGCGTGGGATCGAGCAGATCGAGGCGGCGGCCCGAGAGCATGCGCTGCCAAGCGCGGGGCTGTTTGGATTTGGGGGGCATCTTCAGACAGTCAGATCGGTTGTGGCGTAGACAAAATTGCCATGCAGCTTGCCGCGCTTTTCATAGCCGAGGCCGCGGAAACTGCGCTGGACCCATGTCTCATTGCCGTGGTTTTCGAGGATCAGGATCGGTTTGCAGCGGTGCAGCAGGTGATAGGCGCCCTTGAGCGCCTGTTTCTCATGGCCTTCCACATCCAGTTGCAGGATCGAGACCTTGCGGTCGCGGGGAATGGCGAAGTCAAGCATCGCCGTCTGCACCGTCGTGACACCGGGGCCGGGCGCGTCGGTGAAATGCGACAGCCCGCCGAGCGCCGCGCCCGCCGCGTCATGGGTGCGGAAGAGCATCTCTGCCTCGCGGTTCGACAGGCCCGCGTTGGTCAGCGTGACATTTTGCAGCCCATTGAGCGCAATGGTCTCACGCGCGCAGGCGCAGCTGCCGGGGTTGGGCTCGAAGGCCCAGAGCATCGCGCCGGGGGCCAGTGCCGCCGCGACGCCGGGCAGGAAATCGCCAAAGAAGGTTCCGGCATGGATGACGTCGCCGCCGCCTGCATGGGCGCGCATGAAGGCGATGGTCTCGGGCTCATAGACGCCGCCCGCCAGCACCGCCTTGGCGGCGGGGCGCGCCTCGAGCCCGGCGGGCACGCAGTAGCGTCCATATTGGTTGCTGGGATGTATCTGGTTCACACCGTGCCTGCCGCATGTCCGGCTCTGCTCCGGAACGGGCTCCGGGTTAGCCTTAGGTTTGCCGTGGATAGTGATCCACGTTGCGGGGTATCGCAAGGGATGCTACCTCGCTCAATGATCCCGAGATTTCAATTGGAGCGCCGGAACATGGCTGAAGACTATTTCGTCAAGGACATCGCGCTGGCCGAGTTCGGCCGCAAGGAACTTGATATCGCCGAGACCGAGATGCCGGGCCTGATGGCCTGCCGCGCCGAGTTCGGTGAAGCGCAGCCGCTGAAGGGCGCGCGCATCGTTGGCTCGCTGCATATGACCATCCAGACCGCCGTGCTGATCGAGACGCTGAAGGCGCTCGGCGCGGATGTCCGCTGGGCCTCGTGCAACATCTTCTCGACGCAGGACCACGCCGCCGCAGCGATCGCCGCGGGCGGCACGCCGGTCTTTGCCGTGAAAGGCCAGACGCTTGTAGAGCATTGGGATTATCTCGACCGCTCGTTCCAGTTCGCCGAAGGCGCGAACATGATCCTCGACGATGGCGGGGACGCCACGCTCTACATCCTTCTGGGCGCACGCGCCGAGGCGGGCGAGGATCTGGGTGTGCCGACCTCGGAAGAGGAAGAGGTGATCCACGCGCAGATCAAGAAGCGCATGGAGCAGAGCCCGGGCTGGTTCGCCAAGACCCGCGACGCGATCATGGGCGTCTCGGAAGAGACCACCACCGGTGTGCATCGCCTGTATGATCTGCAGAAGAAGGGCCTGCTGCCCTTCCCGGCGATCAACGTGAACGATTCGGTCACCAAGTCGAAATTCGACAACAAATACGGCTGCCGCGAGAGCCTCGTGGACGGCATCCGCCGCGCCACAGACGTGATGCTGGCGGGCAAGGTCGCCGTGGTCTGCGGCTATGGTGACGTGGGCAAGGGCTCGGCGGCCTCGCTGGCCGGCGCCGGTGCGCGCGTGAAAGTGACCGAGGCCGACCCGATCTGCGCCCTGCAGGCGGCGATGGACGGCTTTGAAGTGGTGCTGCTGGAAGACGTCGTCGCCGACGCCGACATCTTCATCACCACCACCGGCAACAAGGACGTGATCCGCATCGAGCATATGCGCGAGATGAAGAACATGGCCATCGTCGGCAACATCGGCCACTTCGACAATGAGATTCAGGTCGCTTCGCTGAAGAACCACAAGTGGACCAACATCAAGGATCAGGTGGACATGATCGAGATGCCCTCGGGCAACAAGATCATCCTGCTGTCGGAAGGCCGCCTGCTCAACCTCGGCAACGCCACCGGCCACCCGAGCTTTGTGATGTCGGCCTCCTTCACCAACCAGGTGCTGGCGCAGATCGAGCTCTACAAGAACGGCAGCCAGTATGAGAACAAGGTCTACATCCTGCCCAAGCACCTCGACGAGAAAGTGGCGCGCCTGCATCTCGACCGCGTCGGTGCCAAGCTGACCAAGCTCTCGGTGGAGCAGGCGTCCTACATCGGCGTGACGCCGGAAGGCCCGTTCAAGCCCGAGCATTACCGCTACTGATCTCGAGTCTGTTTCAGGCTTTTTGCAACGCCCCGCCATTTGGTGGGGCGTTTTGCTTTTGGGGCGGGCGGAGCGACGCGAGACGGGCGAGCGCCTGCCCGCCGGGACGGGCAGGCGCTCGCCCGGCGGCCTTCGGCCTTGATTCCGGGCGACTGGCACTTTCACCCCAGCGTCACATCACGGCCACGTGAGCTTTACGCAAGGGCGGTAGCAGCGGCGCATTGCAGCATCCCTGAGGAGATACACGATGCGCCTTTCGCTGTCCGTCCTTGCCCTCGCCAGCGCGCTTGCCGCGCCCGCCACGGCTCAGGAAGTCTTCCCGGCCAAGCTCGCCGGTCACGCCTACCTGCCCGCCCTGTCGCTGGTCGAGCCGCCGGCGGATGCGCCGCGCGATGCATGGCTGTCGGGCAAGTTCACCGGCGCCGTCCGCAACGCGCAGGCGATGAGCGTCGAGGGCAATACCGGCAAGAGTTACGGCAACCATGGCACCGGCATCTCGCTGCCGTTCATCGGTCAGCCGGTGCAGGGCATGTCGGGCTTTGCCATGACCCGCGCCGAGGATGGCAGCTTCTACACGCTGACCGACAACGGCTTTGGCTCGAAGCGCAACTCGCCCGACGCGCTGCTGTTCTTTCACAAGATGGCCCCGGATTTCGAGACCGGCAACGTCGAGCGCCGCGAGACCGTCTTCCTGTCGGACCCCGACCATAAGGTGCCCTTCCGCATTGCCTATGAAGGCACAGAGAGCCGGTATCTGACCGGCGCCGATTTCGACACCGAGTCGATTCAGGTGCTGGACGGCGAGGTCTGGATCGGCGACGAGTTCGGCCCCTATATCATCCGCGCCGGTCTTGACGGTGTGGTGAAAGAGGTCTTCGCCACCGAGCTCGATGGCAAGGAACTGCACGGGCCGGACACCTACAACGTCTTCGTCCCCGCCGAGGCGGGCAGCGACTATCAGGTCCAGCGCTCGGGCGGTTACGAGGGCATGGCGCTGCAGCCGGGCACGGATCTGCTCTGGGCGATGCTGGAAAAGCCGGTGCTGATCGAGGGCGGCGAGACCGAAGGCCCGTTCCTGCGGGTCATCGCTTTCGACCCTAAAGCAGGCGAATGGACCGGCGAGAGCGTGAAATTCCAGCTTGCCGAAGGCGCCACCGCGATCGGCGATTTCAACTTCATCGACGAGACCCGCGCGCTGGTCATCGAGCGCGACAATGGCGAGGGCGACATGGCGCAGGCCTGCGCCGAGGGCGCAAGCGACACTTCGGACTGCTACCCCAACCCCGCCAAGGTGAAGAACATCGTGCTGGTCGACATGAGCCAGACCGACGGTGAGGGCTTCATCCGCCGTATCGGCCAGATCGACCTGCTGAACATCGCCGATCCGGACGCCAAGGCGCTGGACGGCATGGGCGCGGGCGGAGAGACCTTCAGCTTCCCGTTCTTCACCATCGAGGACGTGATTGCCGTGGATGAGAGCCACATTCTGGTCGCCAACGACAACAACCTGCCGTTCTCGGGCGGCCGCGTGCCGGGCGAAGCGGCGCACAACGAGTTCATCCTGCTCGACGTGCCGGAGCTGCTGGCGGCGAAGTGATCGCCTGCAAAAGACAACGGGGGCACCTTGTGGCGCCCCCATCCGTAAGCTTTGGGAGGTCTTACGCGTAGCGCTTGATCTCGCCGGACTTCAGCCGCGCGTTGTAGCTGGTCAGTTCGCCTTTCACGATCGGCATCAGGAAGTAGAGGCCGAAGATGTTGACCAGCGCCATGGCGAAGATCGCGGCGTCCGAGAAGTCGATCACCGGGCCGAGGTTCATCGCCGCGCCGATGATCACGAAGATGCAGAAGATCACCTTGAAGATCAGCTCCTGTACCTTGCCTTCGCCGAACATATAGGTCCACGCCTTGAGGCCGTAGTAGCTCCAGGAGATCATCGTCGAGAAGGCGAAGAGGATCACCGCCAGCGCCAGCACGTAGGGGAACCACGAGATGGTCGAGCCAAAGGCCGCCGAGGTCAGCGCCACGCCCGAGACGTCGCCGACGGTTTCGACACGGCCCAGATCGGCGTTCCAGATGTAATTGCCGGTCTCGGGGTCGATCTGCATGACGCCGGTGATGATGATCACAAGCGCGGTCATGGTGCAGATCACCACCGTGTCGATGAAAGGCTCGAGCAGAGACACGAACCCCTCGGTGATCGGCTCTTTGGTGCGCACCGCCGAGTGGGCGATGGCTGCCGAGCCGACGCCCGCTTCGTTCGAGAAGGCGGCGCGTTTGAAGCCTTGGATCAGCGCGCCGACAAGCCCGCCCGCGACACCGGCACCGGTGAAGGCACCGTCAAACACCTGACCGAAGGCCCAGCCGATCTTGTCGAAGTTCATCAGCAGGATGATCAGCGCGGTGCCGACATAGAGCACGCCCATGAAGGGCACGACTTTCTCGGTCACCTGCGCAATGCTCTTCAACCCGCCGATGATCACCGCAAAGACGATCGCCGCAAAGATCACGCCGGTGATCCAGCCCGGATAGTCGCCGACGATATTGGCGATCTGCGCATGGGCCTGATTGGCCTGGAACATATTGCCACCGCCAAGCGCGCCCAGCACGCAGAAGATCGAGAAGAAGATTGCGAGGATCTTGCCGAGCCAGCCAAAACCGCGCTCTGTCATCCCCTTGCTGAGATAGTACATCGGGCCGCCCGAAACGGTGCCGTCGGGGTATTCGTTGCGGTATTTCACGCCCAGCGTACATTCGGTGAATTTCGACGCCATGCCCATCAGGCCCGCGAGGATCATCCAGAATGTCGCGCCGGGGCCGCCGATCGAGACGGCCACCGCCACACCGGCGATATTGCCAAGGCCGACGGTGCCCGAAAGCGCTGTGGCGAGGGCCTGGAAATGGCTGACTTCGCCCGCGTCGTTCGGATCGGAATATTTGCCCGAGACGAGCGCGATGGAATGCGGAAAGGATCGAAATTGAACAAAAGCGAAATAGAGCGTGAAAATGGTCGCGGCGATCACCAGCCAGAGCACGATCCACGGAAAGGATGTGCCGGGAAAGGGTGAGAAGATGAAATTCACGAAAGGCCCGGTGAGATTACCGACCGCTTCGTTGATCGCGGCGTCGATGCTGTGCGCGTCTTCCTGAGCCTGCGCAGGCGCAGCGGCAAGCAGGGCTGTCGCAGGCAGCAGAGCGGCACGAAGAATGTTTTGTTTCATAGACATGAGAGGTCTCCTTCGGCTCAGGGCACAATGACGGTTGGCACGGTGGCAATCTGTGCCAGCCCCAGCGGGACCGAGCCAAAGATGCGCGCCGTCATGGATTGCGTGCCGGAGCGGCCGACAAAGAGCATCGAGGCCTCCGCTTCGGTGGCGATCTCGGCCACCAGTTCGACCACCGAGCCGTATCGGATGCGGCAATCGACCTCGAGCCCGGCCGCCTTCACCTTGGCCATCGCCGGATCGAGGATGACCTCCTGCGCGCGTTTCAACTCCTCCTTGCGCCGTCCGTGCCGCTCTTCAAGCTCCTGCGGTGTGAGGAACTTGTAGGGCGACCATTCCAGAATATGGACAAGCAGCAATGCCGCATTGTCCTTCTTGGCCCGCGCGATCGCATAGTCGAGCAGGCCGTCATCACCTTCCTTATTCTCGTAGGCGACGACAAACGTCTCTGTTGCCATTGGATTTCCCCGGTGTGATTTTTCTGGGGCCGCGCCTGCGCGCCCTGTTGGCCGGGCCCTTTGGCAGATGCTTTCCCTAGGGTCTATGCTGCGGGCGACGTTACGCATTTGTCACGAAAAAAAGCAAAATGCCGCAGCTTCCCGCCTAGTGGCGCGGGGAGGAGGGGGAAATTTTCTCCTTTTTTTCAACAATGCGGCCTGACTATAGTCGGTCTTGCCGGGAAACGGCTGCTGTGGCCCGGTGCAACACGTCCTTTGGGAGAGCGACATGGGCAAGAGAGACGATCTGATCGAGAAATATGCCGAGGATCTGCGCAGCAAATGCGGCGTCGAGCCCGACATGGACCTGCTGACCAAGGTCACCATCGGCTGCGGCCCGTCGATCTATGACGCTGATGCCTCGACCGTTGCCTCCAGTCAGGATCACGAACTGGAAACGGTGAAAGACAACTTCCTGATCAAGAAGCTGGGGCTCGACGATGGGCCCGAGTTGATGGATGCGATCCATTCGGTGGTCGAGACCTACGGCCATTCCGAGCGCAACAAGTACCGCGCCGTGGTCTATTACCTGCTGGTCAAGCATTTCGGTAAAGAGGCGGTCTACGGCTGAGCGCATAGGAGCGCTGGATTTTAGACAGTTCGCCTTTGCCTCAGACGCTTTGCGATGGCATTTTCAGGGTCCGGCCAGAAGGTCGGATCCGGTTTCACCGCAGCGCCTGTGGGAGTGCGCGTGGGGTGGCAAGGGGTCCGGCGATGCGTCGGGCCCCTTTTCCGTTTCCAATCTCGATATCGGATCGCCTTGGGCTCATGCCCGGCAAGTAGCCCCGGAAACGAGCCCCGGCAAGTAGCCTAGAAGAGACCCAACACAAGCCCGATCACCGCGCAGCCAAAAGTCGCATAGCCGCCGTCGATCAGCGTCAGCTTGAAGGGCCGCTGGCCGTAGGCGTTGTTGATCATGATCCACGGCGCGATGAAGAAAAGGCCGATGCCCAGCCCCGCGACCAAACCGGCACCGGGGCTGGCGATGCCCGCCATATGAAAGATGTGCCGCATCATGCCCGCCACCAGCAGCATCGCGATGGCCGATAGCACGAAGGGCAGGGGGCTGCCGTTCTTCGGCTTGCCCGAAGCGTCGCACTCTATGCCCGAGGCTGCGAGCCACGGCTTCGACAGGCTCATGTACCAGCCCGCGCCGAAGAGCCAGCCCGCCAATGCCGCGACGATCACGCTGATCAATTCCATCATGGCCTCCTTCGCTGTCGCGGGAAGCCTGCCGCAAAGCGGGCGTGCTGCCTAGCGGCAATCGCGGGATCAGGCCTTTAGGCCGCCTTTGGCGCAGATGTGCTGGAACTCGGCCTCGGTCACCGGCTGCACCGACAGGCGCGATTGTTTGATCAGCGCCATCTCGGCCAGCGCCGGATCGCCCTTGATCTCGTCGAGCGTCACCGGGGTGGGCAGTTTCTCGACGGCCTTGATGTCCACGCATTCCCAGCGCGGGTCATCGGCCTTGCTGTCGGGATGCACCTCGGCGCAGATCTCTACGATGCCGACGACGGCCTTCTCCTTCTGCGAATGGTAGAAGAAGCCGCGATCCCCAAGCGTCATCTCGCGCATGAAGTTGCGGGCCTGATAGTTGCGGACGCCGTCCCATTCCTCGCCCGCCTCGCCCTTTGCGACCTGATCATCCCATGACCAGGTCGAGGGCTCGGACTTGAAGAGCCAGTATCTCATCGCAGCATCCTCAGCCGATGACTTTTTTCCACGCGGTCAGGGTGACGCTCTCGAACAGACCGGCGAGCGCATAGGGGTCCTTGTCGGCCCACTCCTGCGCGGCGGCCATATCCTCGACGTCGAGGATCACCAGGCTGCCCGCCATCTCGCCCGCATCATCCAGCAGCGGACCGGCCTGCGCGACGACGCCGGTGCGTTCGATATAGGCGAGGTGTTCGGCGCGGGTGTCCTTGCGGATCTGTAGGGCACCGGCTTTGTCCTTGGCGATAAGTGCGACGAGCATGGTCATTCCTCCTTCAGGGGTCTGGAAAGAAGCTCATCCAGAGCTTCGGCAATGGTAACGCGTCCCTCGGTCAGACCGGCGACAACGGCAGAGATCGGCATGGCGATCCCCTCGCGCGTGGCCAACGCAGTGACCGCGCGTGCGGTTGCGGCGCCCTCGACCGTCACCGACGGATCGAAACCCTCAGCGCGGCCCAGCGACTGGCCATAGCGATAGTTGCGCGACAGGTCCGAGGTGCAGGTGAGCGCCAGATCGCCAAGGCCCGAAAGCCCTGTAATCGTCTCTGGTTTCGCCCCCAGATGCACCGCAAGGCGGGTCATCTCGGCAAAGCCGCGGGTCATCAATGCGGCGCGGGCGCTGTCGCCCAGACCGGCGCCGATGCAGGCGCCGCAGGCGATGGCCATGACGTTCTTCAGCGCGCCGCCAACTTCGGCCCCGGTGACATCAAGGCTGCGATAGAGCCGCAGCGTCTTGGTCGAGAGCACATGCTGCAGCACCAGCCCGGCCTCGGCATCCTCGCAGGCGAGCGTCAGCGCCGTCGGCAGGCCGCGCGCGATGTCGGCGGCAAAGCTGGGACCGGTGAGAATGGCGGGCAGGGCGCCCGGCTTGGCGTGGGCGATCACATGGCTGGGGCCGGTGGTGGTGGTCAGATCAATGCCCTTGCAGCAAGCGACCAGCTTTTGCCCTTCGAGAGAGCTGTCAATCGACCCTAACACGGCGGAAAGCGTCTGCATCGGCACCGACAGAAGCAGCGTTTCCGCTTTGGCGGTGCGCGGCAGATCGGCGGTGATCTCGATGCTTTCGGGCAGGGTGACGCCGGGCAGGCGCGCGGTCTGGCGGGTGCGGGCCATCTCGGCCATCGTCTCGTCGTTGCGGCCCCAGAGCATCACCTTGCGGCCATCACGGGCCAGCGCCACGGCCAGAGCGGTTCCGAACGCGCCAGCGCCAAGCACGCCGATCATGCTTTGGCGCCTTTTTTGCCAGAGCCAAGAAGCGGTGCTGCCGATTTGTCGAGCGGCCAGCGCGGGCGCGCCGCCAGCGTCATGTCCGAGCGTTCGCCCGCCGCCAGAAGCTCGCCGCCCGCATAGGCGATCATCGCGGCGTTATCGGTACAGAGCCGCAGCGGCGGCGCGGTGAAACTGACGCCATGCGCGTCGCACAGGCTCTCGAGCGCCCCGCGCAGAGCCTTGTTGGCCGCGACACCGCCCGCCACGGCAAGCGCGGGCTGGGCGGGATTTGCTTCGAGATAGAGCCGCAATGCGCGCTTGGTCTTCTCGGCCAGCACGTCGCGCACCGCCGCCTGAAACCCGGCGCAAAGATCGGCCCGGTCCTGAGCGTGCAGCCCGCCCTGTTCGTCGATCAGCTTGTCGCGCATGCGCAGCAGCGCGGTCTTCAGACCCGAGAAGGACAGATCGCAGCCCTCGCGATCGAGCAGCGGCCTCGGGAAGCGGAAGCGTTTCTCGTCGCCCTTTTTTGCCTCTTCCTCGACCGAAGGGCCGCCGGGCTGCGGCAGGCCAAGCAGGCGTGCGGTCTTGTCGAACGCCTCGCCCGGCGCGTCGTCGATGGTGCCGCCAAGCCGGGTGAACTCCTGCGGGCCGCGCACTACAAGGAACTGGCAGTGCCCGCCCGAGACCAGCAGCATCAGATAAGGATAGGCCAGATCATCGGTCAGCCGCGGCGTCAGCGCATGGCCCGCGAGGTGGTTCACCCCGATGAGCGGCTTGCCGGTGGCTGCGGCGATGCCCTTGGCCATCATCACGCCCGACAGCACGCCGCCGATCAGCCCGGGGCCAGAGGTGACGGCAATGGCGTCAAGCTCGCCCACGGGCACACCGGCCTGCACCAAGGCCTGTTCCACCGCCAGATCGAGCTTTTCGGCATGGGCGCGGGCCGCGATCTCGGGCACCACGCCGCCAAAGGCCGCATGCAGTTCGGCCTGCCCAAGCACCACCGAAGACAGGATCTCCCGCCCGCGCAGCACCGCCGCCGCGGTGTCGTCGCAGCTGCTTTCCAGCCCGAGGATCGTCAGTTCAGCCATCAGCGCGTCCGTTGCATCCCTTTGCTCTTGCAGCTACCACCACAGAAACGCTGCCACAATCCCAGCCCTTCTGAATACAGGAGCAAGGATGCCCGACACCCAGCCTCTCCTGCTGCTCACCCGCCCGCGCGCGGCCTCCGAGCGGTTCGTGCAGGAGCTGGCCGAGGACGGCATCACCGGCTTTACCCCCGTTATCAGCCCGTTGATCGAGGTCGAGCCCACGGGCCCGCTGCCGCCGATGGAGGGGATCACCGGGCTGATCTTCACCTCTGCCAACGCTGTGCGCGCTTATGCCGAACTGGGCGGGGTGCCGCTGCCACTGTGCTATGCGGTGGGTGAGGCCACGGCGCGGGCGGCGCGTGATCTGGGCATGGTGCCGCGCGTGGCCGGGGGCGATGCCGAGTCGCTGCTTGCGGCGATCCTCGGCGACGCGCCGGGCGGCCAGCTTTTGCATCTGCGCGGCACCCATGCGCGCGGCGATCTGGCGGCCCGGCTGGGCGCGGCGGGCCAACCTTGCCTTGAGGCGGTGATCTACGACCAGCCGACTCGCCCGCTGACCGCCGAGGCGATTTCCGCGCTGCAGGGCAGGCTTCCGGTGGTAGTGCCGCTTTTTTCACCGCGAACTGCCCGGATTTTTGTGGAAGCCGCAGCGGCCGTTAGCGCAACCGCGCCGCTTTTCGCCGCATACATGAGCGCAGAGGTGGCCGCAGCTTGCTCTGGCCACTATGTTCTCGACTCAGACATTGTTTCGCGACCCGATGGCCGGCTGATGCGTAAGTCGGTGGGAAAGCTCCTAGAATGCGCGCGACCGCTTGTGGAGCGCGGCGGGTCTGTGGGAAGTTATCAACGTGACGCAGGGTCCGGCAGGGACCCGCGCGCGACAGATTGAAAGGGTGGACCGCGTGGCCGACGAGAAGAAGCCAAAGACCGGCGTCGATGAAAATACGGAACGGGACGAGGGCCTGACGCCCGAGACCGAGCCCACCCAAAGCGAGATCTCGGAGGGTGAGACCCCCGAGGAGAGCGTGACCGCATCCACCGGCGACGACACGCTGGCCGCCGAGGTGCAGAACGCCTCCACCAATGATACCGAAGACGCGGATGCGGACGACACGCTGAGCGAGGCCGAGACGGTTGGCGAAGGCGATCCGCTCTCTGGCGATGATACGCTGGCGGTCTCGAACGAAGACGACACGGTCGCGCATGAGCCGGCGAACTCGATGGAATCCATCCATTCGGTGGGCGAAGCGGTCGAACTTGACGCGGATGAGGACACGCCCACGCAGGCCGAGGACACTCTGGGGTCCGCTGGTGCCGACACTGTCGTGGTCGAGGAAGAGCGGATCGACCCCGCCTCCGACCCGATGGCGCGCGAGCCTGTCTCGCCCGAACCCGCCGCCACCGTGGCGCCGCAGGTGATCCAAGAGAAGGTGATCGAGCGCAAGGGTGGCTTCGTGCCCATGGTCGTCGGCGGCATCATCGCCGCGGCGCTTGGCTGGGGCGCGTCGGCCTATCAGTCCGGCACCTTCCCCTTTGGCGACGCCTCGGGGGCCTTCGAGGAAGAGACCCGCGCCGCATTGGCCGATCAGTCCGAGCAGATCGACGCGCTCGGCGCGACGCTCGAGGACACCGCCACGCAGGTTGGCGGCATCGACCTTACCGATCTGGAGAATTCCGCCGTCGATCTCGGCCAGCGCATGGCCAATGCCGAGGGCAGTGCCGCCTCGCTGAGCGAGCAGGTGGCGCAGCTGCAGACCCGGATCGAGGACATGCAGAACCAATGGCTTTCGGAATCGGTCTCGCCCGAGGCCATGGCGGCCTATGAAAAGGCGCTGGCCGATGTGCGCACCGCGATCGAGACGCAGCGCGCCGAGGTCGAGCAGATGACGCAGGAGGCCATGCAGGCCCGCGAAGCCGCGTCGGATGAGGCGCTGACCGCCGAGTCGCGTTCGGCGCTGGCCGATATCGAGACCGCGCTGCGCGACGGGGCCCCCTATGCCGAGGCGCTGGCCACGCTGCAGGAAAACGGCGTCGATGTGCCCGAGGGGCTGAGCGCCCCGGCGGGTGACGGTGTGCCGACGCTTTCGGCGCTCGAGGCCGACTTCCCGCCCGCCGCGCGCGATGCGCTTTCGGCGGCGCGCCGGGCCGAGGCGACCAATGAGGACACCACCAGCCGCGTTGCCACCTTCTTTGCCAACCAGCTTGGCGCGCGCTCGGTCGAACCGCGCGCGGGCGACGATCCCGATGCCGTCCTGTCGCGCGCCGAAGCGGCGCTGCGCTCGGGCGATCTTGGCGCGGTGTTGAGCGAGGTTGCGGCATTGCCCGAACCCGCGCAACAAGAACTGTCGGACTGGGTTGCCAGCGCCGAGACGCGCAAGGCCGCACTCGACGGGGCCGATGCCGTCGCACAAACTCTGAACCAGAACTGAGGGTAAGGGCTCGTTTTCATGCTTTGGTCACTTCTGAAAATCGTTCTCTTCGTCGCCGCCGTCGCGGCGCTCACCCTTGGGGCTGGCTACCTGATGGAAAGTCAGGGCGGGGTGCAGATCACCGCCGGCGGAATGGAATTCACCCTTGGGCCGCTGCAGTCGGTGATCGCCGCCATCGTGCTGGTCTTCGTGCTGTGGGTGGTCTTCAAACTGGTGTCGCTGCTCATCGCGATCCTGAAGTTCATCAACGGCGATGACACCGCGCTGTCGCGCTATTTCGACCGCAACCGCGAGCGCAAAGGCTATCAGGCCATGTCCGAAGGCCTGCTGGCGCTGGCCTCGGGCGAGGGCAAACTGGCCATGGCCAAGGCGCAGAAGGCCGAGCGCTACCTGCACAAGCCCGAAGTCACCCATCTGCTGACCGCGCAGGCGGCCGAGCTGACCGGGGACACGCGCAAGGCCGAAGAGGTCTACAAAAAGCTCATCACCAACGAGCAGACCCGCTTTGTCGGCATCCGCGGCATGCTCAAGCAAAAGCTGGCGAAGGGCGACACCGACACCGCGCTCAAGCTGGCGGAACGCGCCTTTGCGCTGAAGCCCAAGCATGAGGAAATTCAGGACGTTCTGCTGCAGCTTCAGGCGCAAAAGCACGATTGGCAGGGCGCGCGCAGAACGCTCTCGGCCAAGCTCAAGCACGGCGCGCTGCCGCGTGACATCTACCGTCGCCGCGACGCGGTGCTGGCGCTGTCGGAAGCCAAGGACATCATGGATGAGGACAAGCCGATCGAAGCCCGCGAGGCGGCCATCGCCGCCTCCAAGGGCTCGCCGGACCTCATCCCCGGTGCCTCCATGGCGGCGCGCTCCTACATCGCGCAGGAAAAGCCCAAGCTCGCCGCCCGCATCCTCAAGAAGGCATGGTCGGTGCAGCCGCATCCGGACCTCGCCGCCGCCTTCGCCGAGATCGCCCCCGACGAGACGCCGCAGGCGCGGATGAAGCGGTTCGGCACGCTGACCTCGGTCAAGCCCGACCACCGCGAGACCCGTCTGCTGAAGGCCGAGCTTGCGCTCGCCGCCGAGGATTTCCCCGAGGCGCGCCGCGCCGTGGGCAACCTCGCCGAGACCGAGCCCGATGCCCGCGTGCTGACCGTCATGGCGGCGATCGCCAAGGGCGAGGGCGCTGGCGAGCAGGTGGTGCGTGGCTGGCTGGCCAAGGCGCTGGTGGCGCCGCGCGGCCCGCAGTGGGTCTGCGACAAGTGTCACCACGTGCACGCCGAATGGGTGCCGGTCTGCGACAATTGCGAAGGGTTCGACACGCTGAGCTGGCGCAACCCGCCGCATTCCGACGTGGCTCCGGCAGGTGCCGAGATGCTGCCGCTGATCATCGGCGCGCTCGAGGATAAGACCGACGAGCCGACGGCAGAGCCCGAGGCCGAGGCGCCCGAAGTGCTGACCCCGACGCAGGAGGCTCCAAAAGAAACGCCGGCTGAACCACCGGTCGAGACCGCTGGCACGGACGCGGAGAAACGCCCGGATGTGCCGGACGCCGAGACCGTCGACGAGCCGGCCCAGACCGCCGAACCCGAGAAGGCAAAATAGGCCTTTTCCTAGGGCGGCCCCGGTGCTAAGAGGCCGCCCACCAGTGCCGCTGTAGCTCAGCTGGTAGAGCACGTCATTCGTAATGATGGGGTCGGGGGTTCGAGTCCCTTCAGCGGCACCAGTTCTCTTCGGAGACCGGATCAGAAGGCCACCCGCGCGGGTGGCCTTTTGCGTTTTGGGGGCTCTGCCCCCGTCCGCTGCGCGGACTCCCCCGGGATATTTTCGCCAAGAGGAAGGAGGGGAGGCAACGCGGCGCTTTGGTCATCGCGGAGGCATCTTGATGCCGTCATGGGCAGTTTCGGTGGCCGAAGGCGGCGGCGCTCTCGACTTGGCCGGACGTTCCCCCTAACGCAGCGGCACGCAATACACTCACGAGGACAAGTCACGTGCCCGCCATTGTCACCGGAATCATCGCGCTGCTGCTGTTTCAGCTCGGCGGCGAAGTCCTCTCCCGCATGTTCTCCCTGCCGCTGCCCGGCCCGGTGCTGGCCATGGTGGCGTTGGTCGTCGGCATGGTGCTGTCGCCTAAATTGCTTGAGCTGATCCGCCCGGTGGCGAGCTTCCTTTTGCAAAACCTCTCGCTGCTCTTTGTGCCGGTGGGCGTGGGCGCGGTGGCGCGGCTCTCCGAGCTGTCGTCCAATGCGCTGGCGCTGGGAGCGGCGCTGATCGGATCGACGCTTCTGGCGATCTGCGTCGGCGCGCTGACCTTCGAATGGGTGGCGCGGCTCACCGGCAATACCGACGAGGAGGAAGACGCATGACCGATCCGCTGCTCGTCTGGTCGTATCTGGAAAGCGGCCCGCTGCTGTGGCTGACGGCGACGCTGGTGGCCTATTGGATCGCCGACCGGATCTTCCGGCTCAGCCGCGGCAAGCCTTGGTTCAATCCGGTGATGCTTTCGGTGATCCTGCTGGGCGCGCTGCTGATGGCCACGGGCACGCCCTATGAGACCTATTTCGAAGGCGCGCAATTCGTCCACTTCATGCTTGGCCCGGCGACGGTGGCGCTGGCGCTGCCGCTGCACGCCAACCTGCGCCGGGTGCGCAAGGCGGCGCTGCCCATGGCGCTGGCCCTGCTGGCTGGGTCTCTGACGGCGGTGGTCTCGGCGCTTGGGCTGGCAAAGGCACTGGGGGCGGAGGGGCAGCTGCTGGCCTCGCTGGCGCCGAAATCGGCCACCGCGCCGGTGGCGATCGGCATTTCGGAAAAGCTCGGCGGCGACCCGGCGATGACCGCGGTGCTGGTGCTGCTGACCGGCATGATCGGGGCGATCGCGGTGACGCCGATGCTCAATGCGCTGGGGCTGCGCGACTGGCGTGCGCGCGGCTTTGCCACGGGTGTTGCCGCGCATGGCGTCGGCACCGCGCGGGCGCTGCAGGTGCATCCGACCGCCGGGGCCTTTGCGGGCATCGGCATGGGGATGAACGCGGTGCTGACGGGCATTCTCGCGCCGCTGGTGCTGCATCTGTTCGAGTAGCGCGGTCAGAGCTTGAGACCCGGCAGCACTGGGTCAGGGCAGGATCAGGCCACGCCCGCCCGCAGCGCGTCATGGATGTGCAGCAGCCCGACCAGTTGCCCGGCCTCGTCGACCACCAGAAGGACCGTGCGCTTCTTCTCGTTGAGGATGCCAAGCGCCTCGGTGAGCAGCATCTCGGGCCGTGTGGTGAGCGGGCCGGGGGTCGCCACATCGCCCGCGCGGCGCTCCAGCAGCCCCTCCATGTTGCGGCGCAGGTCGCCGTCGGTGATGATGCCGCTCAGGCTGCCGCCCTCGACCACCGCAGCGACGCCAAAGCCCTTCTGCGACATGGTCACCAGCGCTTCGCTCATCGGGGTTTCCGGGCGCACCACGGGCAGCTCGTCGCCCTTGTGCATCACCGCCGAGACCCGAAGCAGCGCCGCACCCAGCGAGCCGCCGGGGTGGAAATGCGCATAGCTTTCCTTGCCGAACCCACGGTTGCTCATCAGCGCCACGGCAAGCGCATCGCCAAGCGCCATGCACAGGGTGGTCGAGGTGGTGGGGGCCATGCCGATGGCGCAGGCTTCGGGCGCGTCGGGCAGCAGCAGCAGGTGCTGCGCGGCGCTGGCCAGCGTGCTGCCCGCGCGTTTTGTCACCGCGATCATCGGGATCGAGAAACGGGCGCAATAGCCGATCATATCGGCAAGCTCGCGGGTCTCGCCGGAATTGGAGATCAGGATCACCGCATCCGCCGAGGTGATCATCCCCAGATCGCCGTGGCTGGCCTCACCGGGGTGCACGAATTGCGCCGGGGTGCCGGTCGAGGCGAGGGTGGCGGCGATCTTTGCGGCCACATGGCCGGATTTGCCCATGCCCGAGACAATGACGCGGCCCCGGATGTGCAGCAGCAGATCGACCACAGCGTCGAAATCGGCGGGCAGCTCGTCGGCGAGCCGGGTCAGCGCTTCGGTCTCGGTGGCGAGGACGGCGCGGGCGATGTCGGACGGGGTTTCGGGCATGATCTTCCCTGTTGTGACCTGCGCGCGTGTTAGCCCGCAAATGCGGGCTTGTCCAACCTCGGGCGGGGCGGGGCGCGTGCCGGATCAGGGCGCAGGTGCAGAATCACGCGACGGAAGTGTCATAGAAGATCTGCGGCGCAGCTGGCGCGGCGGCAACGGCTGGGGGTTGTATCGGGGGGAACCCTGTTCCGCCAGCGCAAGAAACTGACACAAATTGAGTCAGTTTCGGCGGGAGGAGGGTTGCGCAACGGACTGGAGAAGCAAGCCCGACATTGCTATTTTGCTATGTATAAAAAAAAGAGCAGGATTACAGGGCATGACAACGGCCAATCAGGGCACGTTCGTTATCTCCTGGTCACGGACGCGCATAGACGGCCTGAAGGCCGCGCCTCCGTCGGCCCTGCAAGTTGGGGCCGCTTGGGCTTGGTGTGGTGAGTTAGTAAAGGTCGCGGGGCCCTCGGGTCCCGATGTGTTTGACCGGGAAGACGGTGAAGCAGAGCTTCGGGCACGGGCGGCGCAGATGGTGCGCGGCCTCGTGAGCGATGCCATGGCGGATCAACTGGCGGATCGCCGGACGCCTTCGGAACATTCACAAAGCGATATCTCTGCGACGCGCCGGGCCGGTGGCGTTGTGACGACGGGCTCTAGCTTTGTCGTCACCGATGGATTGAAGAGCTACACGGTGACCGAGATCGAGGTCGCCGACAGCCCGCGGCCTTTGTTGATGTTCGTCGGGGAGATCCCGCCGCGCGACAAGGATATGTGGATCGTGTTCAGCACGCTCGAGCCGAGTTTCCGGCGCGATCGCGCGCGCCCGGACGAGGGCGGGGTGATCTGCTTTGCGGCGGGGACACGTATCCTGACGCCGCGCGGGCTTGTCGCGGTCGAGCACCTGCGCGAGGGCGACAGCGTGCAGACCAAGGACGACGGCATTCAGCCGGTGCATTGGGTCGGCAGCCGCAGGATGAGCGGCGCGCGCCTGCATGTGATGCCCGATCTGCGCCCGGTGCTCATCCGTGCGGGCGCCTTTGGGATCGAGCGCCCGGACGATGAGTTTCTCGTCTCTCCCGAACATCGGATGCTGATCCGCGGCGCGGTGGCGCGGGCGCTGTTCAACACCGATGAGGTTCTTGTGGCCGCCAAACATCTGGTCAACGGCAGCACGATCCGCCGGGACATCGGGCAGCGCGAGGTGACCTATGTGCATCTGCTGCTGCCGCGGCACGAGATCGTCTTTGCCAATGGCGTCGAGACAGAGAGCTTCCATCCCGCCAACACGGCGCTTTCGAGCCTGTGCGACGATGACCGCGTGCGGCTCATGAGTCTTTTGCCGGGCATTGCCGAGCGCCCCTGTCTCTATGGCACACACGCACGCCGCAACCTCAGCGCGCGCGAAGCGGCGCTGCTGATGAAGGAAGCGGCCTGATCCGCACGCCATGCCGGTCTCAAGATAGAGTTGGCATGGCGCTTGGATCGACTTTGATGGCGTCTCTGGCGGAGTCGGTCAGGCAAAGCCTCCGCCCACATCAGAATGCAGCCAATCCGGCCAAGACACACCGTGATGTGCCGACTCCGGTACATGCGCATCGGAAGTGCCATCGAACTGGCCCTGATGCGCGCCGAAGTCGACCGGCGAGTCGCCGTCGAACAGCGCACCGTGAAGCGCGGCGTATTGGCTTTCGATGAACTGAAGCTCCTGCGCCATCATCTCGGCATGTGTCTGCTCCGCATGGAACTGCGCGGCGGGGCCAGAGGCGGTCTGCACGCCATCCCGATGCCCAGCAGCGCCCGAGAAATCGAAAGTATCCGGCTCGTCCGCATCCTCGTCGAGGAACCGCAGCATCAGATCCCGCGCCTCGGTGGAAAATGCTGGCGCGGTGCTGGCGGCAAGCACCTCGGTGCCTGCCTCGGTCGAAAGCACGCTTGCGCTTGGGGACAGCGGGTCTTCGACCGGAGCGCGCGGCACATGGCCGGTCGCGTCCAGACCCATATCCTCCAGCGGGCCATCGACCGAAAGCTGCATGATCTCGGGCAGCCGCTCGGTCCAGCCGATGCGCCAGCTTTCGCCATAGCCGCTTTGGTCGGTGGCCCCATGCGAGTCTCTGTCGTCGCCCGCCTCATTGCGGTCCGGCATATAGCCAAGGCTGATCGCGGCGTTGCGCAATCCGCGCACGCTGCCGTCGGCCTCTAGCCGGAACAGCGCGAGCTTCGACTTGCGGCCAGTGGTCAGCTCGGCCCGCTCGTGGGCCAGCGCATCATATTCGAGGCCGTAAAATTGCTCGGCCTCCGTTTCGGGCATGAGGGTGAGCCGCGCAGCATCGCGCGGATCGGTCATACCGTAGCCAAAACTGCCGACGGCAATGCCGGCATCGACCAGCGCAAGATCATGAGCCTGCGCGAGTTCAAGGTTCAGGGACTGGACGCCGTTGCCCATGCCCCCGGCCCGCCAAGAGGACGGGACGATGTCATATGTCGGTTCCATGGTTCACTCTTCTTCCGCCACCCATGCGATGACGCCACAATCGCGCAGAGCGGCGGCAGAAGAGGTGCGGGAAGATGGCCGAAAAGCGGACATTCTCCCCGTTTTTACACGAACTTGAGTGGGCCCTGAGACCCCGCCGATCAGGCGTCCTGCGGTTTGCTCTCCAACTCGCGCAGGATATCCGCCAGACCGTTGCGCCAGTCCGGGCGCGGCAGCCCAAAGGCGGCCACGGTGGCGCTGTTGTCCATCCGCGAGTTGCCGGGCCGCTTGGCCGGGGTCGGGAACTCGGAGGAGGGAATATCGGCGACCTCACAGGTGATCCCGGCCTGAGCAAAGATCTCGCGGGCGAAATCGGCCCAGCTCACATCGGGCGCGCCCGAGAGGTGATAGGTGCCGGATTTTTCCGGCGCCTCGATCAACTGCTCGGCAGCGGCGAGGCAGAGCACCGCGATATCTGCCGCCGGGGTCGGCCCGCCGATCTGGTCGGCGACGATGGTCAGGCGGTCGCGCTCGGCGCCGAGCCGCAGCATGGTCTTCACGAAGTTCTTGCCATGCGCCGAGACCACCCAAGAGGTGCGGATGATCGCATGGGGTCCGCCCGCGGCGCGCACGGCCTCTTCGCCCGCCAGCTTGCTGCGCCCATAGGCGCCCAGCGGGGCCGTGGGGGCGTCGGGGAGGAAGGGCTCATCGCCGGCGCCGTCAAAGACGTAATCGGTCGAGATATGCACGAAGGGGATGCCAAGATCGGCGCAGGCCTTGGCCATCGCGCCGGGCGCGGCACCATTGACCAGCGTGGCGGTCGCTTCGTCGGTTTCGGCCTGATCGACAGCGGTATAGGCGGCGGCGTTGATCACCACATCGGGGGCCTCGGCGCGCACGGCCTCGGCGCAGTCTTTCGGGTCGGTCAGGTCGACCTCATCCCGTGCCAGCGCCACAACGGGTGCGCGGCGCTGCAACTCGCGGGCCACCTGACCGGTGCGGCCAAATACCAAAACTCGCATTTCTATTCCTTGTCTCTCTGTCTCAGAGCATCGCCGGGACAACCTGATCCGGCGGGCGGTGCCCGTCGGCAAAGGTCTTGACGTTGATGATCACCTTCTCGCCCATCTCGATGCGGCCTTCCAGCGTCGCCGAGCCCATATGCGGCAGCATCACCACATTGGGCATGTTCACCAGTTCCGGGTTGCCGCGGATCTTGTGCTGGTAGACGTCGAGCCCGGCCCCGGCGATCTCGCCCGCCTTCAGCATCCGGGTCAGCGCGGCCTCGTCGATCACCTCGCCGCGCGAGGTGTTGAGCAGCACCGCCGAGGGTTTCATCAGCCGCAGCCGCCGCGCGTTGAGCAGGTGGAAGGTCGAGGGCGTGTGCGGGCAGTTGACCGAGATCACGTCCATCCGCGCCACCATCTGGTCGAGGCTCTCCCAATAGGTCGCCTCGAGGCCCTCTTCGATCTCCGGCCTCAGGCGGCGGCGGTTGTGATAGTGGATCTGCATCCCGAAGGCCGAGGCACGGCGCGCCACCGCCTGCCCGATGCGGCCCATGCCGAGGATCCCCAGACGCTTGCCGCCGAGCCGTGTGCCGAGGAAGGCAGTCGGCGCCCAGCCGGCCCAATTGCCTTCCTGCATGGTGGCGAGGCCTTCCTGCATGCGGCGCATCACCGCCAGCATCAGACCCATCACCATGTCGGCGGTGTCATCGGTCATCACGCCGGGGGTGTTCGAGACCATGATGCCACGGGTGCGCGCGGTCTCGACGTCGATATGATCGACCCCGGCGCCGTAATTGGCGATCAGCTTGAGCCGCGGACCGGCCTGCGCGATCAGCCCGGCGTCGATCTGATCGGTCAGTGTGGGCACCAGCACATCGGCCTCAGCCATGGCGGCGGTCAATTCTGCGCGAGTCATCGGGATGTCCTCGGTTCGCAGTTTGACGTCGAAAAGCTCGCTCAGGCGGGTTTCGACCGCCTCTGGCAAACGTCGCGTGACGACAACAGTCAGGCGTTTCTGCGGCATGGCGGGTGGGGCCTCCCTTTCCTTACGCTCTGCGCTTTGGCACAGTGTCCCATGCATGCACGGGGCACAAGAACCCCGGCGGAAAATCTCGAGCAGGACAGACACGATGGTCAGGACTTCTGTGTTGGCGGGGCTGCTTGCCGCCCTGCTTTGCGGCCCGGTCACGCCGGCGGTCGCACAGGCGGCCGAGGAACGCGGGCCGGTCACCAACCTTCCGTTGCCGCGCTACGTTTCGCTCAAGACCAGCGAGGGCAACGCTCGGCGCGGCCCGTCGCTCACCCACCGCATCGACTGGGTCTACACGCGGCGCGATATGCCGCTGGAGATCGTCGCCGAATACGGTCACTGGCGCCGGGTGCGCGACAAGGACGGCGCGGGCGGCTGGATCCATTATGCGCTGCTCTCGGGCGTGCGCACGGTGCTGGTCGAGGAAGACATGCTGGAGCTGCACGCCCAGCCCGATCCCGAAACGCCGGTCGAGGCGAAGCTGGCGCTCGGCGTGATCGCCCAGCTCGAGGCCTGCAACGCGGACTGGTGCCAGCTTTCGGCGGGCGGCTATGAAGGCTGGGCCCCCAAGAGCGCCATGTGGGGCGTCGCGCCGGACGAGATTCGGGAATAACGGGCGCCAAGTCGCCCGGAAACAAGGCGAAGCCGCCGGGCGAGCGCCTGCCCGTCCCCTCGGGCTGGCGCTTTTTCACCGTCTGGAAACGGCCAGATTTCGCGCGGATTTGGCAGGCATAAAGCGCAGACCCCAGAATCTGTGGCGCCACCCCACGGGCAGGCGCTCGCCCGGATCGCGAAACACCCGGAAAAGCGATGTCGCAAACGAAAAATCGCGCCGCAGGGGCGGCGCGATCTTCTGATCTTCAGGGATGGGCGATGGCTCAGCCAACGTCCTTGTAGCTGATTTCCTTCTGGTCGCTGCCGGTCTTGCTGCGGCGCACATGCAGGCGGTTGAGCGCGTTCACATATGCCTTGGCCGAAGCATAGACCGTGTCGGTGTCCGCCGACTGGCCGGTGGCGATCTTGCCGTCCTCTTCCAGACGCACCGACACCGTGGCCTGCGCGTCGGTGCCTTCGGTCACCGCGTTCACCTGATAAAGCTGCAGCCGGGCCGAGTTCGGATAGAGCGCGCGCACCGCCTTGAAGGTGGCGTCGACCGGGCCGTCGCCTTCCATCACGGTGGATTTCTCTTCACCGCCCACTTCCATCTCGAGCGTCGCCTCGGCCGGACCGCCGGTGCCGCAGACGACCTTGAGCGAGACGATCTCGAGGTGATCGGCGCCATCGGTCATCGCCGCCGTCACCAGCGCGAGGATGTCCTCGTCGAAGACCTCTTTCTTGCGGTCGGCGAGGTCCTTGAACCGCACGAAGATGTCCTTGAGCTGGTTATCGCCCACATCGACGCCGAGATCCTTGAGCTTGGCGCGCAGCGCGGCGCGGCCCGAGTGCTTGCCGAGCGGCAGCGAGGTGCCCGCAAGACCCACGTCCTCGGGACGCATGATCTCGAAGGTTTCCTTGTTCTTGAGCATGCCGTCCTGGTGGATGCCGGACTCATGCGCAAAGGCGTTCTTGCCGACGATCGCCTTGTTGTACTGCACCGGGAAGCCCGAGACCGTCGCGACGCGGCGCGAGATATGCATGATCTTCTTGGTGTCGATATGCGTCTCGAACGGCATGATGTCGCCGCGCACTTTCAGTGCCATGACGACTTCTTCGAGCGCGGTGTTGCCCGCGCGCTCGCCAAGGCCGTTGATCGTGCATTCGATCTGCCGCGCACCGGCTTCGACGGCGGCAAGGCTGTTCGCCGTCGCCATGCCAAGGTCGTTGTGGCAGTGCGTGGCAAAGATGATCTCGTCGGCGCCCGGCACCTTATTGATCAGCATGCGGATCAGTTCCGCCGATTCCACCGGCGCGGTGTAGCCCACGGTGTCGGGGATGTTGATCGTGGTGGCACCCGCCTTGATGGCGATCTCGACCACGCGGCAGAGATAGTCATGCTCGGTGCGGGTGGCGTCCATCGGCGACCATTGCACGTTGTCGCAAAGGTTGCGCGCATGGGTCACCGTGTCGTGGATGCGCTCGGCCATCTCGTCCATGGTGAGGTTCGGAATGGCGCGGTGCAGCGGCGAGGTGCCGATGAACGTGTGGATGCGCGGACGGTTGGCGTGTTTCACCGCCTCCCAGCAGCGGTCAATGTCATTGAGCTGGGCGCGGGCGAGGCCGCAGATCACCGAGTTCTTGGAGCGTTCGGCGATCTCCGAGACGGCGCGGAAGTCGCCTTCGGAAGCGATCGGGAAGCCCGCCTCGATGATGTCGACACCCATATCGTCGAGCAGCTCAGCGATTTCGAGCTTTTCGTCATGGGTCATGGTCGCGCCGGGCGACTGCTCGCCGTCACGGAGGGTCGTGTCGAAGATATACACGCGGTCTTTGGCTTGGTCGGTCATTTTTCGGATCTCTTGAGTCGTCGTCCTGGAAAGGGTTCGCCGGCGCGAAACGGTCCTCCTCTGAGCGGTCGCGCCGAGATGCGCGCTCAGAGGCGGATTAGGACTAGACGCAGGCCAAGCGCAAGCGCCGCGCCAAGGGCACGTGCTGCTGCGGGGATATGGCCGAGTGTCATCATGGCCGCGACTATACGCACGAAGCCCGAAATGAAAACCGCAAAAATCCCACTCTGAGCCGGAAAGTTACGCTGCGGCGCAGCGCCAGTGCGCAGGCCGCTTGAGTGGCGGCGCAGGCTGCCCATATGGTTGAGCAAAGGTATTTTGTTCGGGGGAGTTTGATGTTCCGGCGTTTGTTGAAGGCGGCCATTCTTGCCGCTGGCTGGCCGCTTGCCGCGCTTGCGCAAGAGCGCGAGGTCTATGTGTTCGGCAATTCCCTCGTGCATTTCCTCGGGCAGGAGGCGCATAGCAACACGCCCTACTGGCTGAGCCGTCTGGCCGAGGCGGGCGGGGGCGAGCTTGCGCTCGACGGGCAATGGGGCTTTCTGCGCGACTTCTCGGATGGGCTGCCGCCGGAACCGAACTGGAGCATTCCCGGCGTCGCCAACAACTGGGACCCGGGCCGCGGCAGTTTCGGGGATGCGGGCTATGATGCGGTGCTGATCACCCCGGCGAACTTTTTGCAGTATCAGGCCGCCGACGCACCCTATCCGGGCAACAATCCCGGCAACACCAGTCCGCTGGATGCGATTCTCACCGTGGCCGACTGGATCGAGGGGCATGCCCCCGGCACGCCGCTCTGGGTTTATGAGGGCTGGCCCGACATGGCCTCGGTGGCCGGGGATTACCCGCCTTCGGCGCGCGGGCTGCGCAAGTACCACGACTTCACGCTCGGCACCTATGGCGTTTGGTATGACGATCTGCTGGACAAGCTGCGCGCCGCACGGCCCGAGCAGGACCTGCATCTGATCCCGGTGGCGCGGGTGATCGCCGGTCTGCTCGGCGATGGCGGGCTGCTGCAGGATCTGCCGGTCGAGGCGCTTTACGTCGATGACGCGCCGCATGGCACGCCGTCTCTGTACTTCCTCGCCGCCATGGTCAGCTACAGCGCGCTCTATGGCGCGCCGCCGCCCGCGGCCTATGTACCGCCGTCCGAGATCGCGCCCGAGATCACCGCCGCCTATGGGCAGATCGCCGAGCAGGTCTGGCAGGCGGTCTCTGACCTTGCGCCGCGCCAAAAGGCCGCCGCAGAGACCCCCGAGCCGCAGATCCAGACCGCCGCTGCCGAGACCACCCCCGAAACGACCCCTGAGACCGCCGAGACCACGCCCGAGGCCGTTCCGGAAGCACCGCTGCCGCAGCGCCCGGATCTTGCGCTGCCCGATCCCGGCGCGCGTCCCGAGGGGGACCCGGCGCTGGCCATGGGGCTCAACGGGCTGTCGGATTGGTCCACCCAGATGCCCTTTGTCGACTTGATGAAATCGGCGCGCGAGTGGATCGGCCATCTGCCCGGCCAATGGGGTGGGGTCGAGATCGCGGCGCTGCGGGCGCAGGGCGTGCTGGACGAGAACGGCTGGCCGCTGCGCATTCCCGAAGGCGTCGAGCGGCTCGAGGCGCTCTTGCTGACCGATCAGCCCGAGGAGGCGGTGTCGCTGCGCGGCACCTATGTGGTGCTCTGGCAGGGCAAGGGCGATCTGCAGATCACCGGGCGCGCCAGCCGGGTGCGGATGGAAGAAGGCCGCGCGCTTTTCGATTATGCGCCGGGGGAGGGGTCGGTTGGCATTTCGATCTCGGCCACCGATCCCGACGATCCGATCCGCGACATCCATGTGGTGCGTGAGGATCAGATGCAGATCTTCGAGGCAGGGGCGCAGTTCAACCCGCATTGGCTGGCCCGCATCCATGATCTGCGCAGCCTGCGGTTCATGGACTGGATGATGACCAACGGCTCGCCGGTGATGGGCTGGGACGACCGCCCGCGCAGCAGCGATTACACATGGACCGCTTGGGGCGTGCCGCCCGAGGTGATGATCGAACTGGCCAATGAGATCGGCGCCGACCCGTGGTTCACCCTGCCGCATATGGCCGATGACGAGTACGTCCGGCGCTTCGCCGAACTGGTGAAGGCGCGGCTCGACCCGCGGCTCAAGGCCTATGTGGAATATTCCAACGAGGTCTGGAACTTCGTCTTTCCGCAGGCGCATTGGGCCGCGCAGCAGGCCGAGGCGCGCTGGGGCCGCTCGGAATCGGGCTGGATCCAATTCTATGGTCTGCGCGCGGCGCAGGTGATGGACATCTGGTCAGAGGTTTACGGCGATGAGGCCGAGGACCGTCTCGTGCGGGTGGTCTCGACCCACACCGGCTGGCCGGGCCTCGAGGAGCAGATCCTCACCGCGCCGCTGGCATTTCTCGCGCTCGGTCATCAGCCCGCCGAAAGCTTCGATGCCTACGCGGTGACCGGCTATTTCGGCTATGAGCTGGGTGGCGAGGAGATGGCGGGGCAGGTCGAGGACTGGCTGTCGCGCGCCGAGATGCAGGCGCAGGAGGACGGCGAAGCGCAGGGGCTGCGCCGGGTCGCCCTGCGCGAATACGTCAAACGGCACCGGTTCGACGCGGCCATGCTGCCGGTGGCCATGGCGCTGCAGGACGGCGCGCTGGCGGAACTGACCGGCGAGATCTTTCCCTATCATGCCGAGGTGGCCGAAAAGGCGGGGCTGCGGCTGGTGATGTATGAGGGCGGCACCCATGCGGCGGCGCAGGCCGAGCGGGTGCAGGACGAGCGGCTGACCGCCTTTTTCGAGGCCTTCAGCTACACGCCCGAAATGGCCAAGCTCTATGAACAGCTGCTGAGCGGCTGGGTGAACGCGGGCGGCACGCTGTTCAATGCCTTTGTCGATGTGGCACCCGCCTCGCAATGGGGCAGCTGGGGCGCGCTGCGCCATCTCGACGACGACAACCCGCGCTGGGACATGCTGATGAGCTACAACGCCTCGGGGCCGACCGGCTGGGAAGACCGTGCGGCAGGGACTTTCGACGATGGTCTGATTCTGCGCGCCGATGCGGAAGGCGCGCGGCTCGAAGGGTCCGAGCGGTCCGATATCCTGCTCGGCGGCGCGGGGGATGATGTGCTTGTCTCCGGCGGCGGCAGCGACAAGCTGCACGGCGGGGCAGGGCAGGATCATGCGCTGCTGCCGGGGGCGCGGGGTGACTATGCGTTCAGCCGCGACGCGCAGGGGCGGCTGCTGGCCGAGGGGCCGCGCGACCGCATCACGCTTTTTGCCGTCGAGACGCTGTCCTTCGAGGAGGCACCCGAAACCGAGCTGCCGACCTCGGGGTTCTGAGCCGCAAATCTCTTCGAAGAGGTTTGCAATTGCCTTCGAAGGCTATTGCCCGCTGCGAGACCGCCGGATCTCGCGCACCAGCGTTTCCGCCCCGAGGCTGGCGCGGAAATGCGCCTCCACATGGGCGCGGCCCGCCACGCTGAAACGCTCGGCGCTCTCGGGGTTCTGCGCCAGATCGCGGATCGCCCGCGCCAGCGCCGTGGGATCCTTCGGCGGCACCAGCTTGCCGGTGTGCCCCGCCTCGATCAGTTCGTTCACGCCGCCCGCGTCGGTGCCGATCACCGGCACGCCGCAGGCCATCGCCTCCATATAGGCCACGCCAAGCGGCTCGTGCCACGAGGCCAGCACGAAGACATGCGCCGCCAGCAGCTTCTCTTTCACCTCACCGGCGTCGATCGCCCCCAGCAGCTTTACGTGGTCCTGCAGCCGCAGCTTGCGCAGATGTGCCTCCAGAACCTGCCGGTAGCCGGTGCCGCCCGCGTCATCCTCGCCAGCGATCTCGAGCCGTACGTCGACGCCCTGATCCAGCAGCTGGCGAATCGCCGACATCAGGTCCTGATGGCCCTTCACCACATTGAGCCGCCCACAAGAGAACAGCCGGATCGGGCGGCCCTTCTGCGGCGGCTCATAGGGCGTCTCGCGGCGCAGGATCTCGGTATCGACCCCCATCGGCCGGATTTCCATATGCGGCGGCAGATGCCCGTGCAACTGGCTCTGGACCTCATCCATCAGGCGATGGGTGATCACCGTCGCAAAGGCCGCGCCGCGCCATTTCATCTTCTGGCCATGGCCGTAATCCGACAGCGGCCCGTGCAGGGTCAGCGAATAGGGCACACCGCCAAGCCGCCGGGCCAGCGTCGCCACCAGCGCGGCGCGGCCACAGCTGTGCACATGCACATGGTCGAGGGAATGTTCTTCGCAATAGGCGCGCAGTGTCTCGGCGGCCGAGAGCGTCACGGCGATATCCGGGGCAAAGCGCGGGCCTTCGCGCAGCAAGTCACGCGGCAGGCCGCGTCCGATCAGCTTGGCCAGCGCGCCCGCGGCACCGAGCGGCCGGACCTCGCCAAGGTAGGTCGTGCGCGCGATCGCATCCTGCGACCAGCTGTGCGCGATCAGCGCGGTCGGCGGCAGCCGCGTCGACAGAAGATGCACCTCGTGGCCCATCGCCTCGAGCGCGCGCACTTCGCGCCAGTAGAAAATATGCGTCTGCCCCGGGAATTGGGGCACGAGATACCCGATCCGAAGTTTCTGCGGCACTCGTCCCCCCAACTCTCCCAGAGGATCCACGAATCCGCCGGTGAACACGTTACACTTGCTTATGATCATTCTTTGGCCACAGTTGACTGGCAATTCCACCCTGCCACGGTGCAGGAAGTGCTGATGTGTGGCGTCCTTGGTACGGATCATGAGTGTTCACGAGTCTTCTCTTCCCGGCAATCCGGCGCTTTCCGTCATTCTGCCAGCCAGCAATGAAGGCGCGGTTATCGCGCGCTGCCTGAGGGCGCTGCTGGCCTCGGACTGGACCGCCGCAGCCCCGCCCGAGATTGTGGTGATCGCCAATGGCTGCCGTGACGACACCGCGGCGCAGGCGCGGGCGCTGATGCCCGAGGCCGAGGCGCGCGGCTGGAGCCTGCGGGTGATCGAGATCTCGAAGGGATGCAAGCTCGGGGCACTCAACGCCGGTGATGCGGCGGCGCGGGGCAGGTTGCGGGTCTATCTCGATGCCGATGTCACCATCAGCCCGCCGCTTCTGGCGCAGCTGCAAGACGCGCTCGCCGGGCCGGGGGCGCGCTATGCCAGCGGCACGCTTCGGATCACCGGCGAGGGCTGGGCGGCCCGCGCCTATGCCCGGATCTGGCGGCAGGTGCCCTTCATGGCGCGCGGCGTGCCCGGCTGCGGTGTCTTTGCCGTCAATGCCGAGGGCCGAGCCCGCTGGCAGGAGTTTCCCGACATCATCTCGGACGATACGTTTGTGCGCCTCAGCTTCACCCCCGCAGAGCGCAGCGCAGTGCCCGCCACCTATGAGTGGCCGATCGCCGAGGGGCTGGCGGCGCTGATCCGCGTGCGCCGCCGTCAGGATGCGGGCGTCGCGCAGGTCGGCACGCTGTTCCCGCGGCTGCTGCGCAACGACGACAAGCTGCCTTTCGGCGCGGGCGGCAAGCTTCGGATGGCGCTGCGCGACCCGTTGGGCTTTGCGGTCTATTCGGGTGTGGCGCTGATGGTCCGGCTGACGCCGCAACGGGCACCGGAATGGAGCCGCGGGCGATGAGCACGGCGATCTGGCAAAGATTCTCGGGCAGTTCCCTCTCGGCCCGCGCCCTGCGCTCTTCGGTGCTGACCGTCGGCAGCTTCGGCTTTTCGCAGGCGCTGCGGCTGGGCGGCAACCTGATCCTCACCCGGCTGCTGTTCCCCGAGGCCTTCGGTCTCATGGCGCTGGTCTCGGTCTTCCTGATGGGGTTGGTGCAATTCTCGGATGTGGGCGTCACCCCGGCGATCCTGCAAAGCAAGCGCGGCGACGACCGCGATTTCCTCGACACCGCATGGACGCTGCAGGTGCTGCGCGGCATCGGCCTGTGGCTGACCGCCTGCGCGCTGGCATGGCCGATGGCGCAGCTCTACGACGAGCCGCAACTGATGCACTTTCTGCCGGTTGCCGGGCTGGCGCTGCTGATCGCGGGCTTCCGGCCCACCCGCATGGACACCGCGAACCGCCACCTGATGCTGGGCCGGGTCACGCTGCTGGAGCTTGGCACGCAAACGGTTGGTGTCGGCAGCGCGGTGCTGCTGGCATGGGCCACCGGGTCGGTCTGGGCCTTGGTGGCCTCGGGTCTGCTCAGCACGCTGTTCGAGCTTATCGCCAATTCGCTGCTGCTGGCCGGGGGGCGCAACCGCTTCCGCTGGGAGCCCGAAGCGCGGGCCGAACTGGTGAATTTCGGCAAGTGGATTTTCCTGTCGACGGTCTGCGGCTTCTTCTTCAGTCAGGGCGACAAGCTGCTGATCGGCAAATACCTCAGCCTCGAGCGCTTTGGCGTCTACAACATCGGCTATTTCCTCGCCTCCTTCCCGATGCTCCTTGGCGGTATCGTGACGCGCAAGATCCTCATCCCGATCTATCGCGAGACACCGCCACGCCAGAGCCGCGAGAACTTTTTGCGGCTGCGCAAGATGCGCTTTGCCGTGACCGGCCCGCTGCTGGTGCTGGTGGCGAGCTTTGCCGTCAGCGGCCACTGGCTGGTCGATCTGATGTATGACGAACGCTATCTGGCGGCGGGCGCGGTGACGGTGATCATCGCCTGCATGCAAATGCCGCAAATCGTCGTGCAGACCTATGATCAGGCGGCGCTGGCGGCAGGCGACAGCCGCAGCTTCTTTGTACTGGCGCTGGCGCGCGCGGTGCTGATGATCGGCTGCATTCTCGTGGGGCTGGAAACCTACGGGCTCATCGGCGCGTTGCTGGGCTATGGGGCGGCGTTCCTGCTGTCTTATCCGGTGGTTGTCTGGCTGGCCCGCCGCATGGGCGTCTGGGATCCGCTGCACGACCTGTGCTTCGCACTGCTTGGCGCGGCTCTGGCGCTGCTGGCGGCGGCGCTCAACTGGCCCGCGATCAGCGCATTGGTGGCCTCGGGAGCCTGAGTCTCCGTTCGGGGACCCGCCGGGTCATCCGGCGAGGTCATTGCCGGGGCGCAGACAGGCGGTGCGGGCACTGCTAAGGTGCGATACAGGGACAGTGGCGCGACAGGGCGTGGTTTGTTGCCGGATGGGGGCCGGGCACGCCAATTTGCGCCCAATTTTCTCCGTATTCGGCCTTTACCACGCGGGATGTCGCGGGTTTGCGAGTGAGGATTGGTTTTGGACGTTCAGCACGACATTGCACGGACCTCGGCCAACCCCGAAGCCGAGACCGACATCGCCATCGTCGGCATGGCCGCGCATCTTCCCGGGGCCGCCGACATTGCCGCCTATTGGGACAACCTGCGCGAAGGCCGCCGTTCCATCCGGCGTTTCACCGAAGAGGAGTTGCGCGCCGCGGGCGAGGATCCGGGTCTGCTGCGCCACCGCGACTATGTGCCCTTCGGCGCGCCGCTCGACGGTTTCGAGATGTTCGACGCCGAGTTCTTTGGCTTTGCCCCCAAGGACGCGGCGATCATGGATCCGCAGCACCGGCAGTTCCTTGAAACCGCATGGGAGGCGCTGGAAAGCGCCGGTCACGTGCCGGAAAATTTCGAGGGGCCGGTCGGCGTTTTCGGCGGCGTCGGCATGGGCAGCTATTTCTACGTCAACCTGTGCTCGAACCCCGAACTGGTGGACAGCACCGGCATGTTCCTCCTGCGCCATACCGGCAACGACAAGGACTTCCTGACCACGCGGCTGAGCTATGTGCTCGATCTGCACGGGCCCTCGGTCAACGTGCAGACCGCCTGTTCCACCTCGCTTGTCGCCACGCATTTCGCGGTGCAGGCGCTTCTCAACGGCGAATGCGATATGGCGCTGGCGGGCGGCGTGACGATCGAACTGCCGCAGATGCGCGGCTATCTCTACCGCGAGAACGAGATCCTCTCGCCCGACGGCGAATGCCACGCCTTCGACCACCGCGCGCAGGGCACGGTTTTCGGCTCTGGCGCCGGTGTGGTGGTGCTGCGCCGTCTGGCCGATGCGCAGCGGGACGGCGATCACATCTGGGCGGTGATCAAGGGCTCTGCCATCAACAACGACGGCGCGGGCAAGGCGGGCTATCTGGCGCCTTCGGTGGACGGTCAGGCCCAAGCCATCGCCGAGGCGCAGGCCGTGGCGGGCATCAGCGCCGATACGGTGGAGTATGTCGAATGCCACGGCACCGGCACCTACCTGGGCGATCCCATCGAGGTGGCCGCGCTGACGCAGGCCTTCTCGGAAAGTGGCTCTAAACAGGGCCATTGCCGCATCGGCTCGGTCAAAACCAACATCGGCCATCTCGACACCGCCGCCGGTGTGGCGAGCCTGATCAAGACCTCGCTGGCGCTGCATCACGGGCAGATGCCGCCCTCGCTGGGCTTCGAGGCACCCAACCCGGCCATCGATTTCGAAAACTCTCCCTTCGTGGTGAACGACAGGCTCACCCCATGGCGGCGCAGCGACCATCCGCGCCGCGCCGGGGTCAACTCGCTGGGCGTCGGCGGCACCAATGCGCATGTGGTGCTGGAAGAGGCGCCGCTGCGCCCCGCCTCCGAACAGAGCGATTGGCCGTTCCAGATCCTCACCCTTTCAGGGCGCAGCAAGGCGGCGCTGGACGAGAACGCGAAACGCCTCGCCGCGCATCTGCGCGCCCACCCCGAGCAGCCGCTCGCCGATGTGGCCTTCACGCTCAAAGAGGGCCGCCGTGCCTTTGAAAAGCGCCGTATCGTCGTGGCCGAGAGCCATGAAGAGGCGGCGCGCCTGCTCGAAGAAGACAGCCCCCGCCGCGTGCATTCGCATAGCGCGCTCGATCGCCCCGACGTCGCCTTCCTGTTCCCCGGCGGCGGTGCGCAATACGCCGGGATGGCGCGCGATCTTTACGAAACAGAGCCTGTTTTCGCCGATTGGATGGATCGCGGCCTGACCGCGCTTGCCGAGATCACCGATGCCGACATCCGCGCGCTCTGGCTGCCGAAACCCGACGCCAAAGCCGCCGCCGATGAGGCGCTGAAAAAGCCCTCGCTGCAGCTGCCGCTCATTCTGATCTGCGAGGTGGCGCTGGCCAAGCTCTGGATCAGCTGGGGCATCACCCCCGCCGCGCTCTCGGGCCATTCCATGGGCGAGAACACCGCCGCCTGTATCGCCGGGGTGATGAGCTTTGAGGATTGCATCGGCCTCGTGCATCTGCGCGGGCGGCTCTTTGACACGGTGCCCGCGGGCGGCATGCTCTCTGTCAGCCTTCCGGCGGAAAAACTGCAGGGCTATCTTGGGGATGATCTCGATCTCGGCGCGGTCAATGCGCCCGAGCTGTCGGTGGCCTCTGGCCCGGCAGAGGCTCTGAAAGCCCTTGAACAGAGACTGAAAGCAGAGGGTATCGACTGCCAGCGCATCGCCATCGACATTGCCGCGCACAGCCGCATGCTCGAGCCGATCCTCGACCAGTTCCGCGCCTATCTGCGCTCCATCGACCTCAGCCCGCCGCAGATCCCGCTGACCTCGAACCGCAGCGGCACGTGGATGACCGACGCAGAGGCCACCAGCCCCGACTATTGGGTCGAGCATCTGCGCGGCACCGTCCTTTTCGCCGATTGCGTCGCCACGCTGGCCGAGACGCAGACCCGTGTCTTCCTCGAGGTCGGGCCGGGCAAGGCGCTGTCGTCGCTGGCCCGCCAGCATCCCGATGTGCCGGGTCAGCAGGTGCTAAGCTCGCTGCGCCATCCCGACGAGCAAATCGGTGACGACCGGTTCATGTTCGAAGTGCTGGGCCGCCTGTGGGCGCTGGGCACAGAGATCGACTGGGGGCAGGTCTGGGGCGATGCCCGCCGCAATCGCGTGGTGCTGCCCAGCTACGCCTTCCAGCGCGCGCCCTATTTCATCGCGCCGGGCAAGGCGCAGACCGCCAGCGCGCCGCAGTTCCTGATGCGCAGCGATGACATCTCGGGCTGGGGCTGGGCGCCGCACTGGCGGCCGCGCGCCGCCGAGACGCCGGTCGATGTGACCGACGATCTCGCCAGCGCAGAGCCGCAGGTGTGGCTGATGTTCATGGACGAGGCCGGGCTCGCCGCGCGCTGCGCCGCGCGTCTGACCGCCGCCAGGCATGAGGTGATCGAGGTGCGCCCCGGCGATGCCTTCACGCGCCTGTCCGACCGCTCTTATATCCTGCCGCCCGAACGCGGGCGCGAGGGTTATGATCTGCTGCTGCAGGACCTGTCCCTGCGCGGCCACGTGCCGACCCGCATCGCGCATTTCTGGCTGGTCACCGAGGGCGAGAGCCATCGCCCCGGCTCCAGCTTCTTTCACCGGGTGCAGGAGCAGGGGTTCTATTCGCTGCTCTTTCTCGCGCAGGCCATCGCCGAGGAAAACCTGCCGCGCCCGCTGCCGCTGACCGTGCTGACCACCGGCGCGGCGAAGCTGCGGGACGAGGCCTTCGTGCATCCCGGTAAGGCGACCATCGCCGGTCCCGCCCGCGTCATTCCGCGCGAACTGCCCGGGGTGAGCGCGCTGACGCTGGATCTGGTGCTGCCAGAGCCCGCGCAGGGCGGGCTGCTGACCCGCCGCAAGGCCGAGGCGGCGCGCGAGGCCGCCTTCACGCAGCTGACCGATCTGGTGCTTGAGGATCTGCTGGCCGAGCCCAAGGATGCCAGCGCCGCGCTGCGCGGGGGGCGCCGTTTCGAATGCGCCATGAAGCCGGTGCCGCTGCCGGAAGGCGCGCCGCAGCCGGGGCCGGGCACCTATCTGCTCACCGGCGGCTTTGGCGGCATTGGCCTGTCGCTGGGCATGGCCTTCGCCCAACATGGCGCCAAGCTGGTGCTCGTCGCCCGCCGTGCGCTGCCCGCACGCGCGGACTGGCCCGACTACCTCGCCCGCCACGCGCCGCAGGATCCGCTCGCCCGCCGCATCCGCGCGGTGCAGGCGCTGGAAGAGGCCGGGGCCGAGGTCTTGGTCATCGCCGCCGACGTCTGCAACCGCGCGCAATTGCAAGCGGTGCGCGAGGCCGCCGAGGCGCGCTTTGGCCGGATCACCGGGGTCATCCACGGTGCCGGGGTCATCGACGACGCGCCGCTGCTGACCAAGACGCCCGCCTCGGTCGAGGATGTTTTTACGCCCAAGATCCACGGCACGCAGGTGCTGGGCGAGGTCTTCCCCGATGGCGCCTGCGACTGGATGGTGCTGTTTTCCTCTTCCTCCACTGTCACCGCGCCCGCGGGGCAGGTGGATTACGTCGCCGCCAACGCCTATCTCAACGCCTTCGCCGAGGCCCGCGCCGGGGGCAAGACCCGCGTCACCGCGATCAATTGGGGCATCTGGAACGAGGTTGGCATGGCCGCCGAGGCGGTGGCCGCGCGCAATGGCGATCTGCCCGAGCCGCCGGTCGAGCCCACCGGCCTGCCGCTGCTAGGCGACGCCACGTTCGACGCCCATGGCAACCGCCTCTTCACCAGCACGCTGTCCGCCGATGACTGGATCATCGACGAGCACCGCACCCGCGCCGGGGACGCGCTGCTGCCCGGCACCGGCTATCTGACCCTTGCCGCCCACGCGCTGAAGGCGCAGCGCGAGGAACAGCCCTTCGAGATCCGCGATCTGTCGTTCCTGCGCCCGCTGCGCGTAAGCGAGGGTGGCCGCCGCGATATGCGCCTGCGCCTGACCCGCAAGGACGAAGGCTATGGCTTCGAGGTGCTGGCCGATGCCACGCTGGGCGGACGCCGCGGCTTTGCGCTCACCGCGCAGGCCACGCTGGCGCTGCTGCCCATGGCGCGCCCGGCGCCGCTTGATCTTTCGGCCATCCGCGCCCGCTGCGCCGCGCCGATGCGCGCGCCTCAGGGCAGCAAGCTGGTGGCCGCGCAGGAGGTGCAACTGGACTTCGGCCCGCGCTGGAAGGTGCTGGACGCGCGTGCGCTGGGGCAGGGCGAGGGCATCGCCGAGCTGTCGCTCGCGCCCGAGGCGGCGCAGGACGGCTGCCTGCTGCATCCGGCGCTGCTGGACATCGCCACTGGCTGGGCGATGGAGTTGATCGAGGGCTGGCAGCCGACGCATCTGTGGGTGCCCGTCTCATACGCCCGCGTCCGTGTGCACGCGCCACTGCCGGATCGCATCGTCTCGTGGGTGCGCAACGCCGCAGGCAACCGCGCCGAGGCCGAGACCGCCAGTTTCGACGTCACGCTCTGCGCCCCCGATGGTGCCGTGCTGATGGAGGTCTCGGGCTTCACGATCCGCCGCCTCGCCTCGCCCGATCTGCTGCAGAGCCCGCCGCGGCTCACCGCCGCCGAGCTTGAGGTCGACGAGGGCGGTGCCGCGCAGCCGCTCTCTGCCGCCGAGGAACGGCTGGCCCATAACCTCAGCCAGGGCATCCTGCCCGCCGAAGGGGTCGAGGCCTTTACCCGCGCGCTGCAGCTTGGGCTGCCGCAGGTTGTGGTCTCGTCGATGGATCTGGATCAGCTGACCCGGCAGACCGCCGCCTCGACAGCCGAGAAAGCCGAGGGTCAGAAGTTCGACCGCCCGCAGCTCGACGGCGATTTCGTCGCGCCCGAGGGCGAGATCGAGCGCACGCTGGCGGGCTTCTGGGAGGATCTGCTGGGCGTGCAGAACGTCGGGGCCGAAGACAGTTTCTTTGACCTCGGCGGCCACAGTCTGATCGCCGTGCGGCTCTTTGCCATGGTCAAAAAGGCCTTCCGGGTCGATTTCCCGATCTCCGTGCTGTTCGAGGCGCCGACGATCCGCACATGCGCCGCGCTCATCGCCGCGCAGACCGGGCGCAGCGGCGATAGGGGCGAAACAGCCGATGCAAAACCCGCCGCGCCCGAGCGCCGCTTCACCCATCTGGTGCCGATGCATGACGGCGAGGGCGGGCCGCGCACGCCTTTCTTCCTCGTGGCGGGGATGTTCGGCAATGTGCTCAACCTGCGCCACCTCGCGCATCTGCTGGGCGCTGACCGTCCGTTCTATGGCCTGCAGGCCAAGGGGCTTTACGGCGGCGAGGCCCCGCATGACAGCATCGAAGCGACGGCCCGCGACTATATCGCCGAGATGCGGCAGGTGCAGCCCGAGGGCCCCTATATGGTCGGCGGCTTCTCGGGTGGCGGCATCACCGCCTATGAGATCGCCCGCCAGCTTGAAGCGATGGGCGAGGAGGTCTCGCTCTGCGTTCTGCTCGACACGCCGCTGCCCACGCGCCGCCCGCTGGAGCGCGCCGACCGGCTGCGCATCCAATGGCAGGAAGCCAAGGCCAAGGGCGCGCTTTATCCGCTGATCTGGGCCCGCAACCGCATCCGCTGGGAGATCGCCAAGCGCCGCGCCAGCGCAGAGACCGCCACCCAGCACGCCTTCCACAATGCCGAGATCGAGGCCGCCTTCCTTGCCGCCGTGGCGCGCTATGAGGTGCGGCCGTGGCAGGGCAACCTCGTGCTCTACCGCCCGCCGCTGGTCGGCAAATGGCGGGTTGGCGGCGGCCGCATGGTGAACTCTGAACGCGCCTATGTGCTGGAGGATAACGACTGGCGTCAGTTCGTGCCGCATGTGGCGGTGCATGAGGTGCCGGGCGATCACGATTCCATGGTGCTGGAGCCCAATGTGCGGGTGCTGGCGGCGCAGATGCGGCAGGCCATCGCCGAGGCCGAAGCGGGCCACCTCGGCAGCGCCGTGCTGCCCTTCGCCAGCCCCCATGCGGCGGAGTAGGGCCACCCATGTCCAACCTGTCTGACCTGCCCAGCGTCCTTATCGTCTCGCTCAACTACCGCACGCCGCAGATGACCCTGCGCTCGGTGCGTGCGGCGCTGCGCGCGATGGCGGGGCTGCGGGCCGAGCTTGTGATCGTCGACAACGACAGCGCCGACGGGTCTTACGAGGTGATGAAGCAGGCGCTCGATACCGAAACCTGGGCGCAGGGCGCGCCGCTGCGGCTGATCCGCTCGGAGCGCAACGGCGGCTTCGGCGCGGGCAATAATATCGGAATCCGCGCGGGCCTGACCGACGGCAGCCGGCCCGATTACGTCTATCTGCTGAACTCCGATGCCTTCCCCGCGCCAGAGGCGATCCGCGCGCTGCTGGCGCATCTCGAGGCGCATCCCGAGGCGGGCTTTGCCGGCAGCTACATCCACGGCGAGGATGGCGCGGCGCATATGACCGCCTTCCGCTTTCCGTCGATCGCCTCCGAGTTTGAGGGCGCCATCCGCTTTGGCCCGGTCTCGCGGCTGCTGCGGCGCAAGGCGGTGCCGATGCCTGTCCCCGCGGGGACGCAGGCGGCGGAGTGGCTGGCCGGGGCCTCGATCATGATGCGGCAGAGCGTGCTGGATCAGATCGGCCTCTTTGACGAGGCCTTCTTCCTCTACTTCGAGGAAACCGAGCTTTGTCTGCGCGCCGCCCGCGCCGGACATGCAACACACTATGTGCGCGGCAGCGAGGTGATGCACATCGGCTCGGTCTCCACGGGGATGAAGCGCTGGTCGCGGATCCCCGGTTTCTGGCTCGACAGCCGCTGGCACTATTTTTCCAAGACCCGCGGGCGCGGCTATGCGGCGGCGGCGACGCTGGCGCATCTGGCGGGCGGGCTCATGTGGCGGCTGCGCCGGGTGCTGCAGCGCAAACCACGGGTCGATCCGCCGCATTTCCTGCGCGACCTCGCGTGGCATGACCTCAAGGCACTGGTCCGGCCCGGACCGGCCCGCGCTGTCCCCGCGGGGACAGCCCGCAGAGCGGCGAAAGTGGAGTGAACGTGATGGCCAAGTTTTCTTCTGTCGTGATCGGCAATGAATCCCTGCTGGTGCACTGCGGCGCCAAGCTGCTGCAGGCCGGGCACGAGATCAAAGCCGTGGTGACCCGCAACGCCGAGATCGCGGCATGGGCGCAGGCCGCCGGGCTGGCGACCGTCGCCCCCGGTGCCGGGCTGGAGGGCCGCCTGCCGCGCGGTTTCGACTACCTGCTCTCGATCTCTAATCTGGACATTATTCCCGCCGCCGTTCTGGCGCTGCCAGGCAAGGGCGCGGTGAACTTCCACGACGGTCCGCTGCCGCGCCACGCCGGGCTCAACGCGCCGGTCTGGGCGCTGATCGAGGGCGAGACCCGCCACGGCATCAGCTGGCACATGATCGAGGGCGGCGTGGACGAGGGCGATATCCTTGCCGCGCGCGGCTTTGACATCTCGGCCAGCGACACGGCGCTGACGCTGAACGCCAAGGCCTTCGAGGCCGGCATCGACAGTTTCGACGCGGTGATCGAACAGCTTGCAAACGGGCTGAAGCGGCTGCCGCAGGATCTGTCGCAGCGCAGCTATCACGCGCTGGCCGACCGCCCTGCGGGGCATGGTCTGCTGGATTTCACCAAGCCCGCCACCGATCTGGCGCGGCTGGTACGGGCGCTGGATCACGGCGGCTATTTCAACCCGCTGTCGATGCCCAAAGTGTTTTCGAACGGAGCGTTCTGGAACGTCGGCACGGCCAAGGGGATCGAAGGGCGCGGCGCGCCGGGAGAGATCCTCGAAGCCACCGACGACCATCTGACCGTGGCCTGCGGCAGCGGCGCGCTGCGGCTGGCGCATTTCTCTTATCCCTGCGGGGCTTTGGCCCCTGTGGCGCTGGTCGGCACGCCGGGCGGCACGATGCAGGCGCTACCCGCCGAGGACCGCGCCCGCATCGACACCGCGATCCGTACCGTCGCGCCGCATGAGGCGCATTGGCGGGGCAAGCTTGCGGCGCTGCGGCCTTTCGAGATGCCGGGGCTGGGCAAGGCGTCGGGCGAGATCACCAGCCGCCCGCTGTCGCTGGGCGAGGCCGATCTGGCCGCCACCGTCGCGACCTTTGCCGCGCGGCATGACGAGCATGGGGCCTGCGATATCGCCGTCTCGGGCATCATGCTGAACAGCCTCGCGCTGAGCGGCATCATCATGCCTTGGGTGCCGCTGCGGGTCGAGGCCAGTGGCGATGCGGCGGCGCTGCAGGCGCAGATGGCCGAGACCATCGCCGAGGCGCGCAAGCGCAAGGGTCTCGCCAAAGACCTGCCCGCCCGCGCGCCGGAACTGACCGGCGCACCGCAGGTGCCGCATCTGGGGCTGAGCCTTGCGGGCGGCATGATCCCCGGCACGGTGCTCACCGTAGAGGAGACCGCGGGCGGCGCGCTGCTGCATGCGGACACCGGGCGGATCAGACCGGCGCAGGCCGAGCTGATCGCCGCCCGGCTGGAACTGATCGCCGCGCAATTGGCCCAAGGCGCGCAGCCCGCATCGCTGCCGGTGCTGCCCGAGGCCGAGCGCGCCATGGTGGTGGACCTGTGGAACGCCACCGGGGTGGAGCATGACCGCAGCCTGACCATGCAGAGCGCCTTTGAGGCGCAGGTGGCGCGCAGCCCCGAGGCCATTGCGCTGGTCTTTGAAGGGCAGAGCCTGAGCTACGCCGACCTTGACGCGCGGGCCAACCGCGCGGCGCATGTGCTGCAGGGCATGGGGGTGGGGCCGGGCGTCGTGGCGGGGCTGTGCACCCGCCGGTCGGTCGATCTGCTTGTCGGCGCGCTGGCGATCCTCAAGGCGGGCGGGGCCTATCTGCCGCTCGATCCCGCCTATCCGGCGGACCGGCTGCAGCACTATATCTCGGACAGCCGCGCCCCGGTGATCGTCACGCAATCGGCGCTGGCGGGAACGCTGCCCGCGCATGGCGCGGATTTGCTGCTACTCGACGCCGATCCGCGGCTGGCGCAGGCCCCGGCGACGCGCCCCGAGGTGACCAGCGCGCCCGAGGATATTGCTTATCTCATCTACACCAGCGGTTCGACCGGCACGCCCAAAGGGGTGATGGTCGAACAGCGCAACGTGGTGAACTTCTTCACCGGCATGGACGCGGTGGTGCCGCATGTCCCCGCGGGGACATGGCTCGCCGTGACCAGCCTCAGCTTCGACATCTCGGTGCTGGAGCTGTTCTACACGCTGGCGCGCGGCTTCAAGGTGGTGCTGACCTCGGACGAGGATCGCGGGCTGATCTCGAACGGGCCGATGCCGCTGTCGGACCAGCGCATGGAGTTCTCGCTCTACTATTGGGGCAATGACGATGGCGTCGGGCGCGACAAATACCGACTGCTGCTGGAGGGCGCGAAGTTCGGCGACAAACACGGGTTCTGCGCGGTCTGGACGCCCGAGCGGCATTTCCACGCCTTCGGCGGGCCGTACCCCAACCCCTCGGTGACCGGCGCTGCGGTGGCGGCGGTGACAGAGAATTTGGCCGTGCGTTCGGGCTCGGTCGTCTCGCCGCTGCACCACCCGGCGCGGATCGCCGAGGAATGGGCGGTGATCGACAATCTCACCAACGGCCGTGCCGGGCTGGCGCTGGCCTCGGGCTGGCAGCCCGATGACTTCGTGCTGCGGCCCGAAAACACGCCGCCCGACAACAAGCGCGCGGTGATCGAGAATATTTCCCAAATTCGGGATATGTGGTCCGGCAAGCCCGTCGCCTTCCCGCGCAAGGATGGGACGCTGTTCGACGTGGTGACGCAGCCGCGCCCGGTGTCGAAAGACCTGCCGCTCTGGCTGACCGTCGCGGGCAACCCGCAGACGTGGAAAGACGCGGGCACCCATGGCTGCAACGTGCTGACCCACCTGCTGGGCCAGAGCATTGACGATGTGGCCGAGATGATCCGCCTCTATCACGCGGCGCTGCGCGAGGCCGGGCGCGATCCGAAGGATTTCACCGTCACGCTGATGCTGCACAGCTTTGTCGCAGACACCCGTGATGAGGCGCGCGAGATCGCCCGTGGGCCGATGCGCGAATACCTGCGGTCGGCGGCGGCGCTGATCAAGCAATACGCATGGGCCTTCCCGGCGTTCAAACGCCCGAAAGGGGTGAACAACGCCTTCGATCTGGACCTCGACATTCTGGAGCCGGACGACCTCGAGGCCATTCTCGATTTCGCCTTCGAGCGGTATTTCAACGAAAGCGGACTCTTCGGCACGGTCGAGGACGCGCTGGAACGGACCGAGCAGCTCAAACGCATCGGCGTGGGCGAGATCGCCTGCCTGATCGACTATGGCATCCCCGTGGATAGGGTGCTGGAGGGGCTGAAGCCGCTGGCCGAGGTGGTGAAGCGGGCGAATGTGGCGCCGGAACTGGCCGAGGATGATTTCTCGATCGCCGCGCAGATCCTGCGCCACGGGGTCACTCATATGCAGTGCACGCCCTCGATGGCGCGGATGATCGCGATGAACGACGAGGCGCGCTTTGCGCTGTCGAAGGTGGATCATCTGTTCCTTGGCGGCGAGCCGCTGCCCGGCGCGCTGGTCGAGGAGTTCGGGCGGATCACCGAGGCTTCGGTGACCAATATGTACGGGCCCACCGAGACGACGATCTGGTCCTCGACCGAAGATGCGCGCGCCGCCGAGGGTGTGGTGAACATCGGCCTGCCGCTGGCCAACCAGCAGCTTTACGTGCTGGACGAGGCGCAGCAGCCGGTGGGCGTGGGTGTGCCCGGCGAGTTGTGGATCGGCGGCGAGGGTGTGACGCGCGGCTATTGGGGCCGCGAGGAGCTCACCGCCGAGCGCTTCGTGTCCAACCCGTTTCACGACGGCCGCATGTACCGCACTGGCGATCTGGTGCGGCGGCGGATGGATGGGCGGATCGACTTCATCGGGCGCGTCGACAATCAGGTGAAGCTGCGCGGCTATCGGATCGAGCTTGGCGAGATCGAGGCGGTCATGGAAGCGCAGCCGGGCATCGCGCAGGCCGTGGTGGTCGCGCGTGAAGACACGCCCGGCGATCTGCGGCTGGTCGGCTATTACACCGCGCCCGCGCCGGTGAACGACGCGGCGCTGCGGGCCGAGATGGGCAAGGGGTTGCCCGCCTTCATGGTGCCAGCGCATTTCGTCGCGCTGGAGAGCTTCCCGCTGACCCCGAACAAGAAGGTCGACCGCAAGGCGCTGCCCGCGCCGGTGGCGCGCAAACCCGTGGCTGCACCGCGTCCGGCCGCGCCCGCGCCCGCGCAACCTGCGGCAGCCAGTGCCGCGCCCGATAAAGCCAGTGGCGCCGATACCGGCAAGGTGCAGGCCGCGATTGCCGAGATCTGGCAGGCGGTGCTGGGTGTGCAGGGGATTTCGGGGCGCGACAATTTCTTCGAGCTGGGCGGCCATTCGCTGCTGGCGGTTCAGGCGCATCGTGCGATCCGCGACGATCTGGGCGCGCGGGGGCTGTCGATCACCGATATCTTCCGCTTCCCGGTGCTGGAGGATCTGGCCGGGCGTGTCGCCACTCTTGGCTCGGGCAGCGGTTCCGGCTCCGCCTCTGGCAAAGCGCCGCGCCCGAGGGTCGCCGCCCCGGCGCCTGCGGCGGCGAAAGCGGTTGCGCCCGAGCCCGTCGCCGAGACGGCCAGCGATGCGGCCCCGGCGCAGCCGATGAACGAACGCGCCCGCGCAAGGTCCGACGCAATGGCACGGCGGCGCGAGATGCGCGCGCGGCGCAGCGCCTGAGATGGCCGGGGCCGCCGATCTTCGCGACCTGCTGACCCGCGCGGCGCTGCCCGAGGGGGTGGTCTGGGCGGTCTCGGAGCCGACCGAAGATCTGTCGGAGCTTTACCCCGTCGAGCGCGAGGCGATGTCCCGCGCGGTGCCTGCAAGACGGGCGGAGTTTGCCGGGGGGCGGCTCGCGGCGCGGGCGGCCCTGCGCCAGCTTGGCCTGCCGGATCAGGCGATCCCCAAGGCCGAGGACCGCGCGCCGGTCTGGCCCGACGGGGTGGTGGCCAGCATCACCCATGCCGGGGGCATCTGCCTTGCGATGGCGGCGCGGGCGCAAGACTGGCGCGCGCTTGGCATCGACCTCGAGCTTGATGCGCCGATGGAGCCGCGGCTCATTCCGGCGATTGCCAGCGTGCCGGAGCTTTCCCGCCTCAGCCCGCTGCCTTTCGAACGCGCTGGGGTGCGGATCTTCAGCGCCAAGGAAGCCGCCTATAAGGCGCAATACCCGCTGACCCGCAGCCTGTTCGGATTCGAGGCGATGGAATCGCTGCTTCCTGATCCTCGGCTGCGAATGGTGGCGGAAATGGGGCTGGGGCGCGGCACCCTATTTCCAATGCTTCAGATCGCCGAATTGGGCCTTATTCTGTCCGTATGCGCCGTTTCGCACGGGTGATGCGCGGAAAACCCTCACTTTATGACCTAAATGTGTTCGTGATCCCGGTTCCGGACACGAAGTGTTTCCCAAAACGCCCCGAATAAACGTGGCATAAACGGGGCATCTTCGGTAATTTATGACGTGAAAGAGGCGTCTTTGCCGCTGGCCCTTGTTTGTTTCTGCCAGCGCGGGGCACCGCTTTTCGAGCACAGCGGGGGCGCTTTGCGGGAGTGTAGTTTATGAACCAGTTCCAATCGTTTGACGAAGTGTTGTCCGCACTGCGCCGCCGCTTCGGCCTGATCTTTCTGGTGTTCGTTCTGGGCCCCGGGATTTCCGTGTTCTTCGCGCTGAATCAGCCCAAGCTCTATGAAGCGACGGCAGTGGTTCAGATCGAAGACGCGCAGGTCGCGCCCACCACCACCAACCCCGCCACCGTGTCCGAGGATGCCTCGCGCCGGGTGCAGCTGATCGAGCAGCGGATCATGTCGCGCGACAACCTCGTGCGGATCATGGAAAAGCATAACCTGTTCAGCAACATCCCCAATATGACGGTGAACGAGCGCGTGTTTAACATGCGCAAGGCCGCCACGATCGAAGAGATCCAGTCGGGCAACCCGGCCTATGGCCAGCCGCGCATGCCGTCGGGGCTGATGATCACCGTGCGCCTTGATGATCCGCAGAAGGCCGCCGATCTGGCGAATGAGCTGATGCAGTCGGTGATCGACCAGTCGCGCAACCGCAGCGAGACGCGCGCCCGTGACGCGCTGGCCTTCTTCGAGGCCGAAGAGTCGCGGGTCGAGACGCAGATCGAGGCGATGGATGCCCGTATCGCCGACTTTAAACAGAAGAACTCCGAGGCGCTGCCGTCCGGCCTTGCCGCGATGCGGGACCAACTGGCGACGCTGGAGGACAACAAGCTTGATCTCGACCGGGACATCGTTGCGCTCGACGCCAATTCCTCGCGGCAGCGCGAAGATGTGCTGACCCGTCAGCTGGCACTGCTGCAAGAGCAGAAGCAGCTGATCACCGCGCGCATTGCCTCGCTTGAGGACACCATCCGCCGCGCCCCCGAGGTCGAGCGCACGCTCAACGGGCTGGAGCGCGAGCGCACCCAACTGCAGGACCAATACAGCGTTATCACCCGCCGCAAGGCGGATGCCGAGATGGGCCAGATGCTGGAGGATCGTCAGCAGTCGGACCGTTTCGAAGTGCTGGAAACGGCGCTGGTGCCCGAGGTCGCGGCCTCGCAGAGCCGCCGCAAGCTGGTGGCTGTGGGGGCCATTGCCAGCCTCTTTGCCGGGCTGATCACCGGCTTTGTCGCCGAGATGATGAACCCCGCGCTGCGCACCGCCAGCCAGATGGAGCGCGTGCTGGGCGTGCAGCCTGTGGTGGCGATCCCGCCGGTGAAGACCCGCCGCGACCGCCGCCGCAAGGGGCTGGGCATTGTGGCGCTGCTGCTGGCTCTGGCGGCGCTGATCTTTGGCATCCTGCGCGTGCTGGGCGACCGGCTGCCGCTGATCGAGCGGTTCCTGCCGCGCGTCGGGGCCTGATCCGCCCACGATTGAGTTTCCGGATGTGAAAAGAGCCGGGCGAGAGATCGCCCGGCTCTTTTTCGTTGGGTCTGTGCGCGCAGCGCGGCGCGCTCAGTACTGGTATTTCTTGAGCTCCGTGCCCTCGGCCTTGTTCAGCACCATCCCCAGCAGCGGCGTCGAGGTGCCGAGCCTGCGCTCGACCTCGCGAATCTCGCGCTCGGTGGTGATGCCGCCGCCGACCACCAGCAGCACGCCGTCGATCTGCGGGCGGAAGGCCAGCACGTCGTCATAGTAGAGCGCGGGCGGCAGGTCGAAGAGCATCACGTCCGGCTGCAGCCGCGCCTCGATCGAGGTCAGCACTTCGGCGGTGGCCGGAGCGTTCAGCAGTTCGGCGGCATAGGGCTCGATAACCTCGTTGAAGCCGAAGGCGATGTCATGCCCGGCGTGGATGTGGTTCTCTCCCATGCGCATCAGATGCGCCTCGGGCGAGATCGCGCCGCGCAGCAGCGCACCCATGCAGCCCGGCGCGCGGACGCCCATCGCCTTGTGCAGCGACGGGTTGCGCAGGTCGAGGTCCATCAGCATCGCGCGCAGACCCTCCTGCCGCGACAGGCTGATCGCGAGGTTGGCGGCGGTGAAGGTCTTGCCGCATCCCTTGCTGGGCGAGGTGATGCCGACGCGGGTCCAGCCGTTCTCGGCCAGCGCCTGCGTCAGCCGTGTGCGCAGCACGTCAAAGGCGGCATGGGCCGGATCTTCGCGGTTGGCGGTGATGATGCGGTTGCGTTCGAGATGATCGCTGTCGATCTCGAAGACCGGAAGCTGATCCCACAGCAGCGTGGCCTGCGGTGCCGGACGCCGGGTGACGGCGCGGCGCGGCGGGCGGGCCGGTGCCTCCGCAACGGGCGCGGCAGGCGGAACGGGCTGAGCGGGGGCAAGCTGTTCGGCAGCGGCAGCGGCAGCGGGAGCAGCGGCAGGGGTCCGAAGGCTGGCAAGCTCGCGCCGCGCGGCCTCCATCTCGGCCTGCTCGCGTTCGGCCTGCTCTTGCGCGGCCCGTTCTCTCGCGACCTGTAGGCGCTCGGCCTCTTCGGCCTGACGGCGTGCCCGGTCCTGCGCGGCGGCACGGGCCTCTTCGGCGTCGCGGTCGGCACGGCGGCGGGCGAGACGCTCTTCACGGCGCTCGAGCGGAAGGATCGGGGGATCCTCCGGCGTCTCTTCGCTCCGCTTCCGACGGCGGAATCTCCGGCGTTCTACCATACTCGTCTCTCCGCACCGCACGGGCAGGGGCGCTGCCGGATCCGTTCCGGCGGCGCGTCTCGCACCTGCCGTGGAACTATACCGCTCTTTGTCCTGCCTTGTCTCGCTGGGGCCGCTGGGCCCCGGCGCGCGCACTCGATATTTACCTTCATCCCCAGAACACCATTCGATTCGGTCAAGAATGAGGTGAAATTGCGGGGATTGTTCACGATCCGTGGCAGCCCCATCCGTCCGACTCGGCGTGCCTAGAAGCCAAAGAGATTGGCCTGCGTGATCGCCTTTTCAAGGAAGGCGGCGCGATCCGCCTCGGGCTGCCAGCCGAGCACGCGCTTGGGCTTGTCGTTGACGAACGGCGAGAAATGCGCCCGGCTTTGCCAGTCGGCGCGCGAGGGGCGCACCAGCCCGCGCTTGCGCAGCGCGTATTTCTTCAGCCCGTATTTCACCGCGTCGCTGGCGTAGAAGACGTTGAGATTGCCAGAACTGACGCGGATGCGCGCGCCCAGCGTTTCGTGGATCGCGTTGAAATAGTCGCGGGCGCTCAGCATCGGCTCGCCCACGAGGTTGAAGCTCTCGCCCACCGCGCCGGGATGTTCTCCCATCCGCATCAGCCCCTCGGCGACATCGTCGATCAGCACGAAGGGCAGGATGTTCTTGCCCGGCCCCCAGATGCGCACCGCGCCCGCGCCATGCCAGCGCCCGATGCCCCAGTGCTGCAGCGGCCCGCCATGGCCGACCACGATGCCGGGGCGCGCGATGGTGACGGGCAGGCCGCGCTCGCGGTGCAGCTTCATCAACTGCCGTTCGCATTCGGCCTTGGAGCGGGCGTAGAGATTGCGGTCCGACATATCCTCGGGAAAGCGGGTCTCTTCGGTGATCTGCACGCCCGGATCGGACATGTCGTAGCTGGCGATTGTGCCGGTGTAGACGAGGCGCTTCACCCCGGCTTTCTCGCAGGCCATGGCGATGCGGGTGGCGACACCGACGTCGTTCACCAGCGCCTCGGCCCATGTCTTTTCCAGCGAGCGGGCAAGGTTATAGACCACGTCGATGCCCTGCATCGCCTCGGTCAGCGCATCGAGATCATGCAGCGAGACGCCCACCGTCTCGACTTGATCGGGCAGATCGGGGAAGGGTCCGTGGCGCCCGCGCGACAGCACCCGCACGTCGTGGCCCTCTGCCACCAGTTTGCGGGTCAGCGCGCGCCCGATGAAGCCGGTGCCGCCGATGACCATGGCGGTGGGCTGCGGCTTGCGGCTCTGGACGGCGGGAGCCTTCACCTCCAGCGCCTCGGGCGGCAGCTTGGCAATGGCGTCGTCGATGGCCTGCATCACCTGCACCGCGCTCTCGGCGGAAAAGCGGGCGTCCTGCGGCTTGCCCCGCGCCAGCGCGCCATAGACAGCCGCGCACATGCCCCGGAAGCTTTGCGCATAGGGGCCTTTCTGGTTCAGCGAGGCGGTCTGAACGGCGGCGTTGCGCAGGCCCTCGCGCAGATGCTGCCAGCCGAGGTCCATCTGCCTGCGCAGCGGGTTCACGATGAGGTCCGAGGCGTTCTCGCGGTCCACCACCAGCGTATCGGCCGCATAATCGAGCCGTGCCCGCCCCGAGGAGCCGCGCAGGGTGACCGAGCGGTCGTCGACCGTTTCGACCATCGACAGGCTGAAGGTGATCTCGACACCGCCCGCGCGCGCGAGGATGCGGAAGCCCTGCGGGCGCGGATCATCGCCGGGCAGGGGGACGGGTTTCGTCGCCTTGGCGTAGAGCACCTCCAGCGGGCCGAAGAGATCGACGGCAAAGGCGAAGGGATGCGGCCCCAGTTCCAGCAGCAGGTTCTTGGGCTCGCGCAGCAGCCACAGGTTGAACGGCCCCGAGCGCAGCGGTGCCAGCGGCAGCGCCCAGCTGATCTCGGCCTGCGAGACGCGGCCATAATCGCCCGCACCCAGCGCCTCTTTCATCCGCACATAAGAAGGCAGGCCAAGGAAGTTGTGCCCGGGGTGAAAGCGTTTGCCCGCCGCCTCGGCAGCGGCGGCGATGGCGCGGGTTTCCTCAAGGCTCACCGCCACCGGCTTTTCCACCAGCACGTGCAGCCCGGCCTTCAGGCATTGCTGCGCCAAGTCGGCATGCAGATGCGGCGGGGTGAGGATATGCACCGCGTCGCAGGCACCGCTTTCGATCATCGCCTCGACGGTGCCGAAGACCTGCGCGCCATGCGGCAGCGCCAGCCCCTCGGCGGCGGGCTGCGAGAGGTCGCAGACAGCGGCCACCACGGCGTCCTCGGTCGCGGCCAGCGCATCGGCGTGCCAGCTTGCGATATAGCCTGCGCCGATGAGGCCGACGCGAATGGGTTGCGGCTTTGACCAAGGTTGGGGCATGGCGGGGGTCCTTACTTATACTCGATCAGGCGCATCGGGGCCTGCCGCAGGCGCCGCCAATGGTAGGTGGCCATGCCGACGAGATTGGGAAACTTCGAAAGGGTGAGCAGCAGCGCGTGGCGGCGCGCCTCGGGGACGGGCAGCCCTTCGCGGCGCAGGCCGCGCGCGGTGCGGGCCCAATTGAGCGGATAGGCGGCGAGCACCAGCAGCGCCAGCGGCCCGACGATCAGCAGGCCGAGCAGGAGCAGCAGCGGCAGGCCAAGCGCATAGACCAGCGCGCGCTTGCGCTCTGTGGTGAAATACTCGGGGTGCAGATGGCCGACCTGCGCAAAGCCGTGGCCGGTGCGCACGGCCCGGCGCCACCATTGCGAGAAGCGGGTCATCGCGGCGTCGTGGCGGGTCATCTCGTGGGGGATGCGTTCGAGCGTCCACCCGGCCTTGCGCAGGCGGATGCAGAACTCGTCATCCTCGGCGGCGATCACCGTGGGATCGAAGCCGCCAACCTCGGCGAAAGCCTCGGCGCGCACCATCATATCGCCGCCGCAGGCGAGGATCTCGCCCGCCGGACGGCGCCATTCCACATCGCAGAGCTGGTTGTAGAGGCTGGCGTCGCGGTGAATTTCCGAGCGCCAGCCGGTGACCATGCCGATCTGCGGGTTGGCCTGAAGATGGGCGCGGGCGGCCTGCAGGTAGCCCGGCACGAGGGCGCAATCGCCGTCGATGAATTGCACCAGCTGCGGATCGTCCAGCGCGGCATATCCGGCGTTGCGCGCGCGCGCGGCGGTGAAGGGCGTGGAAAGGTCGAGCTGGACAATGCGCGCCCCGGCTTTGCGCGCGGCCTCGACGCTGCCGTCGGTCGAGCCGCTGTCCACATAGACCAGGTGCCGCGCCTGTCCCTGCACCGAGGCGAGCGCCGCGACCAGCCGTGCGCCCTCGTTGCGGCCGATGAGAACCACGTCCATCTCGCTCATGCCGCGCCCTCGCCGAAGAGGGCCGAGAGCTTGGCAGCCTCGGTTTTGATGTCGAACTCGGCGATCACCTTGGCGCGGCCCGCGGCGCCCATGCGGCGGCGCCCGTCGGGATCGCTCAGCAGGCTGTCGAGCGCTGCGGCCAATGCGCCCGCCTCTCCGGGCGGCACCAGCAGGCCGCTTGCGCCGTGCTCCACCAGTTCCGGCACCCCGGCGATGCGGGTGGTGACCACGGGAAGCTGCGCCGCCATCGCCTCCATCAGCACCACCGGCACGCCTTCGGCGAAGCTTGGCAGCACGAAGATGTCGGCGGCGCTCAGCGCCTCGGCGACCTCGGCCTGCGAGCGGTAGCCAAGGAACTCCACGCATTCGGCAAGGCCCAGTTCGGCGGCCTTGCGTTCGAGCGCGGTTCGCTCCGGCCCGTCGCCGATCAGCCGCAGGCGCAGGTCGGGATAGCGGGGGGCGAGATCCGCCAGCGCGCGCAGCAGCACCGGCACGCCCTTCACCCCGGCGAGCCGCCCGACGAAAAGCAGGCTCTGCCCGCTCTGCGCGGCGGGGGCATAGCGTTCGGGGTCGATGCCGCAATGCACGATCCGCAGCTTGGGCCAGTCGGCGGCATCGGCGAAACACATCAGTTGCGCGCGGCAATAGGCGCTGATGCAGGCGACAAACCGGGCGCGGCGGGTCTTTTCGTCGATGCGCCAGTGGTGCGGCTCGAAGAAGATGTCGGGGCCGTGGATGGTGAAACTGTAGGGGATGCCCGAAAGCTCGGAGGCCAGCATCGCGACGGTGCAGGACGCCTTGGCGATATGATTGTGCAGATGCTGCACGCCAGCCGCAGCCAGATGGTCGGCGAGCACGCCCGCCTCGGCGAAATAGATGAGGTTGTAGGCGCGGCCCTTCAGCCCCTTGGGGGCCGTCCGCCATGCCAGCGCCAGCGCGCGCAGGTAGCGCGAAGGGCTGCGCAGCCAGCGGGCATGGGCGCGCAGCAGCCGCAGCGGGGCGCGGCAGGCATCGAGCACCTTGAAGGTTTGGGCATGTTCGGCGCGCTGCTCGGGGCCGACCAGATGCTCGGCCCCGGTGGTGCGGATCGAGCAGGTCAGCACCTCGTGACCCATGGCGCGCAGCGCCGCCACCTCGCGCTGGATGAAGGTATCCGACGCGCGGGGATATTCGCCGGTGAGATAGGCCAGCTTGGGGCGGCTCATTCGCGGCCCTCCTGCAGCGCGCGGGCCATCAGCGTCTCAAACCGGGGCAGCGAGAGCGGGCCAAGCGCCGATAGAAGCGCGCGGTCCGGGTAGCGCAGGGGCATCATCCGCGCCTTCAGCGGTGCGACGCGCAGCAGTCCCGGCAGATGTGCCCTGAGCGGCGACAGGATCCGCGCCGCCGCCAGCCACAGCGGCCACGGCAACGGCAGCACCAGCTTGGGCCAGCCCGACCCCGCATGGGCGCGCAGAAAGCGGGTGCGGTCGGGGCGGTCGGGATCGACGATATTGAGCACCTGCGTGGCGCCGGGTGCGCGGCGCGCCGCCTGCAGCAGGCGCTTGGCCACATGGCCGACATGGGCCAAGGGCAGCTCGCCTTTGGTGCCGACGCGGATCAGCAGCGGCCCCAGCGCCGGGCCTAGATGGGCGTTCCACGTGCGCCCCTCGCCAAAGATCGCGCCGGGGCGCAGGATCCACAGCGGCAGACCGGAGGCGCGGCAGAGGTCCTCCTGCGCCAGCTTGCCCGCGACATAGGGATCGCGCGCGGTCTGCACGGCCTCGAGCGGCAGTTTCTCGGTCACCGCGTCGCCGGGGGAGAGCCGCGCCGTGTCGTAGACGGCGATGGAGCTGACGAGCACGAGGTGCAGCGGCAGCCCGTTGAGCGCCTGTAGCAGATGCCGCGTGCCGTCGATGGTGGCCGCCTCGACCGCCTCGGCATCGCCGCCCAGATGCGCGGCGGCATGGATCACCGCGCTGCAGCCCTCGGCGGCCTTGCGCAGCGCGGATACGCAGGCGGGATCCGACAGATCGGCGCGACAGAGCGTGACGCCTTTCATCTGCGCCCAGCCCTCGGGCGGCGCCGCGCGCAGCACCGCGACCACGTCGATCCCCTGCGCACGCGCCTCGGCCAGCACCGCGCGCCCGACGAAGCCGGTGGCGCCGGTGAGCAGGATGCGCGCCGTGCCCGCGCCCACCGTCTGGCCGCTCAGCGCGCCCATGGCATCGGCTCCAGCGGTGCGCAGCGCGTGGTCATCACCTGCGCGCCCGCGTCTTCGCCTGCGTTCTGGATCGCCAGCGTGACCTCGGTCAGATGCAGCGCGAAATCCGCCGACAGGCGGCACGGGCGGTTCTCGCGCAGCGCGTCCAGCATCTCGGCGGGGCCAAGCATGAAGTTCATCGCCGCCGCGCCCCAGCGTTTCACCTTGGGGTGGGTGGGCTGTTTCAGCCGGATGCGGCGCGGGAAGGGGCTTTCCACCAGCCGCCGACGCAGGGCGCCGCGCTTGGCGAATTTCACTTTGGCGGCATTGTCCCACGAGGCCTCGCAGCTGAGCACGCCGCGGTCGCCGAAGATGCGGATGCCGTGGCCATGGCTGGCGACGATCGAACAGGTGAGTCGGGTCACCGGACCGTTCTCGAAGAACAGCGTGGCCACCGACAGGTCGGGCGCGGTCGGGCCGAGGCCTGCCTTGTCGGGCAGCACTTCGGCAGAGGCCGCGACGACCTTGCGCACCGTGCCGAACCAGCCGATCAGCCACGTCAGGTAATAGCCCGCATGTTCCAGCGTGCAGCCGACACGGAACTCGTCCTCATAGGGCCACGGCGCGCCGCTCTCGCTGGTCCAGCCCTGATAGGGCGCCTGCGGGATGAAACCGTCGTCAAGCTCGGCGTAGATGGCGCGCGGCGTGCCTGCGGTGCCCGCGCGCAGCGCGTGGCCCAGGGTCTGCGCCGCCTCGCCCAGCACCGAACAGGGCGCCGAGGCCAGCATCACGCCTCGTTCTGCGGCCAAGGCGTGCAAGGCGCGCGCCTGTTCGATTTCCATGGCGAGGGGCTTTTCGCAATAGACGTGGTGCCCGGCCTCCAGCAGCCGCCGGTTCAGCGCATAGTGCTCTGCCGGGTTGGTCAGGTTGAGCACGATGCAGTCGGCGGGCAGGGCGCTTATGAAGGCCTGCAGGTCCGGCTCGGCGCGCAGCTTCCAATGGGCGCAGAAACGGCTCAGGCGGGCGGCGTCGCGGTCATGCACCGAGTGCACGGTGATGCCCTCCATCGCCTGCAGTGAGCGCAGGTAGAGATCCGCGACGAAGCCGCAGCCGAGCAGTGCGACCTGTCCCGTCATCGGCACCCTGCCAAGCGGCGGGGCGCACCGGCGCATGGCGCGGGGCGGGGGACGGGAAACAGCATCATTCGGCAACCTGGTTACGGATCATGAAAACGACGTCACGGTCATTCATCAGAGAAATTTGACCGAAATTCGGCGCGTTGCAGGAGAGTTTGCCGCTTTGCCGGGAAATCGGCGGATTTGCTTTGCGGGTGAGGCACAGCGGCCACGGTCGCGGGCAAATTGGCACCGGCAACTAGGATACCCCTTCGGCTTGCGGCAGGGTTCGCGCCGGGAGCAGAGGTGAGACCCAAGCCCGGGCCAAAGGGGAAAAGACGCGCCGATGGATCCGCGCATGGAATTCAAGATTGCCGGATACCGGGTGGCGGTCAACGTGCCGACCTGGGCCGCGCTGCAGGCGCGGGTGACCGAAAGGCTCGCCCAGCGTCAGGGCTTTGCGCTGGCGACGATCAACCTCGATCACCTTGTGAAACTGCGCACATCCGCCCCGTTCCGCGCCGCCTATGCGGCGCAGGATTTCGTTGTGGCCGACGGCAATCCCATCGTCTGGATGTCGCGGCTTGCGGGGCGTCCGGTCGAGCTGATCCCGGGCTCGGACGCGATCCTGCCGCTGGCGCGGATCGCCGCGCGGCTGGGAGTCGGCGTGGCGCTTGTCGGCAGCACGCCTGCGGCGCTGTCGCGCGCCAAAAGCTTCCTCGAACGCGAGGTGCGGGATCTGAGCGTCGTCGCGACGATCTCGCCGCCCATGGGATTTGATCCCGAAGGGCCCGAGGCCGAGGCGGTGTTCGAAGAGATCACCGTTGCCGGTGCGGGCCTGTGCTTTGTCGCGCTGGGCGCGCCCAAACAGGAAATCTTTGGCGCGGCGGGACGGCGGCTTGCGCCGGGTGTCGGCTTTGCCGGGATCGGCGCTGGGCTGGATTTCTTTGCCGGAACGCAGGCGCGGGCCCCGGAATGGACCCGGCAGATGGCGCTGGAATGGCTGTGGCGCGCGGCAAGCAACCCGCGGCGGTTGGGCCTGCGCTACCTGCGCTGCCTTGCGATCGTGCCGGGACAGACTGTGCGGGCGCTGCTGCTGCGGCTGTTCTCGAAACAGGCCTAAAGCGTGATCCGGCGCGCGCGGCGCCTTTGAAAACGCAGCGCATCCTTCAGCTTGCCCTTCACGCCGCGCGGCGGCAGCACCTCGCGGTCCATCTCGAAGACAGCGCCGGTCAGCGCCGGATCGGCGTCGAGCGCCAGCGCCACGCCCCAGCGCGCCGCCTGCTCGGGGGCGATCCCATCCGGAATGCCCATCGCCGTGTTCAGCATGCCGGGCATCCAGTCGCCGATGACGATCTGCGGGAAGCGGTCCGACAGATCGGCGATCAGCGCGCGGGTGAAGATGCGCGCCGCACCCTTGGAGACGGAATAGGCCGAGGCCGCGGGCAGCGGCGCGAGATCGGCGAAGGTGGCGACGTTGAGGATGCGTCCGCGCCCGCTCTCCACCATGTCCTGCAGCGCAGCGCGGCTGCAGGCGATGGTGCCGCCAAGGTTGGTGGCGACCGTTTGCATGAAGCTCGTCGCGCTTTCGTCGAGGATATCGCGGCGCGGATAGCTGGCGGCGTTGTTGATCAGCAAGACCACGGGTCCAAGCTCGGCGCGGACGCGGGCGAAGGCCTGATCGACCTCTGCCGGGTTCGAGACATCGCAGGCGAAGAGGTGGAACCGGCCCGGCTCGGCACGGGCGCGGGTTTCCTCCAGCGCGGCGCGGCGGCGGCCAAGCCCCGCAACGGTGAAGCCGCGGCGGGTCAGCTCGACCGCCATGGCGCGGCCAAGGCCGGATCCGGCCCCGGTGATCACGGCGATGCCTTCGGAGGGGCGAAGCTGGGTCATCGGCGGGTTTCCTTGAGCAGCGAGTCGGCCACCCGCAGGGCGTTGGCGGCGATGGTCAGCGAGGGGTTCACCCCCATCGAGCTGGGCATGAACGACGCATCGGCCACGCGCAGGTTGCGCAGCCCATGGGCGCGGCACTCGGCATCCAGCACCGAGCGGGCCGGGTCGCTGCCGAACCGCAACGTGCCCGAGGGATGGCCGAAGTTCAGCTCTGGCGAGACGCCAAGAAACGCGCGCCGCTGGCCTTTCAGGGCGCGGCTGATGGCACGGCGAAACGCGCGGCGGCGCTGAAGCAGTTCGGGGTGCAGCGTGTAGTCGATCGACAGGCGCTGCGGCTGCGCCGGATCATAGGTCACGCGGTTCTCGGGATAGGGCAGGTCTTCGAGCAGGCCGACAAAGATCTGCGCGTGACCGAACAGCTGCGCGGCAATGGCGGCGGGCAGGCGGGTCAGTTGCGACGCACCGGGCAGGTGGCGCAGCTTCGAGCGGGCCAGCATCCGGTTGAGGTAAAAGACAATTTCGCCATAGGAGGCGCGGATGCCCATGGCCTGCACAGTGCCCATCCGGGTGCCGCCCGCATGGTAGAGATCGCGCAGCGAAATGGCCTTGGTGGCCCCCGCGTCGGGCGTGCCGCGCGGCGGCCAGAGCGCGAACATCTCGTTGAGGTGGAACATCAGGTTGCGTCCGACGAGGCCCGAGCCGTTGGCCGCCCCCTCGGGCCATGCCTCGCAGGCTGAGGCCAGCAGCAGGCGCGGCGAGTTGAGCGCCCCGGCGGCCAGTACGTAGCTGCGGGCGCGGACCACATGGGTCTCGCCGTCGCGGCGCAGTTCCACACCCTCGACCGTGTCGCCCGATCCCAGCAGCCGCGTCACCTCGGCCCGGTCCAGCAGCATGGCGTTGCCGGTCTTCAGCGCCGGTTCGACCCCGGCAGAGCGCCCGTCCATCTTGCAGTGGCGCGGGCATTTGGTGCCGAGGCAGTTGAGGCAATCGGGCGTGCGCGCGATGGCGGTATGGGCGTGATAGGGATGCAGCCCGGCGCGCTGCAGCGCCTCCATCAGCGCCTCTTCGGTGCTGGTGAGCGGCGGCGGCCCTTCCAGCGGCAAAGGCGGCTCTGGCGAGAGCGGATCGGGAGTGCCGTGGATATGGTAGAGCCCGGCGGCGCGGTCGTACCACGGGCGCATGGCGTCAAAGCCCACCGGCCAGCCGCCCGCCGGATGGGGCAGGCCGGGCAGATCGTCGAGGTCGTGCCGCTCGGGCCGTTCCAGCGTGGCCGCGTAGAACACCGAACTGCCCCCCGGCCCGGCCCCGAGCGGCGCGTAGAAGGCGCTTTCGACCCCGTCCACCGTGGCGTGCAGCGGCTCGGGCCAGAGCCCGCGCGCCAGCCGCGCCTCGGGGATGAACACCTCGGACAGGCCGTTGCGGGCGCTGCGCTGCCCGGCGGGGCCGCGTTCGAGGAACAGCACCTTCTGCCCCGCCTCGGCCAAGGCCCGCCCCAGCGTGCCGCCGCCGATGCCGGTGCCGATGACCACGGCATCCCAGAGCGTTTCGGTCAGCGGATGGCTCACAGCCCGGCCACCTTGGTGCCGAAGATCGGGCCAAAGAGATCGCGCAGCGCCAGCGCGGCGGCGTTGGTGATGTGGTTGTTGTCGAAATACCAGCCCTGCCCATCGTGCAGCGCGTGGCAGGCCTCGGCGTCGCAGAAGCGCGGCCACGTGTCGATCCAGCGGATCTGTCCGGCCTCGGCCATGGCGCGCCACGGCGCTTCCGCCTCGGCGCTGCGCTGCGCCAGAGCGCTGCGCGGCACGTCCGGTGCGGTGACCGGGGTCTTGGCCAGCGGCCAGCCCGCATGGGCGGCCTCGCGTGCGGCGAGGCGGCTGTCATAGCCGGGGATCTCGGGCGGCTGGCGCAGCACCACCACCTCGGGCACGAGGCCGCGCAGCTCGGCGACGGTGGTGCGCTCCGCCTCGGCAAGGATGCTGGCTTGCGGCACCCCGGCGGGGGTCGGCGCATCGGCGGGGGTGACGGTGATCCTATTGCCCGCGTCGAGGCCGATGCCGCTGCCATGGGCGTAATAGGTCCAGCGTCCGATCAGCGCCACGCGCTGCAGGCTGCTTAGGCTGGGCAGCGCCTGACGGATCTGCAGATTGGCCTGCGTGCAGGCGTAATCCTGCGCCGGGGTGGCGGCGCTTTCACTTTTGCGCAGGCCAAAAAGCGGCGGACAGCCCGCGCGCCAGATGATCAGACCGGGCACATTGGCCTCATGCGCGGCCAGATCGAGCCCCTCTTTGAAGGCGCGCACATGGCTGTCGCCCCAGACCAGCACCTGCGGCGCGCCCTCCGGGCCGATCGGGCAGGTCTCGATCCCCATGAGCGGGCCGCTTTCGGGGGTGGTGCAGCGGCTCCAGTCCTGCAGGAAATCCGCCGAGGCGGCGATATGCGGGCGCACCGATGGGCCGAACCGCTCTGCCAGACCGTTGCCGAGGTAGAGCCAGCCGCCCACCGCCAGCGCCGCCGCCGAGGCCAGCGCCGTGCCGCCGAAGACCAGCGGCGGGGCGAGGCGGGCGCGGCGAACGGGCGTTTCGATGAACCGCCAAGAGAGCCACGCCAGCACCACCGACAGCGCGATCCATGCGGCGGCCTCGAGCGGGCCGCTGTAGCTGCCGCGCAGGTAGAGCGAGAGCGTCACAACCGGCCAGTGCCACAGGTAGAGCGAGTAGGAGATGCGTCCGAAGAACAACGCCACCGGATGCGACAGCGCGCGGTTGACGGGGTTTGCGCCGGTGCCACTGGCGATCAGCAGCACCGCGCCCAGCACCGGCGGCAGGGCGAGCAGGCCGGGGAACATCGGCCCCGCCGGGATCAGCGTCACGCTTACTGCGATGAGGGCCAGCCCGGCCCAGCTGAGCGCCGCGCGGCCGCGCCAGACGCGCCCGGTCTCCAGCCCCCAGATCGCCAGAAGCACGCCCGACAAAAGCTCCCACGCGCGGAACGGAAAGAGGTAGAAGGCCGCGCCCGGATGGCTGGGCGTGGCAAGGATCGACGAGACCAGAGACGCGCCCCAGACCGCCACGAGCGCCATCAGCAGCACTTGGCGGTGCCGCGACAGCAGCGCGATCAGCAGCGGCAGGAAAAGATAGAACTGCTCTTCGACCGCCAGAGACCACGTGTGCAGCAGCGGCTTCATCTCGGCGCCCGTGTCGAAATAGCCCGCTTGTTTGTAGAAAAGCACGTTCGACAGATAGACCGTGGCGGCGATCAGCGACTTGCCGAACTCGCGAAACTCGAAGGGCAGCAGCAGCGCGGCACCGAGCGCGGCGGTGACCAGCGCCATGGCAAAGAAGGCCGGGGCGAGGCGGCGGAAGCGGCGCAGGTAGAAGGCGCCGAGGCGGATGCGCCCTTCGGCCTCATGCTCGCGCCAGAGGATGCCGCCGATCAGAAAGCCAGAGATCACGAAGAACACGTCGACGCCGGTGAAGCCGCCGCCGAGCCACGGCAGGCCGAAGTGATAGAGCACCACCGCCAGCACCGCGACGGCGCGCAGCCCGTCGATGTCGGGGCGGTAGGGCATCGGAGTGTGCAGCGGCTGTCGCGCGCCCGGTCCGGGCGGTGCAGCGTTGGAAAGTGGGGCGGGTTCTGACATGAGAAAACCGGGTCTCGACAATGACATAATCGCCTCACGCCCCCGCATGAGCCCCGCATGAACACAGCGCCGACTATAGCGGCGGCGCTGTCCGGGCTGCAAAGGAAAAGGCGGCTCGGGGTATCCTAGCCTCATAAGTGTTGCGAAACTGCGAGCCGAGGGCAAAAATGTCGGCTGGTCGGGCAGACCTGTGGCGTTTGAGTGGGGTGGGGCCGTCATGGCAGGTGAAAGGATTTCGGCGCAGGTGCCGGACTGGACGCGCGAGGATTTGCGCGGGGTCTGGGATCCGGGGCAGAAGCTGCTGCGCGCCATCCGCCGTTACAGCGCCGCGCGGGCGCGGGGCGGGGTGTTTGGCAAGCTGGCGTCGAAATACTGGGTGCTGGTGCACCGGGTTTGGTCGGTCATCACGCAATGCGAGATTCATCTGGGCACCGAGATCGGTGGCGGCCTGCGGATGCCGCATCCGCAGGGCATCGTGGTGCATTCGGACGCGGTGATCGGGGTCAACTGCCTGCTCTTTCATCAGGTCACGCTGGCCGGGGCGGTGACGCTGGGCGGGCATGTAGACGTGGGCGCCGGGGCCAAGCTGATTGGTCCGCTGACCGTGGGCGATCACGCGGTGATCGGCGCCAATGCCGTGGTCACGCGCGATGTGCCCGCCGGGGCGGTGGTGGCCGGGGTTCCGGCGCGGATCATCTCGTGGCAGCCCGAGGCGGTCACAGGAGATCCGGCGGCGCACCCGGGCTCCCCTGCAGAACCCACTCATAAACCTGCGCGATCTGCTGCGCCTTCCGGCTCCATGTGAAACTCTGCTCGACGCGCGCGCGCGCCGCATCGGCCATGGTGGGCAGCGCCGAGGGATCGCGCGCCAGCCGCTCGAGCGCGGCGGCAAATCCGGCGACGATCCCGGCGCGATCCTCGCAGGGCAGCTTGAAGCCGGTGCCGGGCGTGACCAGCTCGCCCGGGCCGGCGTAATCGACCACCATCGGCACCACTCCCAGCGCCATCGCCTCGAGCACGACACCGCCGCCGAACTCGCGGATCGAGGGGAAGGGCAGCAGGTGGCAGCGGCAGAGCACATCCTGCACCGCGCGGTGATCGAGCCAGCCGTGGAAGGTGACCGCATCGGCGATGCCCAGATCCGTCGCCTGCGCTTCGAGCGTGGCGCGCATCGGCCCGTCGCCGATCATCTCGAGCACCATGCGCCCGTCGCGCAGCAGCGGCGCGGCGGCCTCGAGCAGCATGTCCGGCCCTTTATAGGGCACCAGCCGCCCAACGAATGCCGCGCGCAGCGGTCCCGGCGCGGGGGTGGCGCGCTTGTTGAACCGCGCGGGGTCGATGGCGTTTTCGGGCAGATAGACCAGCTTGCCTGCATGGCGCGCGGGCACTTCCGAGGCGGTGTGCCGCGAGCCGGCGAGGATCGCGCTGGCGTGGCGCAGCGTGGCGCCGCGTCCGGGCATCAGCTTATAGGCGCCGCGCAGGTAGCTCAGCCATTCCCGCTCGCGCCGCCGCTCGGCGTCGAAACCCTTGGGCCATGGCACGCCGCCGTTCAAAGGCCCAAGCACGAAGGGCACGCCCGCGCCGGCGCAGCGCCCGGCCAGCGGCGAGGCGGTGGTGGGGCTGAGCGGGGTGATGCGGTGCACGATGTCCCACTCACCCGCGGTGATCTCGGCGCCGAAGCGCTGCCAGACCAGCCGTTCGAACCACGGATAGCTCAGCGCGCTGATCGCCTGCACCATGGTCCAGCCCTTGCCCTCGCCCATGCGCAGAGCCTCGGCGAGCTTCCACATCGGGCGGGCGAAGGCCTCGGAATCGATCGCGGTGAACTCGCGGCCCTCGGTCAGCCCGGCGCGCAGCAGTGCCTCGCGGTTGCGCACCTGCGTGACCAGATGCACCTCGGCCACTTCGCGCAGCGCATCGGCCAGCGACCAGCCGACCAGCGGCACGCTGACCCACTCGGGGTTGGCGGCCTCGGCGATGGCCAGAACACGGGGTTTGCGGGAGGAGGACATCACAGGGAGCGTGGGCATCAGGTCAGAGGATGGACTGCCATTTCAGCGCTCGCGACTGCTCGACCGAAGCGCGGTTCAGCCGCCCTGCGCGCAGCGCCTCGGCGTAGCCGGTGAGCGAGCCTGCGACGAGCCATGTGAGCGGCGTGAGCGTGGCGTTGGGCACCATGTCCGACAGGTTGATCGCCAGCAGCAGCGACAAGGGCGCGATGAAGGGGGTGATGATGTCGTTGTTCGCGGCGGTGCTTTCGCGCCAGAGCAGGATCAGCGGCAGCAGGATCAGCCCGAACTCGGCAAGGAAGCCGACCCAGCCATAGACGCCGATGACGATGATCCAGCGCCCGTCGGTCACCGTCAGGATATTGCCGCTGACCGGGTCGAGGATGTGGTTGCGTCCCCAGCTGCCCCAGCCGAAGACGGGTTTCTCGTAGGCGCGGTCGAGCAGCGTGTTTTCATTGTCGAAGCGGAAGTCGAGCGAATAGGCGCGCTCCTGATCGATCTTGGCGATCTGATTGAGCAGGCGCTCTTCGGGGATCAGATGGGTGCCCTTCATCACCGGGTAGGTGATCGCGACCATGCCGATCAGGATGGCGACGCGGATTTGCCCCAAGCGGCTCAGGAACAGCACCGAGGGGATCAGCACGATGGCAAAGATCAGCGCCCCCAGCGATTTCGCCAGCACGAGGATCAGCGTCAGCCACAGCGCGATCATCAGCATCTTGCCGTTGCGCTCGGTCCGCCACAGCGCCCAGGCCGAGACGGTGGCTGTCATCATGAAGAAGGCGACCCAGAGCCCATGGTAGAGGAACACCACGGGCCGGTAGCCGTCAGAGCGCACCGATTGGGCAAAGAGGTGCTGGTAATAGCCGTAGACCCAGTTGTTCAGCTGCGGCGACATGCGCAGCTCGATCAGCATTGGCAGCGTATAGACCACCCCGCCCCAGATCAGCGCCACCAGCAGCCGCCGCTGCGAGCCGCCCTGCACGAGGAACTGCCGCGCCAGCAGGAAGGGCAGGACGATCAGGAACTGTTGCAGCACCAGCGCCACCGCGTCCTTGATGCCCAGCCCCGGCAGGCCGATCTGGCCGAAAAACACCGGCTCGGTGTTGGTCACCACGGTCATCACCGGCGAGACCACATAGGTGATCAGCAGCACCTTCCCCATCATCGACTGCGGCAGCAGCCCGCCGGGCATCCCATAGCGCCAGAGGCAAAAGGCAAAGGCGGCGAGCGCCGGGATATTGTGCTTGGTCAGCGGCGGGAACATCGGCAGGTCGAAGACCGCCGGCGGCTCGGGCAGGAACAGATAGCCCACCAGCAATGCCAGGATCAGCGCCCGGTCGGGCGCCATGCGGCGGAACAGCACGATCGTCACGATCGGCCAGAGCGCCAGCATCAGAAAGGCAAGAGGGTTGGGCATACCGGGTCGCGATGCTCGTGAAACGCTTACTCTGGACAGGGACGGGCGGCACCCCCATGCCGCAAGACCATCCGCTCAACATATCAGTCCCGCGTGGCGCTGTCGCCTGCCACCGGAGCCTTGCCCTGCTCTAGCTGGCAGAATTGGCACAATCATGGCGGAGCTTGGGCCGGGGGGAGGTGTTTTGCGGCGCCGGGGTTTATTTAATCTCAGCAAAAGTCACCGGATTGTTCCCATAGCGCCGCGGTAACGCCCGATTGTTCGCGCAGGATTTGGGGGAAATCCGGCTGACGTGTAAAACGAGACCCATGGCCCAACGCGCTCTCAAGATCGCCTATCTGAGTGATTTCTCGCCGCTCGACCGGAACCTCTATTCCGGCGGCAACGCGCGGATTCACGATGCGCTGCGCAACCACGCCGGAGAGGTGACCATCCTGCCCACCGGCTGGGGCGCCGCCGAACCGCTGCGCCGCGCGATCCTGCGCCTGCCCGACGCGCTGAGCCTGCGGCTGCGCTGGCGGGCCCAGATGGCGCTGTCCTCGGTGGTGGCGCGCAATATCGAGGCAGCGCTGCGGCGCGAGCGTTTCGATGTGCTCTTCGGGGCCTATGCGTTTCAGGCCCTGAAAGACCTGCGGCTGCCCTATCCGATGACCGTCGCCTATACCTCCGATGCCACGCATAGCGTTTACCGCTGCTCGGAGATCGGGCAGGCCCACCCCGGCATGATCCCCGGCGGGCGACTGTTCGACGCTTGGGTCGAGCGCGCCGAGGCCGAGGTCTTTCGCCGCGCCGACCTGCTGCTCTGGCCGTCGCAATGGCTGATGGACGCGGCGCAGGCGCGCTATGGCCTGCCCGACGACAAGGCGCAGCTGGTGCCTTGGGGGGCCAATATCGCGCCGCCTCCGGCTCCGGCGCCGCGGGCGATCGCGCGCTCGAAGCCGGTGCATCTGCTGCTGGTCGGGCGCAACTGGTGGGCCAAGGGCGGGCCGCTGGCGCTCGAGGTCACCGCGCTGCTGCGCGCACGCGGCATCGACGCGAGGCTGACGGTGATCGGCTGCGTGCCGCCCGAAGGCAGCGCCCCGCCGCATGTGGAGGTGCACCCGCAGCTCGACAAATCCGTGCCCGCGCAGGCGGCGCTGTTCCAGCAGCTCTACGCCCGCGCCCATTTCGTGGTGATGCCGAGCTTCGAAAGCTACGGGTTCGCCTTCTGCGAGGCGTCGGCGCATGGCGTGCCCTCGCTGTGCCTGCGCATCGGCGGCGTGCCGGTGCGCGATGGGATCAACGGCTTTGCGCTGCCGCCGGGCAGTGGCGCCGAAGAGTTCGCCGCGCGGATCCTCGGCTGTCTCGATGCGCCCGGCCGCTACGCGGATCTGACGCGCAGCACCCGCGCCGAATACGAGCAGCGGCTGAACTGGGACGCATGGGGCGCGCGCGTTGCCGAGCTTCTGCAGGAACAGGTGGCCCGCAGACAGGGCGTTTCGCAGACCGCGCCCTCCGAGGCGGCGGGCGCCGCGCTCGCCGTCGGCTGACCGCTTCGGGCGCCGCTTCGCCGGTCGCGGATCGGTGATCGGGAAAGTTCTGGTCAGGACGGGGGCCTGTGCCCTAGCGTCGTGTCAGGCAACGCATTTTACCCGCAGCTTGGACCCGCATGGCGCAGACCGAACGGCAGCTCGACACTTCTCCGCGGATCTCGGACGAGATCCGCAAGACCACCTGCTACATGTGCGCCTGCCGCTGCGGGATCGACGTGCATCTCAAGGACGGCGCGCCGGTCTATATCGAGGGCAACCGCGATCATCACCTCAATCGCGGCGTGCTCTGCGCCAAGGGCGCGGCGGGGCTCAAGCAGGTCACCTCTCCGGCGCGGCTGCGTGCGCCGATGCGCCGGGTGGGTCCGCGTGGATCGGGCGAGTTCGAGGAGATCAGCTGGGAGGAGGCGCTGCAGACCGCCGTGGACTGGCTGAAACCGCTGCGCGAGACGGCGCCCGAAAAACTCGCCTTCTTCACCGGGCGCGACCAGTCGCAAAGCCTCACCGGCTGGTGGGCGCAGCAATTCGGCACGCCCAATTTCGCGGCGCACGGCGGCTTCTGCTCGGTCAATATGGCGGCGGCGGGGATCTATACGCTGGGCGGCAGCTTCTGGGAGTTCGGCAGCCCCGATTGGGAGCACGCCAAGTTGCTGCTGCTGTTTGGCGTGGCCGAGGATCATGACAGCAACCCGATCAAGATGGGCCTGTCGCAGCTCAAGGCGCGCGGCGCCAAAGTGGTGTCCATCAACCCGGTGCGCTCTGGCTATAGCGCCATCGCCGACGAGTGGGTCGGCATCACCCCCGGCACCGACGGGCTGCTGATCCTGTCGCTGGTGCACGAACTTTTGCGGGCCGGGCGGATCGACCTGCAGTTCCTCGCGCATTTCACCAATGCGCCGGTGCTGGTGGACTGCGATCCGAAGTCCGAAAGCTATGGCCTCTTCCTGCGCGACGCCGAGGGGCGGATGCAGGTGATCGACGCCCAGACCGGTCGCCCCGCGCCTTGGGATGCCGAAGGGGTGGAGCCCAAGCTGACCGGCCATCTGCGCCGCGCCGGGATCACCCACCGCTCGGTGATGCAGATGATCGCGGCGCGCTACATGGTGCCGGAATATGCGCCCGAGGCTGTGGCCGAGCGCTGCGGCCTGCCCGCCGAGCGCATCCGCTGGCTGGCCGCCGAACTCGCGCGCGCGGCTTTCGAGGCGCCGGTGGAGCTTGACCAGCCGTGGACAGATTTTCGCGGTCGGGCGCATCGTACGATGCCGGGGCGCCCGGTGGCGATGCACGCGATGCGCGGCGTCTCGGCGCATTCCAATGGGTTCCAGACCTGCCGCGCGCTGCATCTGCTGCAAAGCCTTTTGGGCGCGGTGGAGACGCCGGGCAGCTTCCGCTTCAAGCCGCCCTATCCGAAACCGCCCGAGGCCCATCCCAGACCGCATGCGCAGGCCCGCCCCGGCCAGCCGCTGGACGGCCCGCCGCTGGGCTACCCGCTCGGCCCCGAGGATCTGGCGGTGGATGAGACGGGCGCCCCGCTGCGCATCGACAAGGCGTTCAGCTGGGAGGCGCCGCTTTCGGTGCACGGCATGATGCATATGGTTATCGCCAATGCGGTGGCGGGCGATCCCTACCGGATCGACACGCTGTTTCTCTACATGTCCAACATGGCTTGGAACTCGGCGATGAACACCGCCGGCACGATGGAGATGCTGACCGCGCAGGACGAAGCGGGCGACTATCTCATCCCGCGCATCATCTACTCGGACGCCTATCGGTCCGAGATGGTCGCCTATGCCGATCTGATCCTGCCCGACACCACCTATCTTGAGCGGCACGACTGTATCTCGCTGCTCGACCGCCCGGTGTCGGAGCCGGATATGGCCGCCGACGCGATCCGCTGGCCGGTTGTGGCGCCGGACCGCGATGTGCGTCCCTTCCAGTCGGTGCTGCTGGATCTCGGCGCCCGGCTCGGCCTGCCGGGCATGTGGCAGGATGGCGCGCCGGTCTATGGTGATTACGCCGATTACATCACCAACCACGAGCGCAAGCCCGGCATCGGCCCGCTCGCTGGGTTCCGTATGGGGCCGCACGGGCTGCAGGACGGGCGCGGCACACCCAATGCGGCGCAGCTGGACAGCTATATCGCACAGGGCGGCGTGCACGGCATCCCGGTGCCGCCCGAGGCCGCCTATTACAAACCGTGGAACCGCGCGTATCAGGACTGGGCGGTAGCGACCGGCCTGCTGGAAAAACCCGCGCCCTATCTGGTGCAGCTCTGGTCCGAGCCGCTGCGCCGCTTCCAGCGCGCCGCCGAAGGGCAGGGCACGCGGCAGCCTCCCGAGGCGCTACGCTTGCGCATCGCCGCCGCCATGGAGCCTCTGCCGACGTGGAGCGCGCCGCTGTCGGAGGGCTTCGAGGATCCAGCCGAGTATCCGCTGCATGCGATCACCCAGCGGCCCATGGCGATGTATCACAGTTGGGGCAGTCAGAACCCGTGGCTGCGGCAGATACACGGGGTGAACCCGCTCTATGTCCCCGGTGTCTGGTGGCGCGAGTTGGGGCTCTCCGAAGGCGACTGGCTGCGCGTCATCTCCGCCCATGGCGAGATCACCGTGCCCGCCGCCCGCATGGAGGCGCAAAGCGAGGGGGTGGTCTGGACGTGGAACGCCATCGGCAAGCGCAAAGGCGCATGGGGCCTCGATGCGGCGGCACCCGAGGCCACCAAGGGCTTTTTGCTCAATCACCTGATCCCCGAACTTCTGCCCGAGCGCGGTGATGGCCTCCGCTGGTCGAATTCCGACCCGGTCACCGGTCAGGCGGCATGGTTCGACCTGCGCGTCCGGCTGGAAAAAACGCCGCCGCCGCCCGAAGCGCAGCCCGCTTTCCCGCCGCTCTGGCGGCCCACCTAGGCGCTTCGTCTAGACCCAAATATCCCGGGGTCCGGGGCAGCGCCCCGGTCCTTCGCCCGCCACTCAGACGAAACGCCGGATCATGACAGACCACCCCGACCACACGCACAAACAACTCGGCCTCGTGATCGACCTTGATACCTGCGTCGGCTGTCACGCCTGCGTGGTGGCCTGCAAGGGCTGGAACACCCAGAGCCAGCCAAGCCCGCTGTCGGATCAGGACCCCTATGGCGCCGATCCTTCGGGCACCTTCCTCAACCGCGTGCACAGCTACGAGGTGACGCCCGAGGCCGGTCCCGCGCAGCTGGTGCATTTCCCCAAGTCCTGCCTGCATTGCGCCGATGCGCCCTGCGTCACCGTCTGTCCCACCGGGGCCAGCTACAAGCGGGTCGAGGATGGCATCGTGCTGGTCAACGAGAGCGACTGCATCGGCTGCGGGCTTTGCGCTTGGGCCTGCCCTTATGGCGCGCGCGAGATGGATCCGGCGGCGGGGGTGATGAAGAAATGCACGCTCTGCGTCGACCGCATCTACAACGAGACCCTGCCCGAAGAGGACCGCGAGCCCGCCTGCGTGCGCACCTGCCCAGCCGGGGCGCGGCATTTCGGCGATCTTGCCGACCCCGAAAGCGAAGTCAGCCTGCTGGTCGAGGAACGTGGCGGGATCGAGTTGATGCCCGAACAGGGCACCAAGCCGGTCAACCGCTACCTGCCGCCGCGCCCGCGCGATGCGTGGCAGGGCGAGGTGGACGTGCTGGCGCCCTTCCTCGAGCCGGTGGCCGAAGAGCCGCGCGGCCTGCTGGGCTGGATCGACCGCACGCTTGCGAGGCTCTGACCATGCATCCGGCCCCCTCGCTACTGGTCTTCACCACTCTCTCGGGTCTCGGCTTCGGCCTGCTGTTCTGGCTCGGCATCGACCTCTCGCCGCCCACCGGCTGGACCGCCTTCGCCTTCCTCGCGCTGGCCTATGCGCTGGCGCTTGCCGGGCTCGCCGCCTCGGCCTTTCATCTCGGGCACCGCGAGCGCGCGCTCAAGGCGTTCAGCCAGTGGCGCAGCAGCTGGCTCTCGCGCGAGGCTTGGGCGGCGGTGATCACGCTGCTCTTGGGCGGCGGCTACGGTCTGACGCTGCTCATCGGCACCCCGGTCCTGTCGCTCGGCTGGCTTGCCGCGCTGGCGGCTTTGGCCACCGTCACCGCGACCGCGATGATCTATGCGCAACTCAAAACCGTGCCGCGCTGGCACCACAGTTCGACCCCGGTGCTGTTTCTTAGCTATGCGCTGGCGGGCGGCGCATTGCTGGTGGGGCAGGTGCTCGCGGCGTTGGTGCTGCTGCCCCTCACCGGCGCGCTGCAGGTCTGGGTGTGGATCGATGGCGACAGCCGCTTTGCGCGCAGCGCCAGCACCCTTGCCAGCGCCACCGGCCTAGGGCCGCAGGGCACGCCCCGCGCGCTCTTTGCACCGCATACGGGCGGCAATTACCTGACGCGCGAGATGGTCTTTGTGGTCGCCCGCCGCCATGCACTGAAGCTGCGGATCATCGCGCTGCTGCTGGCGGTGCTGCTGCCGGTGGCCGGTCTGCTCGCACTGTTGCTGCTTTCCCTGCCCGGCGCGGCGCTGCATCTGCTGGCCCTCATTTCCCTTGTCTCGCATGTGGCGGGCGTGCTTGTCTCGCGGTGGTTGTTTTTTGCTGAGGCCGAACATGTGGTTGGCCTCTACTACGGGAGTCGTTGAGTGTGCCGTTTCTCGCCGGGTTCGATACGCGCTGGCCGGATGTGGCCGCCTATCTCTCCGCGCTGATCGGCGATCTCGACGAGGCCCGGCGGCTCGACCGTCTCGCGGAGTATCTGGCGCCAGAGGTGATCTCGCACGAAGGACTTGGCGCGCTTGTGGAACCCGAGGTGCTGGGCGCGGATCTGGCGGCGCGGGCGGCGGCGCTGAGCGGTGCGGGCTTGCTCTCCGAAGAGCGCCTCTGGCAGGCGACGGCGCAGAACGCCTTTGTCGCCGCCGAGCGGTTTCATGTCACGGCGCGGCACGACGGGGCGGGGCTCTACGGCCCGCCGTCGCGCGCGCCCGTGCAGTTCACCCAGATGACCGAGCGGCATTGCGTGGCAGGGCAGCTGCACGAGCAATGGGTGCTGCGCGACGAGGCGGCGATCCTGCGGCAGATCGGCGTCGATATGCTCGAAGGCGCGCGCTGGCGGCTGGCCGCCGCGCCGCGCGAGACCCGCCCGCCGCGCTATACCGCGCGCGGCAACAACAGCCCGTGGGGCGCGGCGCTGACCGATCTGCTCGAGCGGGTGATGGACGGCGAACTGGCGGTGATGGCGCAGGAGTATGATCCGGCTGCCGAGCTTTTTCTTCCCGGCGCGGAGACCGGCTGCGGCCCGCGCGAGGCCGAGACCTTCTGGCTGGGGCTGCGCGCGGCCTTCCCCTCGGCACGGTTCGAGGTGGACCACGCGCTCGGCGTCGAGGACCCTCTGTCGCCGCCGCGGGCCTGCCTGCGATGGTCGCTCAGCGGCGCTCATGACGGCCACGGCGCTTTCGGCGCCCCCACCGGTGCGCCGGTGCACATCCTTGGCATGACGCAGGTGGAGTTCGGCCCCGATGGCCTGCGCCGCGAATGGACGCTCTACGATGTGCCCGGCGTCTGGGCGCAGATTCTGCGCGCCACCGGCACCGCCTGAGGGTACTTAGACAGGTTTGATCAGGGAGGTTTGATCAGTTTGGCGGCGCGACGGCTCCGAGGGGCTCTTCACCGAAGCGATTGCGCCCCGGCGTGCCCTTCGAAGCAAGCCAGACGATCAGCACAATGATCCCGATCAGCGGGATCAGCGCCAGCCAATACCACCAACCGCTGCGGTCGGTGTCATGCAGCCGCCGGACGGTGACCGAAATGTAGGGCAGCACCACCAGCAGTCCGAAGACCGACGAGAACGGCGCGAATTGCGTCTGCGACGACACGGCGGCGCTGGTTTCGGTGGTGACGGTGGTGGTCTGCCCGAAGAGCGCCAGATCCAGCAACCCCAGCAGCAGCCCGCCGCCATAGACGAAGAGCGCGAACCACCAGAACTCCGAGCGGGCGGCGCGGCCCGAGAAGGTCACATATTTGCTTAGGCAGGTCTTTACGGCTTGGGTGAACCCCATGGCGGTGCCTCCGTTCCTGTTTAGGCTTTGTTTCGGCGCAATCTAAGACACCTTAGAGCCGAAAGCCCCCTGGTGCGAGCCTTGTGCAAGTCGGGCCTCAGCCCTTCTTCTTGCCGCCAAAGAACCCGCGAATGCGCCCGCCCGCCTCGTCGAGATTGTCGCCCATCTCTTCCAGCGCCGGGTCGATCCGGGCGCGGCGGAACCGCCGCCAGCGCACCCAGACCGCCCATGCGAAGGCCGCCAGCAGCGTCAGCACGATGATGTTCGTCCAAGGAATGATGCGCACGTCGGGCCCGTCCACCGGGCGGATCGAGACGGCGTTGGGGTAGATCGACAGGAACTCGTTGCGCCAGCCGTAATGTTTGATCGCCACCCATTGCGGCTCCGAGGCGCCCGAGCGCAGGTCGTTGGCCTCGGCCTGCAGGTTCGAAGTGTCGAACTTGAAATAGGGCGGCCAGCCCCAGCTGGTGTCCTCGTTGCGGTAGACCATCACCTTGTCGTTCGCCAGACGGGTCTGGATGAAGAACACGTCGCGCCCGCCGGTTGCGGCGGCGCTCTTGCTGCCCGCCTGACTCCAGAACCAGCGGTTCACCGAACCCGGTGTCTCGCGCTTCTCGTAGGTGTCGGTGATGCGGGCGATGTCATGCTGCGGCAGCGTGTAATGCAGGAAGGCGCCGACGAGCAGCCAGAAGAGCACGATGAAGGTCCATTTCACATAGGTCACGGGGGCTCTCCTGATGATGCGGCGCGCAGGCGCGGCGCGCCTTCTCCTCAGGTGACCTGTCGGCGCAGGAAAATCAACCGTCTGGCGGCAAAACAAGCCAAGCTCCGCCGCTGCACAGCCCGCGCGTCCTACTTCCTCTTGGCGAAAATATCCCGGGGGTGAGGCGCGCAGCGCCGAGGGGGCAGCGCCCCCTCGGACCAACCCCTAGCCGACCACGTTGAACGCCGGGCCGTAGGGATAGCCGGTGATGTTCTCCGCGCCGTCCTCGGTGATCACCAGAATGTCGTGCTCGCGGTAGCCGCCCGCGCCGGGCTGGCCTTCGGGGATCGTCAGCATCGGCTCCATCGACACCACCATGCCGGGCGCCAGCACCGTGTCGATGTCCTCGCGCAGTTCCAGCCCGGCCTCGCGGCCATAATAATGCGACAGCACGCCAAAGCTGTGGCCATAGCCGAAGGTGCGGTACTGCAGCAGATCGCGCTCTGACAGGAAGCCGTTGAGCGTATGTGTGACCTCGGCGCAGCTCACCCCCGGCTTCAGCAACGACAGGCCAAGCTCGTGTGTGGCGACATTGGCTTCCCAGATGGCCAGCGAGGCGGCATCGACCTCGCCGACAAACAGCGTGCGTTCAAGCGCGGTGTAATAGCCCGAGATCATGGGAAAGCAGTTGAGCGAGAGGATATCCCCCCGCTGCAGCGCCCGCGCGGTGACCGGGTTATGCGCGCCGTCGGTGTTGAGCCCCGACTGGAACCACACCCATGTGTCGCGATACTCGGCATCCGAGAAACGCTTCGCGATCTCCAGTTCCATCGCGTCGCGCCCGGCCATGGCGATGTCGATCTCGCGCGCGCCCTCCCGCACCGCCTCGCGGATGGCATAGCCGCCGATGTCGGCGACCTGCGCGCCATGGCGGATGAGTGCGATCTCGGCGGGGGATTTCATCATCCGCTGGCGCATGGTGGCGGGGGCGATATCGCGGCTCTGCGCCGGCGCGAGGAACTCATCGAGCAGCGCCTTCTGCGCCAGCGTCAGGTGGTCGCCCTCATAGCCGATCACCTTGCCGCTGCCGGTGACCTGCCGCACCGCGCGCCACAGGTTGTTCCGCGCCCAGTCCGTATAGGTGATGTTATCGCCATGGCAGCGCCGCCACGGCTGGCCAGCGTCGATGCCGGCACTGATCGTGACGCTCTCGGAGGCGGTGACCACCAGCGCGTAGGGCCGCCCGAAGCTGCAATAGAGAAAGCCCGAGTAATAGGCGATGTTGTGCATCGAGCTGAGCACGCAGGCGTCGATGCCCTGCGCCGCCATCTCGGCGCGCAGCCCCTTGAGCCGGGCGTCATATTCCTCGGGCGCGAAGGGCAGCGGAGCCTTCTCGCCGTTGTGGAATCGGTAGCTGGCGGGGCGGGTGTTCACTTGGTGGTCCATATGGCCCTCCTTTGGATGCGGAGGGGCGGAACCCGACCCTGCCGCAGAGACAAAGCAAGGTCCCGGCGTTCAGGACGGTTGTGTCTTTGGATGATGGGAACTCACCCGGTGACAGGGCGTGCCAAACGGCACCGGCGACGCCATCGCCTGCCCGACGCCGAAGATGCTGCGGGCTGGCGGTTTTGGCAAGAGCGCTGTTTCACGTGGAGCGTTCCGCTGCGTCCACCAGAGGCTGGTGAGGGGCGCGACGCTGAGGGAGCCGGGCACGCGTCGGCCTGTGGGATGGCGATGCGGCCTTCGGGGTCTGCACTTTATCGCAGCCACATCCGCATGATGCCTGTGCGGTCCCTGCCAACGCAAAAGCGCCAGCCCGTGGGGACGGGCCGGCGCTTGCCCGGCGGCTTCGCCTCGATTCCGGGCTGGCTTATGAGGGCTGCCCGAGCCGCCTCATACGCTCAGGCAGACGTATTTCATCTCGAGGTAATCCTCGATGCCGTGGTGGCTGCCCTCGCGGCCGAGGCCGGACTGTTTGACGCCGCCGAAGGGGGCAAGCTCGGTCGAGATGAGGCCGGTGTTGACGCCGACGATGCCATATTCCAGCGCCTCGGCGACCTTGTATACGCGGCTCAGGTCGTTGGCGTAGAAGTAGGAGGCAAGGCCAAAGATCGTGTCATTGGCCATCTCGATCACCTCGTCCTCATTCTCGAATTTGAACAGCGGCGCGAGCGGGCCGAAGGTCTCTTCGGTGGCGAATTTCATCTCGCGCGTGGCGCCGGTGACGATGGTCGGACCAAAGAACTGCCCCTGCAGCTCATGCGCCTCGCTGCCGAGGATCACCTTGGCGCCCTTTTCCTTGGCGTCGGCGATATGCTCTTGTACCTTGTCGATCGCCTTGGAGGTGATCAGCGGGCCAAGATCGGTGCCCTCTTCCAGCCCGTCGCCGACCTTGAGCTTGGCCACCTCGGCGGCGAGCTTCTCGGCGAAGGCATCATAGACCCCGGCCTGCACGTAGATACGGTTGGCGCAGACGCAGGTCTGGCCGTTGTTGCGGAACTTGCAGGCGATGGCACCCTGCACCGCTTCGTCGAGATCGGCGTCGTCGAAGACGATGAAGGGCGCGTTGCCGCCCAGCTCCATCGAGCATTTCATCACCTGATCGGCGCCCTGCCGCAGCAGGATGCGGCCCACTTCGGTGGAGCCGGTGAAGGTCAGCTTGCGCACCTTGGGGTTTTCGCAGAACTCCTTGCCCGCTTCCGAGGCCGAGGAGGTCGGCACCACGTTGAACACGCCCGCCGGGATGCCTGCGCGCTTGGCCAGAACCGCCAGCGCCAGCGCCGACAGCGGGGTTTCCGAAGCCGGGCGCGCGACGAAGGAACAGCCCGCCGCCAGCGCCGGACCGGCCTTGCGGGTGATCATCGCGTTGGGGAAGTTCCACGGGGTGATCGAGGCGGCAACGCCAATGGGCTGCTTGAGCACCATGATGCGCTTGTCGCGGGCGTGGCCGGGAATGGTCTCGCCGTAGACCCGCTTGGCCTCTTCGCCAAAGAACTCGATGAAGGACGCACCATAGGCGATCTCGCCCTTGGCCTCGGCCAGCGGCTTGCCCTGTTCGGCGGTCATGATGGTGCCTAGATCGTCTTGGTTCTCCATGATGAGGTCGAACCATTTGCGCAGCACCTGCGCGCGCTCTTTGCCGGTCCATTGCGCCCAGCTTTTCTGCGCGATGTAGGCGCCGTCGATGGTGCCGGCGATCTGGGCGCGGCTGAGGTCGGCGACCTTGGCGATCACGTCGCCGCGCGCGGGGTTGGTCACGTCAAATTCGCCGTCGGCGCCGGTGATCCATTCGCCGTTCACGAAGGCGCGGGTCTCGAGCAGCGTGGGATCCTTCAGCAGCCCGGGAAGGTTGGTGGTCTGGTCGAGCATGAGAGCCTCCTTGATTCGTATCGCGCGCTCCGCCGCGTTTTCTGCTGCGGCGGTCGGCGCATCTGTTATTCCCGAGTTTAGTACGAGAACGGAGAAAGACGATGGACCTTAGCGACGCATATGCCAATGCAGCTCATATCGAGGGGGCGGCGGATTACCCGCCACGCTGGTCGGTGGCGGCGGAGGTCTTTCGGGGCGAGATGCGGGCTGCGGGGCGGCTGCGCAGCCTCTCCTATGGCGAAGGCGAGCGGCAGGCGCTCGATCTGTTCCTGCCCGAGGCCACGCCGCGCGGGCTCGTCGTTTTTGTGCATGGCGGCTATTGGCTGAAGTTCGACCGCTCGGTCTGGTCGCATCTGGCCGCCGGACCGCTGGCGCAGGGCTGGGCGGTTGCGATGCCGTCTTATGATCTCTGCCCCGACGTGCGGATCAGCGAGATCACCCGGCAGATCGCCGCTGCGGTCACCGTGGCGGCGGGCGAGGTGGCCGGGCCGCTGCGTCTGACGGGGCATTCCGCCGGGGGCCATCTGGTCGCGCGGATGCTGGCGCCGGGCCTGTTGCCTGCCCCGGTGGCCGAGCGGATCGCTGGCGTGGTGCCGATCTCACCGCTCTCGGACCTTGCGCCGCTGATGCAGACCGACATGAACGCCGGGCTGCAGCTGGATGCGGCGGAGGCCGAGGCCGAGAGCCCCATCCATCAGCCCGCGCCGCAGGTGCCGGTGACGGTCTGGGTCGGCGGTGACGAGCGTCCGGTGTTTCTCGATCAGGCGCGCTGGTTGGGCGAAGCGTGGAGCGGGGGCGACTGCGACGTGGTGATCGACCCGGGCCTGCATCATTTCAACGTGATCGACGGGCTGGCCGAGGCCAGCAGCCCGCTCTGCCGGGCAGTGACCGGAGACTGACGCAAGCAAGGGCGCGCGTGCCGCGCCCTCACTCTGCCCGCTTTATTCTGCCAGTTGCACGATCTGCAGAAGCTGCCAGACCGTCATATTGTGCACCGGCTCGATGTCCAACTCGGGGTGTTCATCGTAGGGGAACATCACCCAAAGCGGGCCGTTGTTCTCGAGCGGGAAGGGCTCGCCGTTCACCCGCGTCGTGACGATCGGATAGGCGTCGGTCAGATATTGGGCGTTCTCGGTCAGGTCGATCTTTGCGTGATAGCCGTCGTCGGCGACAAACTCGATCATCCCGCCGTTTGCAGGATCGGGCAGACCCGCTTCTTTCAGAACGTCGATCAGCAGCGGGCCGCTGAAGCTCTGCTCTTCCCAAGTCCATTGGGTTTCGGTGCTGAACTCATGCTGCGGGAGCGCTTCCAGCGCCTCGCGGTCGAGCGCGGTTTCCACGCCCTCTGCGGTGATCACCGTGAGCAGGGTTTCCGACGCCAAAGCAGGGACGGCGATCCCCGAAAGCGCGATAAATGCCGAAAATGCGGCAGCCGTTTGCCGGAGGCTGGAAAAGCAGGCCAAAGGCGGGATGGGAAATGCAATCGACACATCAAATCTCCTTCGTGACTTCAAAAGTTTAGGGCCAAGACTCGAGCCATGGAACGGGGCGCCGCGCCGCACCCATTAATTGTTGTTAATTCCCCTAGGCGTAGCCTGATTCTTCGGCATTTTGAGGGCCTTCCGAGAGGCTGGGTAGGCAGGTATTTGCCGTAGCGTCATCAAGGCGTCATACGGACATCACGCGCGCGTTACATTGCGGCCCCATGGCGGTGCGGACCGATAACAGGGGGACGTCACATGACCATCCGCACGCTGTGCCTGACCTCGGCGCTGGCGCTTTTCGCCGGTGCCGCGCAGGCCGAGATGAATTTCAACCGCATTGCCAGCTTTGCCACGCCCGAGAACATGGCCGAAGGCGAGGACCGCGCGCGCGTGACCTCGGCCGAGATCATCTACGCCTCGGAAGACGGCAACACGCTGGTCTATACCGACAGCCCGCTGGGCGTGATCGGCCGTATCGACATCACCGACCCGCGCGCGCCGAAGCCGCTGGGTAACATCGAGATGGGCGGCGAGCCTACCTCGGTGGCCGTTGCGGGCGACACCGCTTTTGTGGGTGTGAACACCTCCGAGAGCTACACGGCGCCTTCGGGCAAACTCGAGATGGTGAACATGCAGAGCGGCGAGATCGTCGGCGAGTGTGACCTTGGCGGCCAGCCCGACAGCCTCGCGCTGTCCAAGGACGGCAGCTTTGTCACCGTGGCGATCGAGAACGAGCGTGACGAAGACGCCGGCGATGGCCGGGTGCCGCAGATGCCTGCGGGCTATGTGGCGATCCTCGACGTGGTGGATGGCGCGGCGCAGTGCGACAGCCTTGTGAAGGCGGATGTCACCGGCCTTGCCGAGATCGCGCCGGAAGACCCCGAGCCCGAGTTCGTCGATGTGAACGGCGCCGGTGAGATCGTGGTCACCCTGCAAGAGAACAACCACATCGTGGTGCTGAACAAATCGGGTGAGGTGCTCAGCCACTTCTCGGCGGGCAGCACGGACCTGACCGAGATCGACGCCACCGACGAGCGCGGCGCGCTGATCTTCACCGAGAGCCAGGAAGGTCGCCTGCGCGAGCCCGACTCGGTGCAATGGCTGGATGACGAGCACTTCGCCATCGCCAATGAGGGCGACATGGACGGCGGCTCGCGCAGCTTCACGGTCTTCAACAAAGACGGCACCGAGGTCTACGACAGCGGCAACACCTTCGAACACGCGGTGGTTCAGGTCGGCCACTACCCGGACAAGCGCTCGGACGCCAAGGGTGCCGAGCCCGAGGGTATGGAGTTCGCGACCTTTGACGGCACGCCCTATATGATCCTGCTGTCCGAGCGCGGCTCGGTCGCGGCGGTCTATGACATGACCGACCCCGCCGCCCCGGTGCTCAAGCAAATGCTGCCCTCGGGCATCGCCCCCGAAGGCGCTGTGGCCATCCCGCAGCGCAACCTGCTGGTCACCGCCAACGAAGAAGACCTGATCGAAGACGGCGGCGTGCGCGCCCATGTGATGATCTACGAGTATGCCGAGGGCGCGGCGATGTACCCGACGCTGACCTCCGAAGGCGCGGATGAGCTGATCGGCTGGGGCGCGATCTCGGGCATGGTCGCGGGCGATGACGGCATGGTCTACGCGGTCAACGACAGCTTCTACGGCTTTCAGCCGCGCATCTTCACCATCGACCCCTCGTCGAAACCGGCACGCATCACCAAGGCGCTCGACGTGACCCGTGCGGGCCGTCCGGCGCAGAAGCTCGACCTCGAGGGTATCACGCTCGACGGCGAGGGGGGCTTCTGGCTCGCCTCTGAGGGCAATACCGCGAAGCTGATCCCGCATGCGCTCTATCACGTGAGCGCCGAGGGGGAGATCGAAGAAGAAGTCGGCCTTCCGGCAGAGCTGCTGGCGCAGGAGAAGCGCTTTGGCTTCGAGGGCATCACCATGGTGGACGGCACGCTTTGGATGGCCGTGCAGCGCGAGTGGACCGGCGATCCGGAAAACCACGTGAAGCTTGTCTCCTACAATCCCGAGACCAAGGAATGGGGCGCCGTGCTCTATGCCAAGGCCGCGCCCGAAAAGGGCTGGGTCGGACTGTCGGAGATCACCGCGCATGGCGATTTCGTCTATGTGGTGGAGCGTGACAACCAGATCGGTGCCGCTGCGGTCACCAAGAAGGTCTATCGCATCCCGCTGGCAGAGATGGTGGCGGCCCCGCTGGGCGGCGATCTGCCGGTTGTGAGCAAGGAAGAGGTGCGCGACCTGATCCCCGACCTCAAGGGCTGGGGCGGCTATGTGGTCGACAAGGTCGAAGGGCTCGCCATCGCAGAGGATGGCACCGCCTATGTCTCGACCGACAATGACGGTGTCGATGACAGCTCGGGCGAGACCTTCTTCTGGAGCTTCAAGCTCGACTGATTCGGCGTCTTGTTGAGCTTGAAGGGCGCCGTGCGGGAGACCGTGCGGCGCCTTTTCTATGCGTTGCGCGGCGTGGGAACGTCGCGCCATGCGTATTTTTAAAGAGAAGAAGCGTCAGGGGCTGCGCAGCAGCGGTGGGATCAGCTCGGCCAGCAGGTCGAAGACGAGGCGGATGCGGCGGGAGCTGTGCAACTCGCGGTGCGCGACCAGCCAGACCGGGAAAGGGATCTCGAGGTCCGGCAGCGCGCGGCGCAGGCGCGGGTCGGCGTCGCCGAGACCAAGCGGGCCGACACCGATGCCGAGACCGGCGCGGGTCATCTCCCAGTGCACGAGGTGGCTGGAACTGATCAGGGGGAAATTCGCCTCGGTGACCGGGATGCCGAGGCCCTTCAGAAAGCTCATATGCGGGCCGGGATCCTCGAAGGCGATGAATTCGGCCGCTGCGAGATCGGGCAGCGCCTTGAGCGGCGGCAGCTTAGCGAGATAGGCCTTTGTGGCGTAGAAGCTGCCGCGATCCTCGGCGATCTTGCGGGCGATGAGGTCGGGCTGTTCGGGGCGGGCGTTGCGCAGGGCGATATCCGCCTCGCGCCGCTTGAGATCGCGGATGGCGTTGGAGGCGAGCACCTCGATGGTCAGCCCCGGCGCGGCGGCGCGGATCTGCGGCAGCACCTGTGGCAGCAGCCAGCCGGCGTAGATCTCGGAGGCGGTGATCGTCACATGACCCGCGATCTGCTGCTGCTGGCCCGAGGCGACGCGCGACAGGTGCTCTGCCGCTTCGCCCATGGCCCGCGCGTGTTCGGCCAGTTGCAGGCCCGCCTCGGTCAACTGCAGCCCGGTCCCGTGCCGTTCGAAGAGCGTGAGGCCAAGCTCTGCCTCCAGCGCCGCCACCTGCCGCCCCAGCGTCGGCTGGCTCATCCCCAGCGCGCGGGCCGCCGCGGAGAGCGAGCCTTCCTCGGCGGTGGCCAGAAAGCCCCGCAGCCGGTTCCAGTCGAAACGCAATCCCTGCCAATCCATGCGTATTTGTATGGGGTGTCTGCGATATGGGTCAATATTCATGCGTCACCGCAGCGGGTAACTTGCGGGCATCTCGTCTCATCGCATCTCGCTTCAAGGAAGGCCCGTCATGAAAGCCGTCACCGCCCGCCGCTATGGCCCCGCCGAAACCCTGCGTGTCGAAGAGCTGCCGCGCCCCGTGCCGGGGCCGGGGGAGGTTCTGATCCGCGTCCATGCCGCCTCTGTCACCACCGCCGACTGGCGGCTGCGCGCGGCGGCGTTTCCCGGCGGGCTGGCGCTGATCGGGCGGCTGGTGGCGGGCCTGTGGAAGCCGCGCCATCTGGTGCCCGGTTCGGACGTGGCGGGCGAGATCGTCGCGCTGGGCGCGGGGGTGCAGGGGTTTGCCGTGGGGCAGCGCGTGCTGGCGGTGCTCGGCCACGGCGGCCACGCCGACTATGCGCTTGCCAAGGCCAGCGGCGCGCTGGTGCCGATCCCCGTGGGCATTGGCTATGACGCTGCCGCCGCGCTGCCTTTTGGCGCGCTGACCGCATTGGAGTTCCTGCGCGAGGTGGCGCGGGTGCAGCCCGGGCAGCGCGTGCTCATCCTCGGGGCCTCGGGCGGGGTCGGGGCCTATGCGGTGCAGATCGCCGCCGCACTGGGGGCCGAGGTCACCGCGGTGGCGGGGCCGGGGCGCAGAGAACTGCTCATGGGGCTCGGCGCGTCGGAGGTGCTGGATTACACCTGCGAGCGCCCTGGCGGGCGGTTCGATCTGATCTTTGACACGGTGGGCGCGCTGGACTGGCCGCGCAGCCGCCGCCTGCTTTCGCCGCAGGGGCTGTTCCTGCCGCTGAACTTCGGCCTGCGCGAGCTGTGGCATCTGCTGCGCGCCAAGCTCGCGGGTGGCCCGCGGCTCCGGCTTCATGTCAGCGGCGACAGCCGTGCCGCGCTTGAGGCCCTGCTAGAGATGTGGCGCGCGGGGCAGCTGACGCCGGTGATCGGGGCGCGCTTTCCGCTCGCGCAGATCGTGCAGGCCCACCAATTGGTCGAGACCCGGCACCGGGCGGGCGCGGTGATCCTGCAGGTGGCTGCGGAGTCGCCCGGATCCGCAAGCGGCGCTATGCTGGCGGAGAAAGCCACGCGCCTGCCGGATCAGGTGGCGTGACGCATCCGGGGTTCACAGCGCTGCCATAGAGCCATTGTTCTATAACAGCGATCTTGCCGTCATATCTGGGAGGGGACGTGATGAAGGTGATGAACTGGAACATCGAATGGATGAACAACTGGTTCTCGGGAAATCACGAGCCCAGATGGGGGAGCGGGTCGCTGAGCGCCGAGGAGGCGCAGCGTGTGGCCGAGAAGGTTGCGCGGGTGATCCGGCGCACCAGTCCCGATATCCTCTGCGTGCAGGAAGGGCCGAGCGCCGCGCAGGAGATGCAGCTCTTTCTCGACGATCATCTGTCTGACGGTGGCGCGCCGCTCTACGAGGCGCTGATCGGCAAGGCGGGCGGGGCGCAGAAGCTTTATGTGCTGCGCAAGCTGGGCGGTGCCGCCGAGATCATCGACCATGCCACCGACCCGCTCACGCTGGCGCTGGAAGACGTGTGGCGGGCGGATGTGGACGGTGACCTGCTGCTGCAGCCCTATGATTTCACCCGCGTGCCGATGGTTGTGGATGTGAAACCGGCGGAGGGCGTGCCCTTCCGGATCGTGGTGCTGCACACGAAATCGAAATATGTGCACAACGGGCAGGTGCTGTTCAACGATCCGGCGCGGCGGCAGGAGTTCATTGCCGCGGCGATGAAGGCACGGCGGCGGATCGCGGCGGAAGGCTTTCGCCTGAGAACCTATCTCGATGAGCTCATCAAGGCGAATGGCGACGAGCGGGTGATCGTCACCGGCGATTGGAACGACGGCCCGGGCCCCGATTTTTTCGAGCGGCAATATCTGTCGCACAATATCGCGGACATCGTGCTTGGAAGCACCTTCTACCCGGAACTGATCTTTCAACACCCGATCCTGAGACATGTCTCTCCGGCGCTGCAATTCACCGCGCGGTTTGACGATTTCGTCGACAACGTGCGGGACCGGCCGCTGCTGCTGGATCATTTCGCGGTCTCGCCAGCACTGGCCGCAGAGGTCGTGGACGCGGGGATCGCGCATGATGCGTTCGAGGATGAGATCGACGGATCCGGTTCGGCGCGGGTGCAGCGGGCCAGCGATCACCGTCCGATCTGGCTGGAGATTTAGGGCGCGGCCAGAGTGCCCGCTCACCAGAACATGCAAAAAGGCCCCGGTGCGTCCACCGGGGCCCTAGGGCGTCAGAGTGCGGTGATCAGTTCACCGACTTGCTGTCGACCACGTCCTTTTCGATCGCTTGGGTCCGCTGCGGGCGGGCGATGGCGATGCGGCGGGGTTTCAGCGCCTCGGGAATTTCGCGGCGCAGGTCGATGTGCAGCATGCCGTTCTCGTGGGTCGCGCCTTCGACGCGCACGTGATCGGCAAGGGTGAAGCGGCGCTCGAAGGCGCGGGTGGCGATGCCACGGTGCAGATAGCTGCGGCCTTCGCCCTCGTCGGACTTCTTGGCCGAGACCACCAGCGCGTGATCCTTCACCTCGACCGACAGATCCTCGTCGGCAAAGCCGGCCACGGCGATCGAGATGCGGTAGGCATCGTCGGCGGTCTTTTCAATGTTGTAGGGCGGATAGCTGGGCTGGGCCACGTCACTGGCCAGAACCCGGTCCATCATGTCGGCGATCTGGTCGAAACCGACGGTGGCACGATAGAGCGGGGCAAGATCGAAATGTCGCATGGGAATCCTCCGTTGAGCGATACCATCAAGTCGCGCCTTTCCTTGCGGAACAGGCGCTTAGGTTGGCCGGAGCCCTGTCTCAGGCGCCCCGGCAAACTTCAGATGGGGAGGGATTTTGCCGCTTTCAAGACCCTCGCGGCCCGGTCTGACAAACGCCGCTAGGGCCGCACGAAGCGAGCCCCGGTGCCATCGCGCCCGCCGCCCACGGTGATGCGCCGCGCGCCGCTGCTGGCGATGGGCCTCGCATCTTCATTGCGCAGCCGCGCGGCAAGCGCGGGCACCAGCGCCGAGATGCCGGGACCGAAGGCGGTCGCACCGCCAGAGGCCGAAATCCCCGAGGCCGAAATCACCGACAGGATGCGCAGCCGTCCGTTGTCGCGGTAAAAGACCGGCGCGCCGGAACTGCCGAAGGTCACATCGCAGTCGAACCCCAGCACGTCGTCGGCGTAATGCGCGGTGATGGCGCAGGACGGCTCGCGCGAAAGCACCTCCTCACGTCCCTGCCCGTAGGAAAGCACCGTCACCTCGGAACCGTCGGGCAGGTGATCGAGCAGCCGGAAGGGATCGGCCTCGGCGATGGTCACCGGCGCCTCGAGCTTCAGCAGCGCCACATCCAGCGCCACCATCTCATGGCTCGGCTTGGCGCGCCTTGCATAGCGCTCCGGCGTCACCCAGCGGCGCACGCGCTGCGCGACGATCTGCGTGCCGTGGTGGTACCCGGCGCGAAACGTCAGGCTTTCGGGCGGGCGCGGCGCGCCGTTTTCCTCAAATAGGCAATGGGCGGCGGTCAGCACGATGTCGCGCGCAATCAGCGCGCCGGTGCAGATCGAGTCCTTGCCCTCGACCCGGCCCACCGCTTCCCAGCCGAGTAACTCGCCACGCCGGTCGAGCACGTCGAAATTGGCACCGCCCCCTTCCGAGCCGGATTGCGCGCCCGCAAGCGCGGGCAGGCCGATCAGGGCGGCTGTCAGCAGGTAACGCAGCCTCATGGTTTGATGAACTTCGCGCCGGTGTCGCGGCGGCTGCCCGCGCTGAGCGGATTGAACACGTCATCCTCGTCAAGCGCCCCGCGCAGCCGCGCCAGAGGCGTATCAAGGCCGGTGGCCAGCGACACCGGCTCGCCGCCCGCCTGCGCCTTGGCCGAGATCACCGACACGATGCGCGGCGTGCCTTCGGCAAAGGAAAACACCGGCGATCCGGAACTGCCGAAATCCACCGAGCAATCGAGCACCAACATGCTGTCCTGCTTGTCGAGAACGCCGCAATAGTCCTGCAGCGAGGGCGCCTCCGAGCGGTCATGCGCGTAAGACACCACGCCCAGTTCGTCACCGGCCTCGGGCAGCGGGCCAAGGCCGAAAGGGGCGATGGCGCTGTTGCGGATCGGCAGCTGCAATTCGATCACCGCCACATCGTGCCGCACGCGCTCGGGGCTGGCGGGGGCCATGAAATCGTAATCTTCCAGCGCCACCGCGCGGCGCACCCGGCGGTAGGCGGCGGCTCGGCCATTGCGCCAGCCCGCAAGGAACTGGATCTGCTCGACCGGCACACGCGCGCCAGTGCTGGCGTCGAACAGGCAATGCGCCGCGGTCAGCACGAGGTCAGGGGCGATCAGCGCGCCGGTGCAAAAGGCTTTGCCGCCGATCTCGAGCCGACCGACGGCCTCCCAGCCCCGGCCATCCTCGCGGCTTTCCATGGAGAAGAGACCGCCGCTCTGTGCAAAGGCCGGCATGGCCAGCAGCAAGAGCAGCGCAATAAGGTATTTCACGCCGGTGACTCCCTGTTCGCCCCATCACGCTAGGGAACGTCTGAGGCGAAATTTGGGCGCAGGGCCGCTTTGGGCCGGTCCTCAGTCCGGGCTTCAGTCCACCTCGGCCAGCGCCCTCGGTTTCGGCCCGCCGGTGGCCCAGTCCAAAAGCTCCACCGTATGCACCACCGGCACGCCGGTGCCCGACCCGATCTGCATCATGCAGCCGATATTGCCCGCGGCGATCACTTGCGGCGCCTTCGCCTCCAGCGTGGCGACCTTGCGCGCGCGCAGCTGTTGCGAGATCTCCGGCTGCAGCAGGTTGTAGGTCCCGGCGCTGCCGCAGCACAGGTGGCTGTCGGCGGGTTCCACCACCTCGAAACCGGCCCGCTTGAGCAGGTCCTTGGGCGCGGATTTGACCTTCTGCCCATGCTGCAGCGAGCAGGCGGCGTGATAGGCCACGCGCAGGTCTTTCGGCGCGCCCGCCAGCATCTCGGCGGGAATCTCCAGATCGCGCAGCAGCTCGCTGATGTCCATCGCCTTGCCCGACACCTCCGCCGCCGCCGCCGCCAGCGGGCCATTGCGGAACATATGGCCATAGTCCTTCACCGTGGTGCCGCATCCCGAGGTGTTGATGACGATGGCATCCAGCCCCGCGCCGTCGATCTCGGCCTTCCACGCGTGGATGTTGGCCTCGGCAGAGCCATGCGCCTCGGCCTCGCGCCCCATGTGGTGGGTGAGCGCGCCGCAGCAGCCCGCGCCCTTGGCCACCACCACCTCGCAGCCAAGCCGCCGCAGCAGCCGGATGGTGGCGTCGTTGATGTCGGTGTTCAGCGCCTTCTGCGCGCAGCCGGTCATCAGCGCCACGCGTTTGCGCTGCGGCGCGGTGGCGGCAAAGCTCTGCGGATCGTCGTTGCGGCTGACCGGCGGGATGCGCTTGGGGGCCATCTCCAGCATCGCCTTCAGCCGCGCGTCGGGGATCAGCGCGGCAAAGGGCCGGCCCAGCTTGGCCGCCGCCAGCGCGAGGCGGAAGCGCGTGGGGTAGGGGATGATCCGCGCCAGCACCCAGCGCAGCGCCCGGTCGTGCCAGGGGCGGGTGTAGTTTTTCTCGATATAGGCGCGGGCATGGTCCACCAGATGCATGTAATGCACGCCCGAAGGGCATGTGGTCATGCACGACAGGCACGACAGGCAGCGGTCGATATGCTTGACGGTCTTCTCGTCCGGCACCCGCTCGTTCTCGAGCATGTCCTTGATCAGGTAGATGCGCCCGCGCGGGCTGTCGAGCTCATCGCCCAGCACCGCGTAGGTCGGGCAGGTGGCGGTGCAGAACCCGCAATGCACGCAGGAGCGCAGGATCTCGTTGGAGCGCTCGATGGCCGGATCGCGCAGCTGGTCGGGGGTGAAATTCGTCTGCATGTCTCTTCCTCGGCTCAGGCCATCAGGCCGGGGTTGAGCACCCCGCGCGGATCGAAGCGGGCGCGCAGCCCGGCGCTCAGCGCGGCGACCGGCGCCGGCTCGGGGTGGAAGGCGGGGGCGGCACCGCTGCCGCGAAGGCGCGTGGCATGGCCCGCGAAGGCCCCCAGCCGCGCGCGCGCATCCGTGCCCTCGGGCAGCAGCGCCCAGATCAGCCCGCCGCCCCAGTCGTATAGCAGCGCCTCGGCGCCAAGGGTCGCGGCCAGGTCCGGCGCGTCCGAGGGCTTGCAGGAGATGCGCCAGACATCCCCGGCGCGGCCCTGAAGCGGTGCCACATCGCGGATCCCGGCCCAATGCGCGGCGCCGTCTTCGGCCACATCGCCCGGAGTATCGGCAAAAAGCGCGCGCAGCTGCTCCAGCCGGTAGGCGACGGATTTCTCGAACCCCTCGATGCGCAGCGACGTCTGCCCGGCGGCGGGATCATGCGCCGCGCCGGTCACGTCGAAGGGCGAGCCGAGCGCTTTCGACATGGCCGCCACGGCTGCCACATCCGAAAGCCCCTGCAGCACCAGCGTGGCCGAGGTTTCGGGCCGGGGCAGCACCTTGAAGCTCACTTCCGTGAGCACGCCCAGAGTGCCATGGCTGCCCGCCATCAGCTTCACCAGATCATAGCCGGTGACGTTCTTCATCACCCGCCCGCCGTTCGACACCACAGTGCCCGCGCCATCGACAAACCGCACGCCAAGCAGGAAGTCGCGGCAGGCGCCCGAGGCGATGCGCCGCGGCCCCGAGGCGTTGGCAGCGGTGATCCCGCCAATGGTCGTTTCCCCAGTGCGCCCCAGCAGCGCGCGCAAGTCCGGCACTTCGAAGGGCAGTCGCTGGCCTTCGGCGTCCAGCGCGGCTTCGATCTCGCCAAGCGTCGTGCCCGCCTTGGCCATCAGCGTCAGCGCGCCGGGCTCGTAAAGCGTGATGCCGCTCAGCCCGCCGGTCTCCAATGCTTCACCCTCCGCCATGGCGATGGCGCGCGTGCCGCCGCCACGGATCGACAGGGCGCCATTCGCACCGGCAATGGCCTCGGCAAGCTCTGCCTCGGTCTCAGGTCTCATGCATCTTCCTCTTGGCAGAAATATCCCGGGGGTGCGGGGGCTGGCCCCCGCTTCATGCTGCGTGCGGGGGCTGGCCCCCGCTTTTTAGTGTGTGCGGGGCGCGCTCATTCGGCGGCCAGAGCCGCGCTGCGCCGCGCTTCCGAGGCGTCCAGCGGAAACACTTTGGCGGGGTTCAGCAGCCAGCCCGCGTCAAAGACATCCTTCACCGCCATCTGGGCCTCGAGATCGGCGGGCGCGTATTGCGTGTGCATCAGGTCGCGCTTCTCGATCCCCACGCCATGCTCGCCGGTCAGGCAGCCGCCGACTTCGACGCAGAGCTTCAGAATCTCCGCCCCGAGCCGCTCGCAGAGCTGCAGCTGGCCTTCCTCATTGGCGTTGAACAGGATCAGCGGGTGCATATTGCCGTCCCCGGCGTGAAAGACATTGGCCACCTTCAGGCCGAACTGCTCCGACAGCTCGCCGATGCGGCGCAGCACATAGGGCAATTCCGAGACCGGGATCGTGCCGTCGAGGCACATGTAATCGTTGATCTGCCCCATGGCGCCGAAGGCGGATTTGCGGCCCAGCCAGATGCGGCCCGCCTCGTCCTCGTCCTTGGCTTCGCGCAGCTCCACCGGGTTGTGGCGCTTGGCGATTTCGATGATCTTCTCCAGCTGTTCGGCGATCTCCGCCTCCGAGCCCTCGACCTCAACGATCAGCAGCGCTTCGCACATCGGGTATCCGGCGTGGGCAAAAGCCTCGCAGGCCTCGATGCAGGGGCGGTCCATGAACTCGATGGCCACCGGCAGCACACCCGCCTTGATGATGTCCGACACGCAGGCCCCGGCGACCTCGTTCGAGGCAAACCCCATCAGCACCGGGCGCGCGCCCTCGGGTTTGCGCAGGATGCGCAGGCTGGCCTCGGTGACCACGCCAAGCTGCCCCTCCGAGCCGCAGATGACGCCCAGAAGGTCCAGCCCCGGCGCATCCAGATGCGCGCCGCCCAGTTCGATCACCGTGCCGTCCATCAGCACCATGGTGACGCCCAGCAGGTTGTTGGTGGTCACCCCGTATTTCAGGCAATGCGCACCGCCCGAGTTCATCGCGATATTGCCCGCGATGGCGCAGGCCAGCTGCGACGAGGGGTCGGGCGCGTAAAAGAAATCCTCTTCGGCCACGGCACCGCTGACCGAGAGGTTGGTGCGGCCGGTCTGCACGCGGATCACCCGGTTGGCGTAATCGGTCTCGAGCACCTGGTTCATCCGCGCCACGCCAAGGATCACCGAATCCGCGGTGGGCAGCGAGCCCCCGGCGAGCGAGGTTCCCGCACCGCGCGGCACCACCGGCACGCCTTCTTCGTGGCAGATCTTCAGCACCGCCGAGACCTCTTCGGTGCTCGACGGCAGCACCGCGCAGAGCGGCGGGCAGCGATAGGCGGTCAGCGCGTCGCACTCATAGGCGCGGGTTTCGGCCTCCTCCGAGATCACCGCAGTGGCGGGCAGCACCTCAAGCAGGCGCGCGACGATCCGCGCCTTGCGGGCGAGGATGCTGGCATTGGGGGCTGGCATCTCCATCGGGGTCTCCTCCTCGAAATTGGTAAACTCATATAACCAATTCCACCCGAGGCCAAGAGATTTTGCCACAGCCCTTGCAGAGCCGCGTTGCGCCCCTTGCGCGGCGCGCGGGAATGGTAGCAGGTAAGCCCATGGACTGGCTGAAGATCATACATATTCTCTGCGTCATGGGGTGGATGACCTCCATCTTTGCCGTGCCGCGCGCGCTGATTTACTGGAAGCGCGATTACGCCACGACCGGCGCCTTCGGCCCGCTCGGCGATCTGACCTATCGGCTCTACCGCTTCTCGGCGGGGCTGGCGGTGATCGCGGTGATCACCGGGCTCTGGCTGGGCGTGCTCTGGGGCTTTCCGGCATGGCTGCACGCCAAGATCGGCCTCGTGCTGCTGCTGGCGGCGCATTACATCTGGACCGGCGTTCTGGTCGGTCGCGCCAAGCGCGGCGAGTTCCGCGAGTCGGATATGTTCCTGCGCATCTTCAACGAGATCAGCGTGGTCGGCACGATCGCCATCCTGTGGCTGGTCGTGGCCAAGCCGTTCTGACCATGGGTCCTTGGCTCGACACGCTCACCTCGTTTTCGCCGGTTGATTTCGCCGGTGTTGCGCTGCTGCTGATCTGCTGGCTGGGCGGCTCGTGGTTCATCGAGAATCCGCCCAAACGCCGCCCGTCGGTGACCGTGCTGATGGCGCGCTACCGGCGTCAGTGGATGAAGCATTTCGTCACCCGCCAGCCGCGCATCTTCGACTCGCAGATCGTCGGCAGCCTGCGGCAGAGCACTGCGTTCTTTGCCTCCACCTCGATGATCGCCATCGGCGGGATTTTCGCGCTTTTGGGCAATCCCGAGCAGGTGCGCGGCGTCGCTGAGGATCTCTCGGCGGGGGGCGACGCGCCTGCGATCGTCTGGGAGGCCAAGCTGCTGCTGATCCTCGTGTTCGCGGCCAATGCCTTCCTGAAATTCGTCTGGTCGAACCGGCTTTTCGGCTATTGCTCGGTGATGATGGGCGCCACACCCAACGACAACAGCGCCACCGCCTATGCCCGCGCCGCCAAGGCCGCCGAGATCAATATCTTTGCCGCGCGCAGCTACAACCGCGGGCTGCGCTCGGTCTATTTCGGCATCGGATCGTCGGCATGGCTGCTGGGGGCTTGGCCGCTGGTGGTGGCGGCGCTGGTCACGCTTGGTGTGATCCTGCGGCGAGAGTTCACCTCGCAGTCGCGCGAGGTGCTGCTGGCGGCTGAGGACGAGTAGGCAAAAGCCTTCGAAGGCTTTTGCAAATCTCTTCGAAGAGATTTGTGCCATACTGCCGCGCATGAAACCCGTCTTTGTCCTGCTGCTCAGCCTTGCGGCGACGCCGCTTGCCGCCGCTGACCCCGAGGTGCTGGCGGCCGAAGCCCGCCGCGCGGGGGAGGGTTGGAGCTTTGCGGTCACGCTGGCCCATCCCGATACCGGCTGGGAGCATTACGCCGATGGCTGGCGGATCGAGGATGAGGTGGGCACCGCGCTCGGCACCCGCGTTCTGGCGCATCCGCATGAGACCGAGCAGCCCTTCACCCGCAGCCTGTCCGGTGTCGCTGTCCCCGCGGGGACAGCGCGCGTCTACATCCGCGCGCGCTGCCTGATCGATGGCTGGAGTGACACCCGCCTGCCGCTGGATCTGCGCTGATCAGCGCCTCCCCTCGCGCAGCCACGCCCCGACGATGAAGCCCGCCGCCAGCAGCAGCGTCAGCCACGCGGGAAGCAGCGGAATGCGGGTCACATCCATGGTCTCGAACGCCTCGCGCGGGGTGATGCCCATCCAGCCGCGACCGGCGGCGGGACGCCCGGCGCTGATCGTGCGGATGTTGGGCAGACCGTCTTCGATCCGCGCCTCGCCGCCGCGCAGCGAATCCACCACCGGCTGCAGCGCCTCGCCACTGGCGATGGTCTGCTCGAACTCGCGCGGTGCCGCCGGTCCGAGGCCGATGACCGCTTCCTGCTCGCCTTCCTTGAGGCGGTAGAGCCCGATTTCCGGCCCTTGATAGATCGCCTCAAACCGCCCGGGCGAAACCTCTTCCAGCGGCACTTGCTCTTCGGTGCCATCGGGGCGGGTCACGGTGACCGCGCCGACGCCCTCTTCCAGCGTGCGGCGGATGATGCGCATGGACTGGCCGGTGGCCTCGGCCCAGAGCGCCTCTTCCTCAAGCTCGGGCTCTTTCATCATCCAATGCGCCAGACGCCGCAGCAGGTCGAGTTGCGGCCCGCCGCCCTCGAAGCCGCGCGACCAGAGCCAGGCCTGATCGGAGGCGATGAGCGCCACGCGCCCCTCGCCAACCCGGTCGAGCACCAGCAGCGGCTGGTCTTCGGCGCCCGACATCACAACCTCCGCGCCCTCGTTCGGCGTCACCTCGACCTGCCGCATCCAGCGGCCCCAGCTGTCCGCGCCGGTGAGCCCGGCGGTGACCGGGTGACGCTCGCCAAGCTCGGTGACCGTCGGGCGGTAGCCTTCGTCGATGACACGGGCGGTGGGCTCGGCGGGCAGGATCTCGGACAGGGGCGAGCGGTAGATGGAATCGGCGCTGGCGAAATCGGGGCCGGCGGCGACCAGCACGGCGCCGCCGTTCTCGACGTAGTTGCGCACGTTGTCGAGGTAGATGGCGGGCAGGATGCCGCGGCGCTTGTAACGGTCGAAGATGATCAGGTCGAAATCCTCGATCTTCTCGAGGAAGAGCTCGCGCGTCGGGAAGGCGATGAGCGACAGTTCAGTCACCGGCACGCCATCCTGCTTTTCCGGCGGGCGCAGGATGGTGAAATGCACTAGGTCGACGGAGCTGTCTGATTTCAATAGGTTACGCCATGTCCGGCTGCCGGAATGCGGCTCTCCCGAGACCAGAAGAACGCGCAGGCGGTCGCGCACGCCGTTGATCTGCACCAGCGCTGTGTTGTTACGGTCGGTAAGCTCGCCCGCGCCCTCGGGCACGGTAAACTGGATCACGTTGAGCCCGCCATGGGGCAGGGTGACCGGCAGTTCGATGTCCTGACCGAGCGGCACGCGGAAGCTTTCGGGCTCGGCGCCGTCGACCGAGATCTGCAGGTCCGTCTCGCTTTCCCGTGGCGCGGCGCCATCATCCTCGACCCGCAGCGTCAGGGTGACCGGCTCGCCGAGGATGGCGAAGGCCGGGGCGTTCTTGACGATCAACCGGCGGTCCCAGTCGGTCTCGCGCCCGGTGAGCAGCAGGTGCAGAGGCGCGGGAAGTGAGGGCGCGCGTTCCAGATCGTGCAGCCGCCCATCCGACAGCAGAAAGATACCGGCGATGCGGCCGCGTGGTTCTTCGGCCAGCGCCTCCGACAGGGCGGTCATCAGCAGCGTGCCGCTGTCGCCATCGCCATCGGGCACGGTGATGCGCCGCACTTCGGTGTTGGGCCGGGCGGCGAGCCGCGCTTCCATCGCGTCGGCGGCCTCGGAGGTGGTCTCCAGCCGGTCGCCAAGGCGCTGCGAGGCGCTCTGGTCTTCGAGCATCAGCACGATGTCCGAAAGCGGCGCGCGGTCCTCTTCCTGAAACGACGGTTGGGTGAGGGCCGCCACCAGCACCAGCCCGGCGCAGAGCCGCAGCGCCCAGCCGGGCATGCCGCGCCAGAGCGCCAGCAGCACCGAAGCCAGCGCCAGAACGCCAAGCCCGGCGATCAGCGGCCAAGGCAGAAGCGGGTCGAAGACGATTTCGCCGGTCATGAAGCCTGCCTGTTCATTGTCCCATATGCCGCGCGCATCATTGGCCGAGCCTGTCGAGCAGCGCCGGGACGTGCACCTGATCCGATTTGTAGTTGCCGGTCAGCACATGCATCACGAGGTTCACCCCGAAACGGTAGGCGATCTCGCGCTGACGTTCGCCAGCAAAGCCCGAACCGATGCGCACCAGCGGGTTGCCGCGCGGGTCCACCGCCCATGCGGCGGCCCAATCGTTGCCGCCGATGACCACCGGGGTGACGTTGTCGTTAAGGTTGCGGAAGGGCATGCCCTCGATCAGTTCGGCATCGGGCGGCGCGGCCTCGACCCAGACGTCGCGGCTGGTGTAGCGGCCGGGGAAATCCTGCAGCAGATAGAAGGTGCGGGTGAGCACATGGTCCTGTGGCACCGGTTCCAGCGGCGGAATGTCGAGCGGGGCGGCGATCTCACGCAGCTTGCGGCCCTCGGGCGAGGCGGCGCCAAAGCCCGCCACATCGGCGTCGCGCGTGTCAAAGAGGATCATCCCGCCCGAGCGCAAATATTCGTTGAGCTTGGCATAGGCGGCGGGCGAGGGCGTGGGCTGCGACGGCACGATCGGCCAGTAGAGCAGCGGGAAGAAGGCGAGCTCGTCTGTCTCGAGATTGACCGCCATGGGATCAGAGGGCTCGACCGAGGTGCGGAAGAACAGCGTGTCCGACAGGCCACGCAGCCCGGCCTGCGCCAGATCGTCCACCTGCGCGTCGCCGGTGATCACATGCGCCAGCGTCAGCTCTCCGGTGGCGGCCTCGGCAAAGGCGTCCGCCTCGGCGCTGCTGCGCTGGCTCTGCTGGGCCTGTGCGGTTCCGGGCGCAGCGAGCGCACCGAGTGCCAGCGCCAGAAGCACCGCGGCGGCGGTGCCGCTGGGCCGGGCGCCGCGCAGCCGTCCGGACAGCGCCAGCGAGGCGATGACATCGGCCAGAAGCAGCGCGATGGCGAGGGCCAGCAGCCAGCCCGCGAGCGGGGTTTCCTGCGGGCGGCTCAGCCCTTCGACCGGCACCGTGTCGGGCCAGGTGGCGGGCTGCAGAACGGTCTCGGCGGTGACGACATTGCGCGCAAGGCTGCGCTCTTCGCCCTGATAGAGGCCGGGGCGCAATTCGGGGCCGAGCGGATCGGTGAGCAGCGTCTCGCCAGCGACGCCGGGCAGGGTGCCCGCGTCGGTGACCGCGCCGAAACCGTCGAGCACGCGCAGGGGCTGCCACATGGTGCCTGCAAGATCGGCGGGCTCGGGCGTCGCGGGCATGGCCGAGATCGCCAACCGCTCGAGCATCTGCACGAAAAGACCCGAGAGCGGCAGCGTCGACCATTCGGCATTGGCGGTCACATGGAACAGCACCACTTGCCCGGCGCCGACGCGCTTGCGGGTGACCAGCGGGGTGCCATCGGTGAGCTGCGCGATCACCCGGTCGGCCAGCGTCGGATCGGGCTGCGCCATAACCTGACTGGTGACGCTGACATCCTCGGGGATCTGCAGCCCTTCGAACGGGCTCCCGGCGGGGAAGGGCGCTAATGTCTTGGGCTCGCCCCAGCTCATCGCGCCGCCGACCGAGCGCCCACCCGCGCGCAGGCGCACGGGCATCAGCGGGTCTTCGCGGTCGCGCGACAGGTTGGAGGCGGCGAGGCGCGGCCCGGCGAAGCGCAGCAGCGTGCCGCCGTTCTGCAGCCATTCGGTGACCCCGTCGGTTTCGGCGGGGCTGAGCGTGGCCACATCCGCAAGCGCGATCACGTCGGGATTGGCGGGCAGCACGTCGGTCAGCGCGCCGTCGAGGATATCGACGTCCTGCTCCAGCGCCTTGTGCAGGTAGTAGAGCGGCGACAGCAGCTCCAGCCCCTCGCGGTTCTCATTGCCTGCGATCAGCGCCACTTCGCGGCGGCGCAGGCTGTCATCGGGCAGGCTGACCGCGCCAGCGTTGCGGGCGCCGTCGATCTCGAACCTTGTGATGCGGGCGCGCAGTTCGGCGGGCAGCGAGAGGTCGAGCGTGCCCTCGGTGGCGCCAGCCTCGAAGGTCAGCGGCGCGCGCACAAGAACGGCGGGGTTGCCCGCCGGGTCGAGCCCATGCCCGGCGATCGAGATCTCGCGTTCCGCACCGCCATGCAGGCGGCGCGCGGTGATCTGAACATTGCCGTCGGCAAAGGTGGGGGGCAGCAGGGCGGTGAGGTTGCGCGGGCTTTCGAAGACGGTGACCTGCCCGTGATCCATCAGCGCGTTCAGCAGCGGCTCGCGGCTGTCGCGGGCGAGCCCGTCGGACATCCAGTAACTGTCGAAATCCTGCTCGGGCAGCAGCGCCATGGCGCGGGAGGTCTGGGCGTCGCCCGGCTCCCAGGGTTCGGGCTGCAGGCCGCCAAGACGGCTGCGCAGCACGGCGGCCTCTTGGAACTGCGGCGCCTCGGGTTCGGTCAGGCGCAGGATGGCCACGGGGCGTGTCTCGCGCTCGGCCCGTGCCAGCAGCGCGTCGAGCGCCGCCTCGCGGGCACGCCAGTCCGAGGCCGAGGACCAGCTGGCATCCATCACCACCAGCAGCGGCCCGGTGCCCGCGGCCTGCGCGTCGTCTTCGGGGTTCAGGATCGGCCCGGCGAGGCCGATGATCACCGCCGCTACCGCCAGCATCCGCAGCAGCAAAAGCCACCACGGCGTGCGGTCGGTGACCTGATCGTCATCCTTGAGACCCAGCAGCAGCACCACGCCGGGAAACAGCCGGCGGATCGGCGCGGGCGGCACCGCGCGCAGGATCACCCAGAGCACCGGCAGGGCCAGCAATCCAAGCGACAACCAAGGGGCCGTGAAGCCCAGGGGGCCGAGAACGGTCATCCGTGCCCTCCGTCCATCGCGCGGTACACCCACAGCAGGGCGTTCTGCGCGCTGTCACTGGTATGATGGCATAAAAACTGCCAACCCGTTAAGCGGGCAAGATGTGCAAGCCGCGCCTTACGCTCGGCCAGCCGTTCCAGATAGCGCTCGCGAAGGTCGCCCGCCTTCAGCGTCTCATGCGCCAAGGTCTTGCCGACGCTTTCGAAAATCGTGCGCCCTTTGAACGGAAAGCTTTCCTCCGAGGGGTCGAGCACCTGCAGCAGCACACCGCGCACGCCGCGGTCGGCGGCTTTGGTCAGCGCCGCCTCGACGGGGTCCAGATCACTTAGGAAATCGGACACGAACATGGCGCGGGCGTGGGGGATCATGCCGCGCGCCTCGGGTTCGGAATAATCCTCGGTGCCGTCTTCGCTCATCGCCTCGGCGAGCCGGAGGATCTGCACATCGCCATTGCGCGGCGGCAGCGACCAGCCGGTGAACCCCACACGCTCGCCGCCGCGGATCAGCAGGATGGCCGCCGACAGCGCGATCAGCCGGGCGCGGTCGCCCTTGCTTGGCAGGTCCTTGTTCGACGAAAACCGCATCGACGCGCCGGTATCGACCCAGAGCTGCACGCTTTGCGCGATTTGCCATTCGCGCTCGCGCACGAACTGCTCGTCGCCACGGCCCGAGCGCCGCCAGTCGATGCTGCGGTAGGTGTCGCCGGGGCGCAGCGGGCGGTATTGCCAGAAGTCATCCCCCAGCCCCGAGCGGCGGCGGCCGTGTTCGCCCAGCAGGACGGTGCCCGCCAGATGCTCGGCCCTTGCGAGCAGCGCGGGAAAGCGGCTGGCCTCTTCCTGTGCGCTCTGCCGGAGCTGGGCAATGGGCGTGATCAAGCCGCAGCCTCGGAGGGCGTGAGCGTGGCGCAGACCTCGTCGATGATCGCGCCCAGATCCTCGCCGCGGGCGCGGGCCGAGAAGGTCAGCGCCATGCGGTGGACCAGCACCGGGCGGGCCATGTCGATCACATCCGAGGGCGAGGGCGCGAGACGCCCCTGCAGCAGCGCACGCGCGCGCACGGTGAGCATCAGCGCCTGCGCGGCGCGCGGGCCGGGGCCCCATGCCACGGTGTCGCGCACGCGGGCCGAGGCCGAGGGATCGCCGGGACGGAAGGCGCGCACCAGATCGAGGATCATCTCGACCACCGCATCGCCCACGGGCATCCGCCGCAGCAGGTGCTGCGCGGCCATCAGCGCGGCGGGATCGAACACCTGATGCGCCTGCGCCTCTTCGGTGCCGGTGGTGGCGAGCAGGATGTCTTTCTCGGTCTTGCGGTCGGGATAGGCCACGTCGATCTGCACGAGGAAACGGTCAAGCTGCGCCTCGGGCAGCGGGTAGGTGCCCTCTTGCTCGATCGGGTTTTGCGTGGCGAGCACGTGGAACGGCAGATCCAGCGTGCGGGTTTCGCCGCCGATGGTCACCGATTTCTCCTGCATGGCCTGCAGCAGCGCCGACTGGGTGCGCGGCGAGGCGCGGTTGATCTCGTCGGCCATCAGCAGCTGGCAGAAGATCGGCCCCTGCAGGAACTTGAAGGCGCGGCTGCCGTCGGCGGCGGTTTCCAGAACCTCCGAGCCGAGGATGTCGGCGGGCATCAGATCGGGGGTGAACTGCACGCGGTTGCCATTGAGGCCCATCACCGTCGAGAGCGTTTCCACCAGACGCGTCTTGCCGAGGCCGGGCAGGCCGATGAGCAGCGCGTGACCGCCGCAGAGCAATGCGGCAAGGGTCAGGTCCACGACCCTCTCCTGTCCGATGAAGCGCCGGGTGATCGCCGTCTTGGCTTCGGCGAGCTTTTCTTCCAGCGCCTCAATCTCGGCAACCAGGTCTTCGGCCATGGGGGAGACTCCCTTGCGTAAATCCTTTACCAAGCGAGTGTATCGCGGGGGTGGAAAATGGCAAAAGTAATGCGCACACAAAATTACGTGACTCCCTCTGCCGAGGGCATAGCTGCTGCAGCGCGCGCCGCTTCGGGGCGTGGGCTGCCGCCCGTGGAGCGGTGGAATCCGCCGTTCTGCGGCGATCTCGACATGCGAATTGCCCGTGACGGCACGTGGTTTTACCTCGGAACGCCGATCGGACGCTTCGAACTGGTGAAGCTTTTTTCGTCGATTTTGAGAAAAGACGGCGAGAAATACTTCCTCGTGACCCCGGTCGAGATGGTCGGGATCACCGTCGATGATGCGCCGTTCGTCGCCATCGACTTCGAAGCGGAAGGCGCGGGCAGCGATCAGGTGCTGACCTTCCAGACCCATGTGGGCGATTTCGCCGTGGCCGGGCCAGAGCATCCGATCCGCGTGGTGCGCGATCCGCAAAGCGGCGAGCCGTCGCCCTATATCCACGTGCGCGCCAACCTTGAGGCGCTGATCGACCGCAAGAGTTTCTACCGGCTGGTCGAGCTTGGCGCCCATCACGAGCATGAGGGCGCGCGCTGGTTCGGGCTATGGTCGTCCGGGGAGTTCTTTCCGATGATTCCGTCGCAGGAGCTTGAGGGCTGAGGCTCAGGCCTCGATGCGGCGCATGAGGCCATGGGCCAGCGCGGGCGACAGGCGCATCACCCGGCGCAGCAGCTTGGTCTTGCCGATCCAGATCTCCGCCTTGCCCGCCTCCGCTCCGGCAAGGATCGCGGCGGCGGCCTCGGGCGCGGGCATCTTGCGTTCGGCCCTGCCGCGCGACAGCGAGGTGTTCACCGCCGGAAGCAGCGCCTCGCAAATGCCGATGTGCAGCCCGGCATCCTCGGCCTGATAGCGCAGGCTGCGGGTGAAGCTGCGCATCCCAGCCTTGGTGGCGCAATAGATCGGCGCATCGGTTTTTGGCGCGACCGCCAGCCCCGAGGTGACATTGACGATCCGCGCGCCTTTCTGCGCGGCAAGCCGGGGCAGCAGGGCGGTGGCGATCTGCATCGGCGCGATCATGTTGATCTGCACCTCTTCTTCGATGCCGACGTCGTGGTTGCTGCCGTCGGTGAGCAGCGGGTAGCTCATCACCGCCGCGTTGTTGATCAGCACCGAGCAGTCGGGATGCGCATCGGCCACCCAGTTCACCACGCCGCGCGGAATCTCGGGATCGCCGAGATCCGCCTCCAGCCCGTCGAATCGCGGGCCGAGCTTGCGTGTCATCTCCTCCAGCGCGGCGGTATTCCGGGCAACGCCAAGCACGCTCGCCCCTTCGGCGACCAGCGTTTCGGCCATGGCGCGGCCAATGCCGCGCGTCGCGCCGGTCAGCAGAACTTTGCGGCCTTTCCAGTAGGCGGACATGGCGGTTTTCCTTTGTGCGAGCTTTGGGCCGCGATAGAATGCGAGCATTCCCTCAGGTTTCATACTCGCATTCCGCCATGACCCAAGCCGCCGCGCTATCCCCCCGAAAAACACCGCGTCAGACCCGGTCGCGCGCCTCGGTCGAGGCCATGCTGACGGCGGCGGCTCAGATTCTAGAGGCGGGCGGGATCGCTGCGCTGACCACCAATGCGGTGGCTGAGCGGGCAGGGGTGAGCATCGGCACGCTCTACCAGTATTTCCCCAACAAGGAGACGATCCTTGCGGAACTGGTGCGGCGGCAGAAGGCGCAGTTCTTCGAAGATATGGGACAGGCCGTGGCGGCGGCGCATGATCTGGACCTGCGCGAGGCGGCGCGGACGGTGCTGCACGCCTCGATCCGTCACCATGCCCGCGCGCCGGTGCTGTCACGCGAGCTGGAAAAGGCAGAGATGCAGCTGCCGCTCGGCCCGGATGTCTGCGCGGCGGGATCCGAGGTGGATGCCGCGATGGTGGCGCTGCTCACGCATTTCGCGGTGCCGCAGCCCGAGGTCGCCGCGCGCGATCTTTCGGCGCTGTGCCGCGGCATGGTGCATGCGGCGCTGTTTGCCGAGGATTGCGACCTTGAGGCCATCGAGGCGCGGCTGCGCCCGGCGGTCTTTGGCTATCTGGGGATCGCGCCCGATGCACCCGCGCCCGAGGGGGCCTGAGCCTCAGTCGCCCAGCTTGGCATGCACCTCGTCGAGGTCGATCTCGCCGATCGGCAGCTTGTTCGCCGGGTTCTCGAAATCATAGCGGAAGAGATCGAAGTCGCGCTTGTAGATCTCATAGACGAGATGCATCGACAGATCGTCGAAGTAATCCTCGACCGGATGCGCGCGTTTCGGGCCATGGCCTTCGGATTCGTTGAAGCGGGGGATCGCTGAAAGGTCGACCGGGTGGCGCGTCTGCACCTTGTCCAGAACGCTCTGCATGCCCTCGTTGAACTTCTCGGTCCAGAAGATCTGATCGTAGCGCCCGCCGTTGACGATGAAGGTCGAGACATGCCCCGAGACCGACGACCAGTGAATGTCGGGCTCCATCGGGCGGCGCCAGCGGATGCTGTCACGGGCGAACAGCAGGAACCGGCGGAACGAACGGATCTGGTCGAACTCTTCCTTGCCGTCCTCGCCGCCGACCTCGATCCCGTATTTCTGCACCAGCATCGGCACCATATTGCCGCGGTAGCGGTTGCCGTTGCGCTGGACGCCGCAGATCTTGTCGAAGAAGCTCGACAGGATGCGCGTGTAGGGATTGCGCACGCAGGTGAAGGCGGGGGCGTTGCGCGTCTTCACATTGGCCTTGATCGGGTTCTGGCTTTCGTCGCGGTTCCATTTGTGCAGCCCGCGCTCGGCGTCGTGGATGTCGCCGTTGAAGAACGCGCCATGATCCGAGTAATACATGATCTGGCCGATGGTCGAGCAGGCGCATTTCGGCACGACCCGGTAGATCATGCTCTCGCTCTCTGTCATCCAGGTGCCCGGAAACCCCATTGTTCTCTCTCCCCGCCTCGGCCCGGCTTGTCGCAGGCTCCATGGACATGCAAAAAAGCAAAAGACATCGGCCTGTTCAATGTCTTCGCCGGGGTAAAGGTGAAGAAGCAGGCGAAATTTGGGCGGACCTCATCCTTTGGCGAAGATTGCCTTCATACTGCTGTGCCACAAGGATCCGGATGCGATCATCAAGCAGGCGCAGAGCTTGACCGCCGCTGGCGACTGCATGGCGATCCATTTCGATGCGCGCGCGCCGCAGGCCGATTACCAGAAGATTCGCGACGCGCTGGCCGAAGATCCCAACGTGACCTTCGCGCGGCGCCGGGTGAAATGCGGCTGGGGGGAATGGTCGCTGGTGCAGGCCACGCTGAACGCTTTGGCGGCGGCATGTGAGGCGTTCCCACGGGCGACGCATTTCTACATGCTCTCGGGCGATTGCATGGCGATCAAATCGGCCCAGCACGCGCATGAGTTTCTGGACGCGCGCGAGGCCGACTACATCGAAAGCTTCGACTTCTTCAAATCCGACTGGATCAAGACCGGCTGGAAGGAAGAGCGGCTGATCTACCGCCACATGTTCAACGAGCGCACGCAGAAGCGCCGGTTCTATGCAATGTTCGAGGCGCAGAAGCGGCTGAGGCTGACCCGCCGGATCCCCGCCGATCTAGAGGTGATGATCGGCTCGCAATGGTGGTGTCTGCGGCGGCGCACGGTGGAGGCGATCCAGAGCTTCATCGCGGGGCGGCCTGACGTCATGCGCTTCTTTCGCAGCACGTGGATCCCCGACGAGACCTTCTTTCAGACGCTGGTGCGCCACCTCGTGCCCGAGCGCGAGATCGACAGCCGCACGCTGACCTTCCTGATGTTCTCGGACTACGGGATGCCGGTCACCTTCTATAATGATCACTATGATCTGCTGCTGGCGCAGGACTTCCTTTTCGCCCGCAAGATCAGCCCCGACGCGCAGGATCTGCGGCGGCGCTTGGGGGTGCTCTATGCCACCGAGGGGGCGCAGTTCCGGGTCTCGGACGAAGGCCGCTCGCTCTATCGCTTCCTAACCGACAAGGGGCGCATCGGCCGCCGGTTCGCGCCGCGCTTCTGGGAAACCGAAAGCTCGCTGGGGCGCGAGCGCGAATTGCTGATTGTGGTCAGCAAGAAGTGGCATGTGGCGAAACGGCTGATCGGGCATATTCGCGACAAGACCACGCTGCCCTGTGTCGATTACCTGTTCAACGAGGAAAGCTGCCCGCTGCCCGATCTGGGGGGCGTGCAGTCGACCATGGACAAGCGCCACCGCCACCGCCGGGCGCTGATGCGCATGCTCTTCGATTATTTCGGCGAAGAGAGGATGGTGGTCTGCATCGACCCCGGCAGCCTCGATCTGATCGAGGATTTCTGCCGCGACCGCGCGGTGACGCGGCTGCTGCAGCTTGATTGCCAGTTCTCGGACGCCTTCCTTGCGGGCCATGCCACGCGCATCGGGCTGGCCGGGGAACGCACCTCCGAGGCGGCCATGGCGCGGCTGATCCCCACCATCCGCAACGACATCGAACACGAAAGCGATCAGCTGCGCGACGCCAATCTTCCGGGCCACCTGCATCTGCGCGAGCAGGACCCGTTCGAGGCGCAGGTGCGCGCGCTGGTGCAATTCCTGTCGGTCGCCCCCGAGACAGCCCGGGCGATCGCCTCCGACGAACAACTCTTTTGCGACTGAGCAACCCATAGAGGACCCCCATGGCCTACAGCTACGACGATCAGAATATCTTCGCCAAGATCCTGCGCGGCGAGATCCCCAACAGCACCGTGCTCGAGACCGAGCACAGCCTTGCATTCCGCGACATCCGCCCGCAGGCGCCGACGCATGTGCTGGTGATCCCGAAGGGCGCCTATGTCTGCTATGACGATTTCGCTCAGAACGCCTCGGACGCCGAGATCCTCGACTACACCCGCGCCATCGGCAAGGTCTGCGAGATGGAGGGCGTTGCCGCCGATGGCTTCCGGATGATCTCCAACGCCGGCGTCGACGGGGTGCAGGAAGTGCCGCATCTGCACGTGCATATCCTTGCGGGCCGTCCGTTGGGACGGATGCTGGAAAAGGGCTGAGGCGCTCTATTCTGGCGGGTCGGCACGGGCGGCAGCGCCCGGACCGCCTCCGGCGGGCGTATTTTCAAAGAGAAGAAGCCGGACCGGGAAGACCCCAGACCGCAAAAGGGCGGCGCCGTTGGATCGGCGCCGCCCTTTCATCTTTCCGCAAATACTCCCGCCGGAGGCGTCTCAGGGACTGCGCTCAGGCAGCGGGGCGGCTGCGGGTCAGTTCGAGGAAGACATCTTCGAGGTCGGCCTGCTCGGTCCGCACGTCGCGCAGGCTGATGCCATGTGCGCGAACGAGGCCCAGCACGTCCTCGGCCGAGGTCTCGCGGCTGCGGTAGCTGAGTGCGATCAGCCCGCCGTCGCGGATCTCGGCGGTGATGCCGGGCGCCTCGGGCAGAGTCTCGGGCATGCTCTCGGGGGTGATCACCATGGTCTTGGCGTCGATCCCGCCCAGCAGGTTCGCGGTGCTGTCGCGGGCCACCAATGCGCCGTGGTTGATGATGGCGATCTCGTCGCACATCTGCTCGGCTTCCTCGAGGTAGTGGGTGGTGAGGATGATGGTCATGCCGCGCTCGCGGTTGAGACGGCGAACGTTGCGCCAGAGCATCTGCCGCAGTTCGATGTCGACCCCGGCGGTGGGCTCGTCGAGCACGAGGATATGCGGATGGTGCACCAGCGCCTTGCCCAGCAAGAGCCGCCGCCGCATCCCGCCCGAAAGGGTGCGGGCATAGGCCTCGGCCTTGTCTTCCAGCCCGACCATTTCGAGGATCTCATCGGTGGTGCGATCGGCCTTGGGCACGCCGTAGAGCCCGGCCTGCACCTCCAGCGCGGCGCGCGGGGTGAAGAAGGGATCGAGGTTCAATTCCTGCGGCATCACCCCGATCGAGGCCCGCGACTGGCGCGGGTTGCGGTCCTGATCCCAGCCCCAGATCGACACTCTGCCAGCGGTTTTCGTGACCAGCCCCGCGAGGATGTTGATCATCGTCGATTTGCCGGCGCCATTGGGGCCGAGCAGGCCGAAGATCGAGCCCTGAGGCACGTTCAGATCGACGCCCTTGAGCGCCTGTTTGCCGCCGGCGTAGGTCTTGGTCAGCCCTTCGATGCGGATCGCGTCGTCGCTCATGCGCCTTGCTCCTGTGCGTGACTTGTCTCATAACGCAGGTAGTGCAAAGCCAGTGAAAAGGGAACCGGAGCATGACCACCGAGGCGCCCGAGACCAAGCTCGTCGACAGCTACCGCATCGCCTGTGACGGCGGCGAGGGGGCGCTTGGCCACCCGCGCGTCTGGCTTTCGGTCTCGCATGAGACCGGCGTTGTGGAATGCCCCTATTGCGATGCGCGCTACGTGCATAAGGATTTCGAGGGCAAGGTCTGAGCGCCCGCCGCGCCCGCTGACCCTCATTCATGATTGCCGTCCTTCTCAAGGTCCTGCCGTTCTTCGCGCTGATCGGCCTCGGCTACGGGGCCGCGAAAGTGCGGTTCTTTTCCGAAGAGTCGGTGGCGGCGATCACCCGCTTCGTCTTTTACTTCGCGCTCTCGGCGATGCTGTTCCGCTTCTCCGCGACGCTGTCGTTCTCCGAGATCTTCGATCCCAATGTCGCGTCGGCTTATCTGCTGGGCACGGCCGCGGTCTATTCGGTGGCGACCGTGGCGGGATTTTTGCGGCGGCAGGACGTGCAGACCACCGCGATCGAGGCGCAATCGGCCTCGATCGGCAACACCGGCTTTCTCGGCGTGCCGATGCTGGCGGTGCTGCTGGGCCAAGAGGCGGTGGGCCCGATCATCCTGATGCTGTCGGTCGATCTGATCGTCTTCTCTTCGCTTCTGGTGATCCTCGTGTCGGGGGCGCGCGGCGGCGGGCTGTCGCCGGCCTTGCTGGGCACGGTGGCGCGCGGGCTGATCAACAACCCGATGATCGTGTCGATCGTGGCGGGGCTGGCGGTGTCGGCCAGCGGCCTGCCTATGCCCGCGCCGGTGGAATCCTTCCTCACCACGCTGGGCAATGCCGCGACGCCGGGTGCCCTGTTCGCCATCGGGGCCTCGCTGGCCACCAAGAGCGCCGAGCGGCTGGCGGTGGCGGGCTGGATCAGCTTTTGCAAGCTGGTGCTGCATCCGGGCTTTGTGGCGCTGGCGGCCTATTTCGTCTTCCCGGTCACCCCCTATCAGGCGGCGGTGATGGTCTCGGCCTCGGCGCTGCCGGTGGCGGGCAATGTCTTCATCCTCGCCCAGCATTACGGCATCGCGCCGCAGCGGGTCTCGGCGGCGATCCTGATTTCCACCGCCGCGAGTATCCTCACCGTCAGCGCGGTGATCGCTTGGGTGCATCCCTAAGCACGCAGTGCAACCTGCGCCACGTTCGTCGGCCTTGCGCCAGCGGCGCCCGTCACGGTAGCCCTTGCGTCAAACAGGAGTACCGCCATGGAAACCAAATCTGAAAACCGCTGCTTCGGCGGCACGCAGGGCGTCTATACCCATGCGTCCGAGGCCTGCGGCTGCGACATGACCTTCGGGCTGTTCCTGCCCGAACTGGCCAAGGACATGGAGGTGCCGGTGCTGTGGTACCTTTCGGGCCTCACCTGCACCCATGAGAACGCCATGACCAAAGCCGGGGCGCAGGCCTGGGCCGCCGAGGCGGGCATCGCGCTGGTCTTTCCCGACACCTCGCCGCGGGGCGAGGGCGTGGCCAATGACGAGGCCTATGATCTGGGGCAGGGCGCGGGCTTTTACGTCAACGCCACCCAAGACCCTTGGGCCCCGCATTTCCGCATGTGGGACTATGTGGCCGAGGAACTGCCCGCGCTGATCGGCACCGAGTTCGCGCTGGATATGGACCGGCAGGGCATCACCGGGCACTCGATGGGCGGCCATGGCGCGCTGACGCTGGCGATGAACCTGCCCGGGCGCTTCCGCTCGGTGTCCGCCTTCGCGCCGATCGCCAACCCGACGCAGAGCGACTGGGGCCGCAAGCAGCTGGGCGCCTATCTTGGCGAGGACGAGAGTGCATGGGCTAAGCATGATTCGACTCTGCTGATGCGTGAGACCGGCTTTGACGGGCCGGTGCTGATCGATCAGGGCGGCGACGACCAGTTCCTGCATCTGCTGAAGCCCGAGGCGCTGGCCGAGGCGATGGCGGCAAAGCGGCAGGAGGGCAGCTTCCGCATCCAGAAGGGCTATGACCACAGTTATTTCTTCGTCTCGTCCTTCATGGAAGAGCATGTCGCTTTCCATGCCGAGGCGCTGCTGGGGTGACGCTCTATATCGACGCCGATGCCTGTCCTGTGAAGGAAGAGGCCGAGCGCGTGGCGACCCGCCATCGTCTGCCGATGGTGCTGGTGGCCAATGGTGGGTTGCGCCCTTCGCGCAACCCGCTGGTGCAGGTGGTCACCGTCTCTGCCGGACCGGATGAGGCCGACAAATGGATCGCCGAGCGCGCGGGAAAGGGCGACGTGGTTGTCACCAATGACATTCCGCTGGCGGCGCGCTGCATCGAGGGCGGCGCGCGGGTGCTGCGCCCGGACGGCGAGATTTTCACCCCCGGCAACATCGGCGCGCAGTTGGCGATGCGTGACCTGATGCAAGATATCCGCGCTTCGGATCCATTCTACTCAGGCGGGAAAGTCAAAAGCTTTACAAAGAACGACCGAAGCCGTTTCCTAAATTCGCTAGAGCGCGAGGTACGCGCTGCAGGGGACTAGGAAATGACTATCCAAGCCGTCGTCTTCGACATCGGCAATGTGCTGATCGAATGGCAGCCAGAACGATATTTTGATCGCCTCATGGGAGAGGACAGGCGGCGCGCCATGTTCTCTGAGGTGGATCTGCACGAGATGAACGAGCGCGTCGACGCAGGGCATGACTTTCACGACGAAGTCTACGCCCTCGCCGAGCGTCACCCCCGGTGGCGGGACGAGATCCGCCATTGGCACGACAATTGGATCGAGCTTGCGAGCCCGGCGATCCCGCGCTCTGTCGAGATCCTGCGGACGCTGCGCGCCCGTGGCGTCACGGTCTTTGCCTTGAGCAATTTCGGCATCGGCACCTTTGAGGTGGCGCAGAAGGTCTATCCCTTCCTGTCGGAGTTCGATCAGCGGTTCATCTCGGGCTACATGGGCGTGACCAAGCCCGACGCCGAGATCTACGCAAGGCTTGAGGCAGAGACGGGCGTCGCGCCCGAGCAGCTGCTGTTCACCGATGATCGCGACGACAATATCGCAGCCGCCGCCGCGCGCGGCTGGCAGGTGCATCCGTTCCGTGGACCCGAAGGCTTTGCGGCCTGTCTCGTCGGCCACGGGCTCTTGCCGGAGCGCGATGCCGCATGAGCTATACCCTTGGCGTTATCGCCGCGGCGATTCCGATCATCGCCGCTTTGCCGGTCGTCGCCGAGCTTCGCCGCCGACCGCTCACCGATCTGCGCCGCTCGCAGGCGCCGGGCAAATGCGTCCGTCTCAGCCATGGCCGGACGCACTATCAGTTGCAGGGGCCCGAGGATGGGCCGCTGATTGTGTGCATCCATGGGCTGACCGCGCCATCGGCGGTGTTCCACGCGTTGACCCGGCATCTGGTGGCGCAGGGCAAGCGGGTGCTGATCTACGATCTTTACGGGCGCGGCTTTTCCGACCGTCCGCGCGGAGCGCAGACCCCGGCCTTCCTGATGCAGCAGCTCGAAGAGCTTCTGGCGGTGCTCGACCTCAAGGGGCCGATGACCATGCTGGGCTATTCGCTTGGCGCGGTGGTGGCGTCGGCCTTCACCGCCGAGAACCCCAAGCGCGTGTCGCGTCTGATACTGGTCGCGCCTGCGGGCATCGAATCGGATCTGTCCTCGATGGTCGACTGGACGCTGCAGCATCCGATCTGCGGCAGCTGGCTGTTCCACATGGTGTTTCCCAAGGCGCACCGGCAGAACGTGATCGAGGGCTCTGACAATCGCAGCGAAGTGCCCGAGATCGACCAGTTGCACCTAGATGAGCTCAAACGGCGCGGCTTCGTGCGCTCGGTTCTGTCGAGCCTGCGCGGCTGTCTGCAGGAGCCGCAGGAAGCCGTGCACCAGCGCATCGCAAAGCTGAGCGTGCCGGTGATGGCGATCTGGGGGGCGCAGGACCGGATGGTGCGTGCGGGGGCGGTCGAACAGCTCGACGCGTGGAACCCGCGGGTCGAGCAGGACATCATCCCCGACGCGTGGCACGGCTTGCCGCACACGCATGCGCGTGAACTGGCGGCGCTTATGGCCGATCATGATGCGGCGATGAAGCGGGCCTGAGCGGCCCGCTTCGGCGTTTCCTTGGGGCTCAGACCGGCTGTGTCGCCGCGAGACGCGGGCTCTCGCGCACCGGCAGGTGCAGCACCGCGCTCAGCGCGCCGACACCCACGCCGATCCACCACACCAGCGTGTAGTCGCCGTAGATGTCGTACATCCGCCCGCCCAGCCAGACGCCGAGGAAGCCGCCAAGCTGGTGGCTGAAGAACACGATGCCGTAGAGCGTGCCCATGTAGCGCAGCCCGTAGAGATGCGCGACGAGGCCCGAGGTCAGCGGCACGGTGGCCAGCCACAGTGCGCCCATGACGACCGAGAAGACCAGAACGCTGACCGGGGTGATCGGCAGCATGATGAACAGCGCCGCGACGATGGTCCGCCCGGTGTAGATCATCGCCAGCAGATACTTGCGCGGCCAGCGCTTGCCTGCCCAACCGGCCAGCAGCGTGCCGCCCACATTGGCCACGCCGATCACCGCGATCGACACCGCGCCGAGCGCCGAGGTGGTGGTCACCCCGATGTTGTGCAGCACGCTTCCGGCGGCGATCGGGCTGCAAAGCTCGGTCACGAAGGCCGGGAAATGCGCGGTGACGAAAGCCAGCTGATAGCCGCAGGAGAAGAAGCCGAGGAAGATCAGCGAGAACGAGGGATCGCGGAACGCACGGTTCAGGATCGTGCCCATGCTCTCTTCGATCTCGGCCTTGCTGGCCGCGGGCGCGCGCATCAGCGGCAGGAACAGCAGCACCGCAAGGATCGCTGCGGTGAACACGAGGAACACTTCCTGCCAGCTCATCATGCTGAGCATCCATTCCGCAACCGGCGCGCCAAAGATCTGCCCGGCGCTGCCTGCCGCGGTGGCGATGGCAAGGCTCATCGAGCGGTTGTCATCCGAGGAGGCGCGGCCCACGACGGCGAGGATCACGCCAAAGCCGGTGCCCGCGACGCCAAAGCCCACCAGCACCTCGTACATCTGGTGCTGCAGCGGACTGACCGCAAAGCTCGACAGCACGAGGCCCGCGGCATAGATCACCGCGCCCATGACGATGGCCTTGCGGTCGCCGATCTTCTCGGCCAGCGCGCCAAAGATCGGCTGGCCGATGCCCCATGCGAGGTTCTGGATGGCGATGGCCAGCGAGAACTCGGCGCGCGGCCAGTGGAACTCTTCGGCGATCGGGATCTGGAACACGCCAAAGCTGGCGCGGATCGCGAAAGAGATCAGGATAATCAGGCAGCCCACCACGAGGACGGGCGTGAAAAGAGGGGTGCGGGTCATTTGGGGAGGCTCCTGCTGCACCGCCGCACCCTCGCGGCATTTGAACGCAGGGTCAATTCGGCTTTCGTGATTTGTGGCATCACGTTGCCTGATGTGTGGGCAATGGGTTGGCAGGGTTTCGCGGGCTCTACACAATCGCGCTGCGGCGCGCTATGGCGCTTCTATGACCACGCTGATGGACCTCTACGACGAGCGTGTGGCGGATGGCCACCTTCTGCGCGACCCGGCGCAGGAAGAGGCGTTGCCGCACTTCGAGCGCATCCGTGCCGAGCTTGCCAAGCCGGTGAAGAAATCGCTGTTCCGCCGCAAGGAGCCGGAGCCGCCCAAGGGGCTCTACCTTTGGGGCGGGGTCGGACGCGGCAAGTCGATGCTGATGGACCTCTTCGTCGACAGCCTGCATGTGCCGGTGCGCCGGGTGCACTTCCATGCCTTCATGCAGGAGATGCAGAGCGAGCTGCACCGCCTGCGCGAGCAGGGGGTCGAGGATCCGGTGGTGCCGATGGCCAAGAAGGTCTCGGACGCGGTGAAGGTTCTGGCCTTCGACGAGATGCAGATCACCGACATTGCCGATGCGATGCTGGTGGGGCGGCTGTTCGAGCAGCTTTTCGCGGCGGGGACCGTGGTGGTGACCACCTCGAACCGGGTGCCCGACGATCTTTACAAGGACGGGCTCAACCGGCAGCTCTTCCTGCCGTTCATCAAGCTGATCAAAGAGCGGCTCGAGGTGCGTGAGCTTGCCTCCGAGAAAGACCACCGGCAGGACCGGCTGAAGGGGGCGCAGGTCTATTTCTGCCCCGTCACCCCTGAGACCCGCGCCGAGATCGACCGCGTCTGGCGTGAGCTGACCCATGGCAACGAAGAGGCGCTGACGCTGCACATCAAGACCCGCAAGGTCGAACTGCCGCGCTATTGGAACGGCGTCGCACGGGCGCGGTTCTACGATCTCTGCGGCCAGCCGCTTGGCCCAGCGGATTATCTTGCGCTGGCCGATGCGGTGCGGGTGCTGGTGATCGAGGACATCCCGCGGCTCGGGCGCGGCAACTTCAACGAGGCGAAACGCTTCGTCACGCTGATTGATGCGCTCTATGAGGCCAAGGTGAAACTGATCGTCAGCGCGGTGGACGAGCCCGAGAGCCTCTACGTGGAGGGTGCAGGCGCGTTCGAGTTCGAGCGTACCGCAAGCCGCCTGCGCGAGATGCAGGACGCGGATTGGGGCAAGCCGATCGACTGAGGCGGGCGGACCGGTCGCTTCCTAGCACAACGCAAAAAGAAGGGTCCCGAAGGACCCTTCAATACTGCTCGTTTTATAAAGTCTTCTGCCTGCGATAGAAATTCCACTTCCGGCCCAAGTAAGGGGCCGTGGGCAAGGCAGAGGTGTCGGTGGTAAGCCGCATCAGATGGTCGATGCCGCCAGTCCTGTCCCTGTAGCGCTGGCTTGGATCAGCGCCGTCCCGTAACGCTCTGTCTGTCCCGTCGCTCGCACCGCGCAGATTGTGGTGAAGCTAAACCTTGTACCCTAATCCTAGGTGAGCGGGAAACAATCCGTCAAGATATAGTTGGTTAAACGAACCCTAAGAGTCCATTTTTCTCGCACCACCACCAATGGTGCCTCTACGTCAGCCGTTTTCGCGCAGAACCGTGCCCGCGAGGTAGAGAGATCCGCAGATCAGGATGCGCGCGCGGGGCTCTTCGGCGGTGATCGCAGCAAGGGCGGCGGGCACATCCGCAGCGGCATGGGCGCGCAGCCCGGAGGCGCGTGCGGCGCGTGCGGTCTCTTCGGCCTCCAGTGTCGCCGGGGCGTCGGGGATCGACACGGCGGTGAGACTGTCGGCCACGCGCGCCAGCGGACGCAGGTAGCCGCCCACATCCTTGGTGTTCAGCATGCCGCAGATCAGATGCGTGGGCCGCCGCGGCATCCGCGTCAGGTGCTCGGCCAGAGCCTCGCCAGCCGCCGGGTTGTGCCCGCCGTCGAGCCAGAGTTCCGCCAGCGGTGCCGCTTTCAGCAGCGGGCCGTGGGTGAGGCGCTGCATCCGCGCGGGCCAATCCGCCGAGGTGACGGCGGCCTCGCAGGCCTCTTCGCCGAAGCCGAGGTGGCGCAGTGCCGCCAGCGCAGCGCCGGCGTTGGCCAGCTGATGGCGTCCGGGCAGGTTCGGCAGCGGCAGATCCAGAAGACCGGTCTCGTCCTGATAGACCAGCCGCCCGCGTTCCTCGGTCACATGCCAGTGCTGACCGTGCGCCAGCAGCGGCACGCCGAGCTTTGCAGCGCGGGCCTCGATCACCTCCATCGCTTCCTCGGGCTGCGGGCCGACGACGCAGGGCACGCCGCGCTTGAGGATACCGGCTTTCTCACCGGCGATCTCGGCGAGGGTCTCGCCAAGGTACTGCTGGTGGTCGAGCGAGATCGGCGTGAGGATCGTCAGCGCGGGCTTTTCCACCACATTGGTGGCGTCGAGCCGCCCGCCAAGGCCGGTTTCCAGCAGCGTGTAATCCGCGGGCGTGCGGGCAAAACCCAGCAGCGCGGCGCAGGTGGTGATCTCGAAATAGGTGATCTGCTCGCGCTGGTTCTTCTCCCAGCATTCGTCGAGCACGGCGCTCAGCGCGTCTTCGGAGATCAGCTCACCCGCCAGCCGGATACGCTCGTGGAACCGCACGAGATGCGGCGAGACATAGGCGTGCACGCGCTTGCCCTGCGCCTCCAGCCCGGCACGGATCATCGCCTGCGTCGAGCCCTTGCCGTTGGTCCCGGCAAGGTGGATCACCGGGGGCAGGGCGCGCTCGGGATGGTCCAGCGCCTCGAGCAGCCGCCAGACGCGGTCGAGCGTGAGGTCGATGATCTTGGGGTGCAGCGACATCATCCGGTCGAGGATGGCGTCGGAACTGGCGGCGCTGCTCACGCTGGTCACTTGGCGGATTTCTTCTTCTTGTCAGCTTTTGCCTCTGCCTTGGGCGCGGCTTCGGCAGGCGCGTCGGCAGCGGGCGAGGGCAGATCACCCGCGACGGCGGGCGGCATGCCCATCAGCATGCGCAGGATGGTGGTCAGCTCGCCGCGCAGCTCGCGGCGGTCGGTCACCCGGTCGAGCATGCCGTGCTCGAGCAGGTACTCGGCGCGCTGGAAGCCCTCGGGCAGCTTTTCACGGATGGTCTGTTCGATCACCCGCGGACCGGCGAAGCAGATCAATGCGCCCGGCTCGGAGATCTGCACGTCGCCCAGCATCGCGTAAGAGGCGGTGACGCCGCCGGTGGTCGGATGGGTCAGCACGACGATATAAGGCAGGCCCGCCTCGCGCAGCATCTGGATCGCCACGGTCGAGCGCGGCATCTGCATCAGCGACAGGATGCCTTCCTGCATCCGTGCGCCACCGGCGGCAGAGAACAGGATCAGCGGGCGCTTGAGCTTCACCGCTTCTTCGGCTGCGGCGACGATGGCGTTGCCGACATACATGCCCATGGAGCCGCCCATGAAAGTGAAGTCCTGCGCGCAGGCCACCACCGGGGTACGGTTGATCTCGCCGGAGGCGACGAGCATCGCGTCTTTCTCGCCGGTCGAGCGCTGTGCGGCCTTCATCCGGTCGGGGTATTTCTTCTGGTCGCGGAACTGCAGCGGATCGGCGATCGGCTCGGGCACGGCGACCTCGTTGAACACACCGCCATCGAACAGCGCGTCGAAGCGCGCGCGGGGGGTGATGTTCATGTGGTGGCTGCAGTTGGTGCAGACGCCGAGATTGTCCGTCACCTCACGGTGAAACAGCATCGTCCCGCAGGAATCGCATTTGGTCCACAGATTGTCGGGGACCTCGCGGCGCGAGAAGATCGAGTTGATCCGGGGACGGACGTAGTTGGTGATCCAGTTCATTGCGGTGCTGCCCTTGTTTTCCGAGCGTGCCCTGCGGCGTCAGGGGCTTTGGGTTGGCGCTGACTTAAGCAAGCGGCAAGGGAAATGCAATCACGGCCTGCTTTCCACGCTGGTCGGGGCGCAGGCAGGGAGGCAGGCAGGGGGGGGCAGGTCGGGGTGAGCCGGGGCTTCAGCGGCGCAGCGCGAGCCGCGCGGCAAGCCAAGTGATCAGCAGGGTGATCAGATCAAGCGGCAGCATCCGCATCAGCATCGTGGCGTCATCCAGCGCGAAGGGCCAGCGCATCAGCGCAAGGCCCGACATCTGCCCCTCGGGCGCAACCAGTGCCAAGGCCACAAGATTGTTGGCAAAATGCAGCGCCATCGCCGGACCCAGCGTGCCCGAGCGCGCCGTCAGATCGGCCGCGGCAAGGCCGAAGAGAAAGGCCCAGAGCGCCACATAGATTGCCGCGCTGCCATAGGTTCCGGGCGCGTAGTGCCCCAATGCAAACAGCGCCGAGGGCAGGCTGAGCCAGACCCAAGGCTGTGGCAGCCGTGCGGCAAGCTGGGTTTGCAGATAGCCGCGAAAGAACAATTCCTCGCTGGCGGTCTGCAACAGGATCGCCGGAAGCGTCAGCGGCAGAAGCGCCAGCCAGCGCAGCGGCGCGAGCCCCGGGGTCAATGGCGTGCTTTGTGCCCAGATGGTGACCGCCGCCGCGACCAGCGCCGCCGCGCCCGCCGCCAGCCCGACACGGATAAACTGATGAAGCGCCACGGGCGGCGGGCCGATAAGAGTGATCGCGCTGCGCCCGTGCAGCGCCCGCGCCGCGGCGATGGCCCCAACGCCCATGGTGACCATTGAGGCCAGCAGCAAGAGCATTCCCGCCGGCGCATCGGCGCGGCGGATCGCATCGGCCAGCGCGCTGTCGCTGCCCGGCGGCAGGAAAAGCGTGACGATGGCAAAGAGCATCTGGCCCAGCACAAAGCTCACCGCGATCGCGACGCACAGCCCGAGGGCGAGGCGCCAAAGCTCCGGGCGGCGGGCGGTGGCGGTCAGCATGACGAAGGGGCGATAGCTCATCGCTGTGACCCGTGCCGCGATCTAGGCCGCGGCGCGTCATTGTCGGTGAGCGAGCCCAATATCGTGGCTCTGGTTGGAAAAATGGTCGAGAGAAACACTCTGGTTGTCCGATTTTTGCCAAGTTTCCAGCGCGCGGCGGATTCTGTCAATTCCCGGGCGCGTGACGTGAAGGTGAACTCCGGGCTTTCATTCTTGTGCAGTCGCAGGGGCTTCGCTAACCCAAGGGGATGATTTTGAGCCCCGCAAAACCCCGCGCCCGGCGCTGGCGATCCTCTGTGCTGCTGCTGGCGGCGGGCCTTCTGGCTGCCTGCGAGGGGCAGCTCGGCACCTCGCCGACGCCGCTCCGGCAGGCGCAGTTCGAGGGCGGCGCCATCGTCGTCGCGGGGCCCGAGGGCTATTGCATCGACCCGGTCACGCTCGAGCGGCGGGCAGGGCAGGGCTTTGCGCTGCTTGCCTCGTGCCAGATCCTGAGCGGCGGCGAAGGTGCGGTGGTCGAGCCGATGATGCTGACGGTGACCATCGGCTCGGCGGGTGCTGGGCACCGCTTGCCATCGCCCGAGGTCATGGCCGCCGAGGCGGGCCAGTCAGAGATTTCCGGTGGCGGCGTGCGGGACGGTCTGTCGCTGGTGCATCTTGCGGCAGGCGGCAACCGGGTGCTCGACGCAGGTGATCCGCGCTATTGGCGCGGGGCTTTCCATCAGAACGGTCGCTTGGTGATCCTCGCGCTCTATGCGCCGAAGGGCAGCGCCTTGGCGGGTTCGGACGGGGCGGGGATGCTGCAGGCGGTGCGGGCCCGGATCGCCGCGCTCAGCCCCGAGGCGACCGCGCAACGCTGAGCCGGTCACGCGCAGCGCCCCCGTTTATTCGATCTTCGGGATTTGCCATAACAACGCGGGCAGTTGCCCCGGCATCGGGGCCAAGGAGACGCGACGCTATGGGACAGGGCAGATGAGCGAGAAGACCAGCAGCCGCTTGGCGCGCCGCGCGCTGCAGGCGATCGTCCTGCGCCGCTGGACACGGGCTGCCGCCGCCGCGCCGGACACGCCGCTTCCCGAATTGCGCAACCTGCGTGGCGCGGCCCGCCGCCTGCGCCAGCAACTCGACAGGCTGCTTTACGTGGCCGAGGAACGGCTGGCGCTGCCGCTGATCGGCAATCAGAGCTTTCCGCGTCCGGCGGATGCCGATTGGGCATGGCGGCCCGAGCTTTGGCGCGGCCCGCTGCCGCAGCCCGGCATCGCCTCGGTGCCCGGCAAGGCGCCGCTTGGCGAAGAGGCAACGCTGTTTCACGATTGCCCGCGCTCGGAGATCACGCTGCGCCAGATCCGCAACCTGCGCGAATCCGATCTTGCGCCCTACGGGCTGCGGCTCGACGTGTTCCGCTTTCGTGGCTCGTATCTGTCGCTGGCGGTGACCCTGCCGCAGGAGGCCTGCGAGGGGCTCACCCGGCGGCATCTGCTCCGGGTTGAGACCATCGCCGAGATGGAAAAGCCGCTGGAGCTTTTTGCGCGGCTGAACATCCGCCACGGGCCGAACACCGAGCAGGTCGTGCGGGAACTGCCGCTGAACGCCGAAGAGATCAACGTCGAGTTCGACCTTGCCTATACGCGGCTGAACGAGAAGCGGGTCGATGCCATGTGGCTTGACCTGATCTTCGAGGGGCCCGAGATGAACGAGGTGATCCTGCGGGACCTCACCTTCAGCCGACGCCCGCGGGCGGAACTATGAGCCGGGGATGCAGATGAGTGACTACACGCTGACCAAGACGCGCTTTCGCGAGGGGATATGGCAGGGGCTGCTGAGCGGTCCGGCGGACGGCCAGCCCGAGATCTCGGTCACTCTCGAAGGGGCGGCGGTACGCGCCGTGACGCTGGCCGCCATGGGCGCGCCCGGACAATGGGCGCTGGATGTGCCGGTGCCGGTCGAGGCGGTGGGCGACGGGGTGCAGACCTTCATGATCCACGAAACCGGCTCGCACGAGATGCTCGACAGTTTCACGCTGATCGCCGGAGAGGCTCTGGGCAGTGACTTCCGGGCCGAGATGTCGCTGTTGCGGGCGGAACTCGACATGCTCAAGCGGGCGTTCCGGCGCCATTGCCTCGAGACCGGCGAATAGGGCCGTACGAAACGGGTCTGCGGGCCCGTCCGCAGGTTGACCTTCCGGGTGCCAGTGGCCAGTCTGCGCAGGATTTTATCCTTTCGGCGCGTCGCCGCGGAGTCCCCCATGTCCCCCTTGCGCGGCATTGCGCTGAAACTCACCTCCGTGGTGCTCTTTGTCATCATGTCTGCACTTATCAAGGCCGCCTCGGAGCAGGTGCCCACGGGCGAAGCGGTGTTCTTCCGCTCGTTCTTCGCCATTCCGGTGATCCTCGGCTGGCTGATGTGGCGCGGAGATCTGGGCTCGGGGCTGCGGGTCGCGAGCCCGTTGGCGCATTTCCTGCGCGGCATCGTTGGCGTCGGCGCCATGGGCTGTACCTTCGCCGCGCTGGGGCTGCTGCCGCTGCCCGAAGTGACCGCGCTCGGCTATGCCGCATCGCCGCTCACCGTGCTTTTCGCGGCGCTGCTTCTGGGCGAGAAGATCCGGCTTTTCCGTACCTCGGCGGTTCTCATCGGTTTGCTTGGTGTGACCATCGTCATGGCGCCGCTGCTGACCGTCTCTGAGGTGAGCCCGGCGGTGCTTTGGGGGATCGGCTTTGTGATGACCGCGGCGGTGCTGCGGGCGCTGGTGCAGATCCACATCCGCCGCATGGTGCAGAGCGAACAGACCTCGGCCATCGTGTTCTATTTCTCGCTGACTGCGACGGGGCTGTCGCTGCTGACCCTGCCGTTCGGCTGGGTGATGCCAAGCCCGACCGAGGCCGCCATGCTGATCGGCGCGGGGCTTTTGGGCGGGGTGGCGCAGATCTGCCTGACCTCGGCCTACAGGGGGGCAGAGGCCGCGCTTCTGGCGCCGTTCGACTATGCGTCGATCCTCTTTGCCATTCTCATCGGGTACGCGGTCTTTGGCGAGGTGCCGACGCCGCTGATGCTGCTGGGCTCGGCGGTGGTGATCGCCTCGGGCATCGCCATCATCCTGCGCGAGCGCGCGCTTGGGCTGAAGCGTTTCAAGGCGCGCCCGGGGATGACGCCACAGGGTTAGGCAGGCGCGGTTTAAGCGGGGTCGGGCCGCTTGGGCTCGTCGTGCAGAAACTCCGCCAAGAGCCGCTTCGCCTGCTGCAGGTGATAGCGCATCGCCGCCGCCGCGCCGTCGCCGTCCCGCATGGCGAGGCAGTCGACGATGGCGGCGTGCTGTTCGATCGCGGCCTCGGGAGAGGAATCATAGGTGCCCATGGTGAAATGCACCCGGTCTGTGCAGCGCTTCCAGCGCTCCAGTTGCGGCCAGAGGCTGCCATAGCCAGCCGCCTCGCACAGGGTCAGGTGAAAGCGGTCGTCGAGGCGCAGCAGGTCCTGCGGCCCGCGGGCGCTGACCAGCTTCTGGCGCATGATCTGCTCGCGCAGGTCGGTCAGCAGCGCCGTGTCGGCGATCTCGGCCACCCGGCGCAGGATCGCGACCTCGGTCTGCTCGCGCAGGAAAAGGGCGTTGCGCACGTGGATTTCCGAGATCGCCCGCACCCGGACGTCGGTCGCGGTGAGGCGGGCTACAAGCCCTTCGACCTCGAGCAGCAGCGCCGCGGCTTCGATTGATTCACGTGAAAAACTGGTGGTCTCGGCAAGCTCGGTCAGGTTCAGCCGCAAACCGGGGCTGAACCGATTTCGCGAGATCGCATCCCGCAGGGCCCGGACCAACTCATGCGCGGGTGAAAGATCGCACGCGGGGGCCGGGGAGAACTCCTCCCGGAAATCCATCATTACAAGATCACCATTTACACAGGTGAATGCTAACCCGAGGGATCGATTACGACAATGGCGTTCGCTTTCGCGCCGGACCGCCGATGTCTTCGGGCGCGACGGCGACGCTTTTCATCACCGCGTGGCAGGGTACACCCGGCGCCAGACCGAGCGCTTCGGCAGAGCGGCGGGTGATCCGGGCAAGGATGCGTCCGGCGCCGGTGTCGAGCGAGACCATCATGCCCGGCCCGTCGCCAGAACGGATCTCATGCACCCGGCCGCTGACGATATTGAGCGCCGAAAGGCCCTCTGGGCGCTGTCGGGACAGGATCACCTCATGCGCCGCGATGCGCACCCGCACTCGCGTGCCCGGCGCGGCACCAAGGCGCGGGATCAGCAGAGGCGTGTCGCCCGCGCGCAGTTCGGTCAGCCCGTCCTCGTGGTGACAGGCCACATGGGCGGTGAGCAGCGCGCCAGCGGCTCGTGCGCCGAGCGGGGTGACCGCCGGATCGCCCAGCACCTCGGCGGCGGGGCCCTGCCGCGTTACCCGGCCCTTTTCCAGCGCCACGACGGTGGTGGCCAGCCGTGCGACTTCGGCGGCGGAATGGCTGACGAAAAGGATGGGCACCGAGGCGGCGTCGCGCAGCCGCTCGAAATAGGGCAGGATCTCGGATTTGCGGGCCTCGTCGAGCGAGGCCAGCGGCTCGTCGGCAAGGATCATGCGCGGCGCCGACAACAGGGCGCGCCCGATCGCGACGCGCTGCTTCTCACCGCCCGAGAGCGCGCCGGGGCGGCGCGACAGAAGCGGCCCGATGCCCAGCATCTCGACCACGCCGTCGAAGCTGGCCGGGGAGGCGCCCCGCGGCGCGAACCACTGGCCGTAGCGCAGGTTCTGCCGCACGGTGAGATGCGGAAACAGCCGCCCTTCCTGAAAGACGTAACCGATGCGGCGGCGGTGCGGCGGCAGCCATAGGCCCTGCGCGCTGTCCATCAGCACCAGATCGCCCGACGCCACGCGCCCGGCCTCTGGGCGCAGCAGCCCGGCGACGGCGTTGACGATGGTGGTCTTGCCCGACCCCGAGCGCCCGAACAGCACGGTGATCCCCGGCGGCGCCTCGAACCGCGCGTCAAGCTCGAACCCCTCGAACCGGTGCTGCAAGGCGACCGACAGCGTCATGCGCCCGCCACCCGCCGTTGGGCCCGCCGCGCCAGCCATTCCGACAGCAGCAGCGCCGACATCGCCACAGCGACCGAGACCGCCACCAGCCGCAGCGCCGCGCCCTCGCCGCCGGGCACCTGCAGAAACGCATAGATCGCCGAGGGCAGGGTCTGGGTCTGGCCGGGGATGTTCGACACGAAGGTGATCGTCGCGCCGAACTCACCCATCGCCTTGGCGAAACCGAGCACCGCTCCGGCGATGATACCGGGGGCGATCAGCGGCAGCGTGACGGTGACAAAGACCCACGCGCGCGGCGCGCCCAGCGTTGCCGCCGCCTGTTCGAGCTTGGGATCCACCGCCTCCAGCGACAGGCGGATGGCGCGCACCAGCAGCGGAAAGGCCATCACCCCGGCAGCCAGCGCCGCACCGGTCCAGCGGAAGGCAAAGACCACGCCGATCTCTTTCAGCACCGAGCCCACCGGCCCCTGCGTGCCGAAGGTCAGCAGCAGCAGATAGCCTGTCACGACGGGCGGCAGGATCAGCGGCAGATGCACCAGCCCGTTGAGCAACTGGCGGCCCGGAAAGCGCCAGCGCGCCAGCGCGTAGGCGGTGAACACCGCCAGCGGCAGCCCGCCCAGCGTGGCCCAGAAGGAGACCCGCAGCGAAAGCTGCACCGCCTGCCATTCCTCGGGGCCGAGCCAGTCCATTCAGCCGCCCGTCTTCGCAGGACCGGCCACGACGAAACCCTGCCGTTCAAAGGCGGCGCGGGCCTCGGGGCCGTGCAGATAGTCGAGGAAGGCCGACTCGGCGGGCGTGTCGCGGGTGGCGATATCGGCGACCGGGTAGATGATCGGGGGATGGCTGTCTTCGGGAAAGGTGCCGATCACGCTGACGTTGTCGTCGGCGGCGGCGTCGGTGGCATAGACGATGCCGAGCGGCGCCTCACCGGTCGAGACCAGCGCCAGCGCGGCGCGCACATTGTCGGCCTGTGCCACGTCGGGGGCGGTCTGCTGCCACAGCCCGAGGCTCTCGAGCGCGGCCTTGCCGTAAATGCCTGCGGGCACCGCATCGACCAGCGCCATCGCGAGCCGCCCGCCCTCAAGCAGCGCTTGCAGGTCGAGGCCCGGGTCGATCTCGACCGGGGCGGCATCATTCCCATGCGCGATCAGCACGATGGAATTGCGCAGCAGGTCGCTGCGCGTCCCCGGCTCGAGCAACCCTTCGGCCTCCAGCGTGTCCATCCACGGCTCATTGGCCGAGATGAAGATATCCGCGGGCGCGCCCTGCTGAATTTGCCGGGCCAGCGCCGAGGAGCCGGCGAGCGAAACGGTGATCTTGTCGTCTGATCCGGCCTCATAGGCGGCTTTGATCTCGTCCATCGCGTTCTTCAGGCTGGCGGCGGCAAAAACCGTCACCTCATCCGCCTGCGCCGCAAAGGGCAGGCTGGCAAGCAGGGCAGACCCCGCGAGGCGGGCAAAAAAGCGGGAAAAGGGCATAGGGGAAAATCCTGAGGGCCTGATATGTTTGGCAAAACATATCGCAATCAAGGACCGCCCGGGCAAGCGTTATTTCCCCTCGGGAATATCGGGCGGGCCGTCTTGCCCACGCAGCAGGCTTTGCAGCGTCTCGATCCGGTCGGCCCCGGCTTCGGCAATGGTCTCTTCGAGCGCGCGGTAGTTGGCCAGCACCTCCTCGCCGGTCCCGGTAAGATGCGCGCCGCCGCCCTTGGTGCCGCCGCGGCTGCTGGCCACAAGCGGGTCGCGGAACGCATGGTTCATTTCCTCGACGAGACTCCACGCGCGCTTGTAGCTCATGGCCATGGCACGGCCCGCGGCGGCAATCGAGCCGGTCTCGCGGATGTGTTCCAGCAGGTCGGCCTTGCCGGGGCCGAGCATGGCGTCGGTGCCGAAGAGGATGCGCAGCCGCAGGCGCGGCGCGCAGTCTGGAGGTGTCTCGCTCATGCGCAAGTCATCCCGCATCCAAACGAAGCTGGCAAGCGGCGGATCGGGCTGCGCATCCGGGTATTTCGGGCGTTTCGGGCGCGCCGGTGCAACGATCCCGCCTTGACGCGCGCGCCGCGTTCACGCCCACTTGTCTTTCCCCGACGTCTGTCCAAGACTGGCCGCAATCAAGAACGGCAGCCCGCAAGAGGCCGCCCGAAGGGACAACAGGGAGATACCCATGCTCAAACAGCTTCTCGCCTCGGCGGCGCTCGTCGCCTGCGCGACGGCAGGTTCCGCCGAGACCAAGGTCGGGCTCATCACCACGCTTTCGGGCGGTGGCGCGGGCCTTGGCATCGACACGCGCGACGGCTTCATGCTGGCGATCGAGGAAGCGGGCCGCGACGATCTGGAAGTGGTGGTCGAGGACGACCAGCAGAAACCCGATGTGGCGGTGCAGATCGCCGACCGGATGATCCAGTCGGACAAGGTCGACGTGCTGACCGGCATCGTCTGGTCGAACCTCGCCATGGCGGTGGTGCCCTCGGCGACGGCGCAGGGGCTGTTCTACCTCTCGACCAACGCTGCACCGGCGCAGCTGGCGGGCCGCGGCTGCAACCCGAACTATTTCTCGGTGTCGTATCAGAACGACAACCTGCACGAGGCGGCGGGCGCCTATGCCACCAGCGCCGAGTTCAAGAACACTTTCATCCTCGCGCCCAACTACCCGGCGGGGAAGGATTCGCTCAACGGCTTCAAGCGGTTCTACGAGGGTGAACTGGCGGGCGAGATCTACACCAAGCTCGGCCAGACCGACTATGCCGCCGAGATCGCGCAGATCCGCGCCTCGGGCGCAGACAGCGTGTTCTTCTTCCTGCCCGGCGGTATGGGGATCTCTTTCCTCAAGCAATATGCCGACAGTGGCGTGGATCTGCCGCTGGTCGGTCCGGCGTTTTCCTTTGACCAGAACATCTTGCAGGCGGTGGGCGACGCGGCGCTTGGCGTGAAGAACACCTCTTCGTGGAACAAGGACCTCGAGAACGAGAGCAACGCGCATTTCGTCGAGGCCTATCTGGCCAAATACGACCGCCTGCCGTCGCTCTATTCGGCGCAGGGCTATGACACCGCGCTGCTGCTGCTCTCGGCGCTGGATAAGGCCGAGGTCAGCGACAAGGACGCCTTCCGTGCGGCGCTGGAAGAGGCCGATTTCGCCTCGGTCCGCGGTGAGTTCGAGTTCTCGGCCAGCCATCACCCGATTCAGGACATCTACGTCCGCGAGGTGGTGAAGGAAGGCGATATCCTCACCAACAAGATCGTCGGCACGGCGATCGAGGATCGCGGCCACGCCTATGAGGATGAGTGCAAGATGTGACCCTGCCGGGCGCGGCCCCTCGGAGCGATCCGGGGCAGGCCGCGCCCGACCTTGGTACATCTCGGTACATATGCCGGGCGCGCGGACCACGGCCCGCCGCTGACCTGAGACGGACTAAAGAATGACCCCCATCCTCATCGCCGAGCAGGTGCTGAACGGGCTGCAATCCGGCGTCATGCTGTTTCTCATGGCCGCAGGACTGACGCTGATCTTCGGCGTCATGGGGTTGATCAACCTCGCCCATGGCTCGCTCTACATGGTCGGCGCTTTCGCCGCAGCCGCGACTGCCGCGGCCACAGGCTCGTTCGTGCTGGCGCTGGTTGCCGCGCTGGCCGCCGCCGCCGCCGCGGGCGCAATGGTCGAGCGGCTGGTGATCCGGCGGCTCTATGACCGCGACCACCTTGATCAGGTGCTGGCCACCTTCGCGCTGATCCTGATCTTCTCGGAAGGCACGCGCTGGATTTTCGGATCCTTCCCGCTCTATCTCGATATCCCCGAGGCGCTTTCGGGGCCGGTCACCCTGCCGGGCGGCATCCAATACCCGCTTTACCGGCTGTTCATCATCGGCATGGGCCTTGTGGTGGCGGCGCTGCTGTTCTGGCTGATCGCGCGCACGCGGCTCGGCATCCGCATCCGCGCCGGTGAGAACGACCGCGAGATGATCGCCGCGCTCGGCGTCGACATCGCCCGGCTCTACACGCTGGTCTTTGCCCTCGGCGCGGCGCTGGCCGGACTGGCGGGCGCGCTGGTGGGGGCGATCCAGTCGGTGCAGGTGGGCATGGGCGAGCCGGTGCTGATCCTTGCCTTCGTGGTGATCGTGATCGGCGGCATCGGCTCGATCGAAGGGGCGCTGATCGGCGCGATCCTCGTCGGGCTCACGGATACACTGGGCGGCATCTTCCTGCCGCAGATCTTCGGGCTGTTCATGGACCCCGCCGCCGCCACGCAGACCGGGGCGGCGCTGGCCTCGATGGCGATCTACGTGCTGATGGCGGCGGTTTTGGTCTGGAAACCCACCGGCCTCTTCGGGGCGAAATCATGAGCCGCGAACGTATCCTCGGCGCGGTGGTGCTGCTGGCGCTCGGCCTCGTGCCACTGGCGGCGCATGTCATGGGCGAGCCCTTTACCATCACGCTGGCGACCCGCGCAGCGATCCTCGCGCTGGCCGCGGTGGGGCTGAACATCGCGCTGGGGATCGGCGGGCTGGTGAGCCTCGGCCACGCGACCTTCTTTGGCATCGGCGGCTATGCCATGGGCATCCTCGCCAGCCATGTGCAGAACTACGAGCCGATGGTCGAATGGCCGTTCCTCTTCGAAGGCTCCACCTTGATGCCCTTCATCTGGCTGGTGGCGGTTCTGGCCTCGGCGCTGGCGGCATGGCTCATTGGCCTCTTGGCGCTGCGCACCTCGGGCGTCTACTTCATCATGATCACCCTCGCCTTCGGGCAGATGTTCTACTTCTTCTCGATCTCGTGGAGCGCCTATGGCGGCGAGGATGGGCTGTCGATCTACGTGCGCAACGGCTTTCCGGGGCTGAACACGCTCGACCCGATCCAGTTCTTCGGCCTGTGCTACGCGGTACTCTGCGTGGTGCTTCTCGGCGCGCATCTGCTGGCGCGCAGCCCTTTCGGCCTCGCGCTCGGCGCGGCGCGGCAGAGCCCCGAGCGGGTGCGTGCGGTGGGCCTCGACCCGAAACGCCTGCGACTGGTGGGCTTTGTCATCTCCGGCGCAATCACTGGTCTGGCGGGGGCGCTTTTCGCCGATCTCAACCGCTTCGTCAGCCCGACGATGTTCAGCTGGCAAACCAGCGGCGAGATCATGGTCTTCATCATCCTCGGCGGCGTTGGGCGGCTCTTCGGTCCGGTGGTGGGCGCGGCGGTCTTTGTGATGCTGGAGCATTTCCTCGGCGATATGTCCGAGTTCTGGCACATATGGCTGGGCATCCTGCTGCTGGCGGTAGTGCTCTTTGCGCGCGGTGGTCTGGTCGGGCTGCTGGTCGGGCGGGGGAAGGCGCATGACTGAGCCGGTTCTGGAAACCCGCGGGCTGGTGAAATCCTTTGGCGCGCTGCGCGCCTCGGACGGCATCACGCTCGACCTGCGCCCCGGAGAGATCCACGCGGTGATCGGCCCCAATGGCGCGGGCAAATCGACGATGATCAAACAGCTCTCGGGCAATATCGCGCCCGATGAGGGCACGGTGCAGTTCCTCGGGCGAGATGTCACCGGGCTCAGTACCATGGCCCGCGCGCGCATGGGACTGGCGCGGACCTTTCAGGTCTCGGCGCTGGCGATGGAGGACACGGTGCTGCAGAACGCGCTCTTGGGCGCGCTGGGGGCGACGGGCTCGCCCTATCGGTTCTTCCGTCCTGCGCTGAAACGGGCCGAGCTTAGGGACCGCGCCATGGCCGCGCTCGAGCGCATGGGGCTGGCCGATCACGCCGCCACCGTGGTCAGCGAGCTCAGCCACGGCCAGCGCCGTCAGCTTGAGGTCGCGGTGGCGCTGACCCTGCAGCCCAAGGCCTTTTTGATGGACGAGCCGATGGCGGGGCTGGGCGGCGAAGGCTCCAAGCAATTGACCGGCGTGCTCTCGGCCCTGCGCGCCGAGGCGCCGATCCTGCTGATTGAACATGACATGGACGCGGTGTTTGCCCTCGCCGACCGCATCTCGGTGCTGGTCTACGGGCGCATCATCGCCACCGGCACGGTCGATGAGATCCGCCGCAGCCCCGAGGTGCGCGATGCCTATCTGGGGGATGCTGTATGAGCCTGCTGGAACTGCACGACATCACCGCCTCTTACGGGGCTTCGCAGGCGCTCTTTGGGGTGTCGCTGGAGATCGAAGAGAGCGAGGTGCTCGCGCTCATGGGCCGCAACGGCATGGGCAAAAGCACCACGGTGCGCTGCCTGTGCGGGATGATGCCCGCCGGGGGCACGCGCCGCTTTGCCGGGCAGGACATCGCGAAACTGCCCTCGCACAGGGTGGCGCGGCTGGGGGTGGGACTGGTGCCCGAGGGGCGGCGCTGCTTCCGCGATCTTTCGGTGACCGAGAACCTCATCGCCGCGGCGCGTCCCGGCGCATGGGATCAGGCGCGGGTCGAGGCGCTGTTCCCCCGGCTCGCCGAACGGCGCGGGCAGGTGGCGGGGACGCTTTCGGGGGGCGAGCAACAAATGCTGGCGATCGGGCGCGCGCTGATGACCAACCCGCGGCTCTTGGTGCTGGACGAGGCGACCGAAGGGCTTGCGCCACTGGTGCGGCAGGAAATCTGGGACGCGCTGGCAGTGCTCAAGCGCGACAGTGGGCTGTCGATCCTCGTGGTGGACAAGGCGCTGGCGGAACTGGCGCAGGTGGCTGACCGCGCGGTGATCCTCGAGCGCGGGAAATCCGTCTGGGACGGGGTGTTCGCCGAGGTGAAAGGCGAGGTCGCGGAGCGCTATCTCGGGGTGTGAGGACGCCCGGCGGCTGCGCCTTGATCCCGGGCGGGGTATGGTGCGGTGGCGGACCGAAAGAAAAAGGGGCGGGAAAACTCCCGCCCCTTTCAGAACCTTGATCCCGCTGGCTTACGCCTGCAGCGACTTCACGACCAGCTCGCCTTCTTCGCGGGCCTTCATCGCCAGTGCAGCGGCGTGGGCACCTGCGGCGGTGGTGTAGTAGGGGATCTTGTCATAGAGCGCGACCGAGCGGATTTCGCGCGAGTCCGAGATCGACGCCGCGCCTTCGGTGGTGTTGAGCACCAGTTGCACGCCGCCATCCTTTAGCAGATCGACCACATTCGGACGGCCCTCGTAGACCTTCTTGACCACCTCGCAGGTGATGCCCGCTTCTTTGAGGAAGCTGGCGGTGCCGACGGTGGCGAGGATCTTGAAGCCAAGGCCAGCGAGCGTCTGCGCGGTCTCGATCATCTGCGGGGTCTTGTCCTCGTCGCGGATCGAGATGAACACCGCGCCGCCGGTCGGCAGATGCGTGCCTGCGCCCATCTGTGCCTTGAGGAAGGCGCGCGGGAACGAGCGATCCCAGCCCATGACTTCGCCGGTCGAGCGCATTTCCGGCCCGAGGATCGTGTCGACGCCGGGGAAGCGGGCGAAGGGCAGCACCGCTTCCTTCACCGAGAACCACGGCATGTTCGGGTCGGCCAGCGTCATCGGATCGGCCAGCGGCAGCGCCGTGTCGTAATCGGCATCCGCCGGATAGGCTTCGCGCAGGGGGAAGGCCGAGAGCTTCTCGCCCGCCATGATGCGCGCGGCGATCGAGGCGATGGCGCTGTCGGTTGCCTTGGCGACGAAGGGCACGGTCCGCGAGGCGCGCGGGTTCACCTCGATGAGGTAAATCTCGCCGCCCTTGATGGCGAACTGCACGTTCATCAGGCCCACGACGTTGAGCGCCTTGGCCAGCGCTTCGGTCTGACGCTTGATCTCGTCGATGATGTCGGCCGAGAGCGAGAAGGGCGGCAGCGAGCAGGCGCTGTCGCCAGAGTGCACGCCAGCCTCTTCGATGTGCTGCATGATGCCCGCCACATGCACGCCCTCGCCGTCGCAGAGCGCGTCGACGTCAAGCTCGATGGCGCCCGAGAGGTAGCTGTCGAGCAGCACCGGGCTGTCACCGGAAACCACCACGGCCTCGGCGATGTAGCGTTCGAGGTGTGCCATGTCGCGGACGATCTCCATCGCGCGGCCCCCCAGCACGTAGGAGGGGCGGATCACCAGCGGGAAGCCGATCTCGTCGGCGATGGCCAGCGCCTGCGCGTCGGTCGAGGCGATGCCGTTGCGCGGCTGCTTGAGGCCAAGCTGGTTGACCAGAGCCTGGAAGCGCTCGCGGTCTTCGGCGAGGTCGATGGCGTCGGGCGTGGTGCCGAGGATCGGGATGCCCTCTGCCTCGAGCGCATTGGCCAGCTTCAGCGGGGTCTGGCCGCCGAACTGCACGATGACGCCGTGCAGCGTGCCATTGTCCTGCTCGACCCGAAGGATTTCCATCACGTGCTCGAAGGTCAGCGGTTCGAAATACAGGCGGTCCGAGGTGTCGTAGTCGGTCGACACGGTCTCGGGGTTGCAGTTGACCATGATGGTCTCATAGCCCGCGTCGGTCAGCGCAAAGCAGGCGTGGCAGCAGCAGTAGTCGAACTCGATGCCCTGACCGATGCGGTTGGGCCCGCCGCCGAGGATCACAACCTTCTTGCGGTCCGAGGGGCGCGCCTCGCATTCCACCTCGCCCATCATGGGCATCTCGTAGGTCGAATACATATAGGGCGTCTGCGCCTCAAATTCGGCGGCGCAGGTGTCGATGCGCTTGAAGCTGGCGACGACGCCAAGCTCGGTGCGGCGCTTGCGCACGTCCTTTTCGGCAAAGCCGGTGAGCGCGGCGAGGCGGGCATCGGTGAAGCCCATGATCTTCAGCGCGCGCAGGCCTTCGGCATCGGTCGGCAGACCGTTCTGACGCACCTGCTCTTCGGCCTCGACGATCTCGCGGATACGGGCGAGGAACCACGGGTCGAACATGGTCACGCCGTGAATCTCGTCATCCGACAGGCCGTGACGCATCGCCTGCGCGATGGTGCGCATGCGGTCGGGGGTCTGCTGGCTGATCGCCTTGATCACTGCCGATTTCTCGGGAGCGCCGGGGATGTCCACCTCGTCAAAGCCCGACAGGCCCGATTCCATCGAGGTCAGCGCCTTCTGCAGCGATTCGTGGATGGTCCGGCCGATCGCCATCGCTTCGCCCACCGATTTCATCGCGGTGGTGAGATAGGGCTCGGATCCGGGGAACTTCTCGAAGGCGAATTTCGGGATCTTGGTGACGACATAGTCGATGGTCGGCTCGAAGGAGGCCGGGGTCACCTTGGTGATGTCGTTGTCCAGTTCGTCGAGCGTGTAGCCCACGGCCAGCTTCGCGGCGATCTTGGCAATCGGGAAGCCGGTGGCCTTGGATGCCAGAGCCGAGGAGCGCGACACGCGCGGGTTCATCTCGATCACGACCATGCGGCCATTCTCGGGGTTCACCGCCCACTGCACGTTGGAGCCGCCGGTCTCGACCCCGATCTCGCGCAGCACGGCGATCGAGCCGTTGCGCATGATCTGATATTCCTTGTCGGTCAACGTCAGCGCCGGGGCCACGGTGATCGAATCGCCGGTGTGCACGCCCATGGGATCGACGTTCTCGATGGCGCAGACGATGATCGCGTTGTCCGCCTTGTCGCGGACGACCTCCATCTCGAACTCTTTCCAGCCCAGCAGCGACTCGTCGACGAGGATCTGGTTCACCGGCGAGGCATCCATGCCCGAGCGGCAGTAATGCATGTAGTCTTCGCGGTTATACGCAACGCCGCCGCCGGTGCCGCCGAGGGTGAAGGCGGGGCGGATGATCGCTGGCAGGCCGACGGTTTCAAGCGCATCGAGCGCGATCTGCACGCCAGCGTCGAGATCGGCCTTGCCGTCGGGCTTGGTGGGGGCGGTGACGATGGTCGCCGCCGGGTTTTCAAGGCCGATGCGGTCCATCGCTTCGCGGAACAGGGCGCGGTCTTCGGCCATCTCGATGGCTTCGCGCTTGGCGCCGATCATTTCGACGCCGAATTTTTCCAGAACGCCCATTTCCTCGAGCTTGAGCGAGGTGTTGAGGCCGGTCTGGCCACCCATGGTGGGCAGCAGCGCGTCGGGGCGCTCTTTTTCGATGATCTTGGCGACGACCTCGGGGGTGATCGGCTCGATGTAGGTGGCATCGGCGAGCCCGGGGTCGGTCATGATCGTGGCCGGGTTCGAGTTCACCAGAATGACCCGGTAACCTTCTTCGCGCAGCGCTTTACAGGCCTGAGCACCGGAGTAGTCGAATTCGCAGGCTTGCCCGATGATGATGGGCCCCGCTCCGATGATCATGATGGATTTGATATCGGTTCTTTTAGGCATGGGGGCACCTTTATGTCATGTCGATCACGGTCGGGCAGGGGGCAGCACGCGACGGAGTCGCCGCTCCCCGCAAATTGTCGTGCGTTATAGACAGAAGCTTTGCCCACGCAACCCCAGATCCGCCTTGTTTTCCTCCTCAGAGCAAAACTCGGTGACAGCCGCGCGACATCACAGGTGTCGCGGCGTCATGTCGCCGGGTCTCTAAGACCTTCGTCTGGCGCGTGGAATCAAAGAAGCGGCCCGCCCGCTGTGGGAAGGCGCTGCACTGTGCCGAAGGCGGCACGAAATCACTGCGCGGCGTGCAGCAGTTCCTGCGCGTCGTGGCCGTAAAGATAGTCGCGCGTCGTCGGCACGGCATACTGCTTGTGCGCGATCTGCAGGTGGAAGACGCCTTGCCGGGTCTCCTCGAAGGCCGCCTCGCAGACCGCGAGATAAAAGCGCCACATGCGGATGAAGCGCTCGTCATAGCCCAGCTCGCGCACCTTCGGCAGCGCCGCTTCGAAACGCCGCCGCCAGTGGTTGAGCGTCGGGCCATAATGGCCGCGCAGCACCTCGACATCGGCTGTCCAGAGACCGGATTTTTCGACGGAGGCAGAGACCTCCGAAAGGCTGGGCACATAACCGCCCGGGAAAATATATTTGTCGATCCACGGAGAGGTGGGCACCGGCGGCGCGGTGTGGCCAATGGTGTGGATCAGCGCCACGCCATCGGGCTTCAGCACGTCCTGCACCTTCGCGAAATAGTCCTGCAGATGCGGGAAGCCCACGTGCTCCAGCATGCCGACCGAGACCACGCGGTCGAATTTGTCCTCGATCTTGCGGTAATCGAGCAGGCGGAACTCGGTCTTGTCGGCCAGTCCCGCCGCTTCGGCGCGTTGCTTGGCGGTGGCCAATTGGTTCTCTGACAGGGTGACGCCGGTGACATGCACGCCGTAGTCGCGGGCCAATGTCAGCGCCATGCCGCCCCAGCCGCAGCCAATATCCAGCACCTTCATGCCCGGCTTGAGCAGCAGCTTATGGGCAATGTGGTCTTTCTTGGCGCGCTGCGCGTCCTCAAGGCTCATGTCCGGGTCGCGGAAATAGGCGCAGGAATACTGCATGTCCTCGTCGAGAAAGAGCCGGTAGAGGTCGTCCGAGATATCATAATGGTGCTGAACGTTCGATTGCGAACGCAGCGGATTGTTCCGCTGTTCGAGCCCGCGCAGACCCACACGCATCCTGTCCATCGCAACGAACCATGAGGGCATCTGTCCGGATTGCTGATTGCGGATCAGCAGCGCGAGGAAATCGTAGAGCTTGTGCGGGGGACAGTCGATGCGGCCATCCATGTAGCCCTCGCCAAGCGCCATCACCGGATGCTGGCACAGATCCTTGATGATCGACGTGTCGGTGATCGTGACCTCGGCTTCGGGGCCGCCGCCCGGTCCGAACTCATGCAGCGCTCCGTCGGGGGCCGTGATCTTCAGCCGACCCTCAACGATCAGCCGTTTCAACATTCTTTCGAGTATGGATACCCACATAATCAGACCCCCTTAACTCGGATTTGTTTGAAAACGGTTGAAAACGTTTGGAATCGAAAAAAGGTTCCCAGACGTTACAACGCGAACGAAATATGGCAAATCCCAGTGGCGTCCCTTGACTTCCCCACGCTCTAGCGGTGTATCGGCGCCTAACTTTCCAGCAGTTTCCGAAGGGCAAGACCCATGCATGCCTATCGCAGCCATACCTGCGCAGATCTGACCAACGCCAACGTCGGCGAAACCGTCCGCCTCTCCGGTTGGGTGAACCGCATTCGCGATCACGGCGGCATCCTGTTCATCGACCTGCGCGATACCTACGGGATCACGCAGGTGCTCTGTGACCCCGACAGCGCCGCCTTCGCGGATGTCGAAAAGGTCCGCGCCGAATATTGCATCCGCATCGACGGCGAGGTGAAAGCCCGCGATCCCGAACTGGTGAACCCCAAGCTGCCCACCGGCGAGATCGAGGTGTTCATCCGCGAGATCGAAGTGCTGGGCGCCTCGAACGAACTGCCGCTGATGGTGTTCGGCGAGCAGGAGTACCCGGAAGAGACCCGCCTGCGCTATCGCTACCTCGACCTGCGCCGTGAGAGCATGCAGCGCAACATGACCCTGCGCTCGGATGTGGTCGCCTCGATCCGCCGCCGCATGTGGGACAAGAACTTCCGCGAGTTCCAGACGCCGATCATCACCGCGTCCTCGCCCGAAGGCGCACGCGACTTCCTCGTTCCGTCGCGTCTGCACCCGGGCAAGTTCTACGCGCTGCCGCAGGCGCCGCAGCAGTTCAAGCAGCTGATCATGGTGTCGGGCTACGACAAATACTTCCAGATCGCGCCCTGCTTCCGCGACGAGGACCCGCGCGCCGACCGCTCGCCCACCGACTTCTACCAGCTCGACATGGAGATGAGCTTTGTCACCCAGCAGGACGTGTTCGACACGATCTCGCCGGTGATCGCGGGCATCTTCGAAGAGTTCGGCGGTGGCCGGAACGTCGATGCGCCCGGCGAGTGGCCGCAGATCTCCTATCGGGACGCGGCGCTGTGGTACGGCACCGACAAGCCCGACCTGCGCAACCCGATCAAGATGCAGGACTGCTCCGAGCACTTCCGCGGCTCGGGTTTCGCGATCTTCGCCAAGCTGCTTGAGCAGGAAGGCACCGAGGTCCGCGCCATCCCCGCGCCCACCGGCGGCTCGCGCAAGTTCTGCGACCGGATGAACGCCTTCGCCCAGAAAGAGGGTCTGCCCGGCATGGGCTACATCTTCTGGCGCGATCAGGGCGAAGGCATCGAGGCCGCAGGCCCGCTCGCCAAGAACATCGGCCCCGAGCGCACCGAGGCGATCCGCCAGCAGCTTGGTCTGGATGTCGGCGACGCGGCCTTCTTCCTTGGCGGCAAACCCTCGAGCTTCGAGCGTGTGGCGGGCAAGGCGCGCGACGTCATCGGCGCCGAGCTGAAGCTGACCGACGAGAACCGTTTCGCCTTTGCCTGGATCGTCGACTTCCCGATCTACGAGAAGGACGATGAGACCGGCGATATCGACTTCGAGCACAACCCGTTCTCGATGCCGCAGGGCGGTATGGACGCGCTGAACGGCGATCCGCTCGACGTGCGCGGCTTCCAGTACGACCTTGCGTGCAACGGCTACGAGCTGGTCTCGGGCGCGATCCGGAACCACAAGCCGGACGTCATGCTGAAGGCCTTCGAGATCGCTGGCTACGGCGAGGAAGAAGTGAAGAGCCGCTTTGGCGCGCTCTATCAGGCCTTCCACTACGGCGCGCCGCCGCACGGTGGCTGCGCTGCGGGCATCGACCGGATCGTGATGCTGCTGGCGGATGAACAGAACATCCGCGAGGTCATCATGTTCCCGATGAACCAGCGCGCCGAGGACCTGATGATGCAGGCCCCCTCCGAGCCCAGCTCGGACCAGCTGATGGAACTGTCGCTGCGGGTCATCCCGCAGGAGTGATCCAGATGCTCGAGACGCTCAGATCCCGCGGCTTCGATGTCGAAGTGCGCAACCATGCCGCGGCGATTCTGAGCGTCGACTTCCCTGAAGAAACCGCCGAACTGGTCGAGACGCTTTCGGAGTTCAGCATCGAACTTTCCGAGCTAATCGCCGGTGGCGGCGGCGAGTCGGGGCAGACCCAGCGCTTGCGGCGCGCGCTCAGCGCCCGCGGCTGGGAGAAGCACAACTTCCTTGTCCAGACCATCGTCGACGGCGTGGAGCGCGATTCGATCTCGCATGAGATCGACCACGTGCGCCGCGCCGGGGCGGGGCGGCTGGCGCTCGAGATCGAGTGGAACAACAAGGACCCGTTCTTCGACCGCGATCTCGAGAATTTCCAGCGTCTGCACGCGCAGTCGGCGATCTCGCTGGGGATCGTGGTCACGCGCGGCTCGACGCTTCAGGACCGCATGCTGCCGCGCATCCGAAGCTGGCTGGAAGCGAACGGGTTGCAGTCGGAGGAAGACCTGCAGCGGCTCGGCATCGGCGATCGCACCGCCAAGCAGCGCGCCGCGGTCGAGGCGCAGGTGGCCAAGGGCATGACGTTCCCCGAAGCCTTTGCGCGCAAGTTCGTCGCCGACAAATTCGGCACCGCCACCACCCATTGGTCGAAACTCGAAGAGCGCGTGCGCCGCGGCGTCGGCAATCCCTGCCCGCTGGTGCTGATCGGTCTGCCGGACGCGATTCTTCAGGGCTAGGGGCCGGATTTTTCTGGGATCGAAGCGCTGATCCGCCCGGAACAAGGCCGAAGGCCGCCGGGCGAGCGCTGGCCCGTCCCCACGGGCTGGCGCTTTGTCATTTCAGCACGGTGTTCAGGTGTCGCGCGGACTTGGCTGGCATAAAGCGCAGACCACAGCCGTTGCAGCGCCACCCCACGGGCCCGCGCTCGCCCGGCTCGCGTCGCGCCGCGACGTTACTCCGCCGCGACGCCCGAGTTGTAGGAATAGGTTTTCCACGTCGGCTTGTAGTCGGCGTCGGCCTGATTGCCCCAGACCGTCCAGCCGTCGCGCACACCGCGGCCGAACATCTCCAGATACGGGCCTTTGGAGCAGCTTTCGATCAGCTCATATTGCTCGTCTGGCTTGCGCGAATGCTCGCGCTTGCGGGTCTGCATCATGTTGACCTGCGCGCGCTCTGGGGTTTCGACCTGCGCGGCCTTGCCGCGGGTGCCGAAGAGCAGCAATTCGGTCACGTTGCGGAAGTAGAAGCCCACGCCGCGCCCGTCAGAGCCGCCATCCTTGCGGATTTTGTGCCAGACGATGTTCGATTTATACTCGAAGCCCCAAGAGCTTAGCACCTGCAGACCCTCGGGCAGCAGCGCGTTCGGCACCCAGAGGTAGCACTGCGCCGCGTCCTGCAGGTGATCGGCCACCGGCAGCGCACAGATTTCCTCGAGCGTCATCGTCGGGTAACGCGCAAGACGCTTGTGCTCGGGGGCGACTTTTCCGGTACGATTGGTGAAACGCCACGGCGGGTCCGCCATGACGGTCCCAAACCGATCATTCCCCAGAAATTCGGATAAATGTTGCGCTGCGCTTTGAGTCATTGACGAAATATAGCCTTCCAGACGCCCCCTTGTCACGCGGCTTTCGTGGCTTGCATGGCGCATTTGCATGTTCTGCGGCATTGCGAACAAAAATGGAACAGCTTGAAGACAGATCGTACATGAAAAAGGGGTGCGACGCCGCAGCGTCACACCCCCGAATGGCGCCTCAAAGGCTTGAGTTCAGTCTTCGAGGTGGTCGGCCTTTTTCTTCTCGATAAGGCCAAGCTCCTTTTCCTTGCGGGTGAGGAAACGCTTGCCGTAGGCGTCGTTGTCTTCCTCGCCGACGACCTTGCGGGCGCGGGTGAAAACCTCGTCCTCTTCTTCTTCCATATGGTGCTCGTAGTCGTGTTTGAGCGTGCGGAAACGGGTGAGCCAGCCCGAGGACGACATGTCCATCTCGTTCAGCTCTTCGAGGATTTCATCCATCTCGGCGTGTTCATGCACCGAGTGGCGGGCGGCGTCCTGACCCCAGGTCTCTTTCATCAGAGCCGAGTAGAACTCTTCCTCTTCGGCGGCGGAATGGGATTTGATCTCGCGGTAGAACTCTCCCCAAGCTTCGCGCCGCTCGGGGCTGTCGCCCTCGGTCTTGTCGATGCGGTCCAGCAGGGTGCGATGGTGTTCATGGTCCTTGGTGATGGCGTCGTAGATCGAGGTCATGTGGCGCTCCGCGTGCAGGTGGCTGGGTGACTAGGTGTTCGGCCCAGCAACGCGGAAAGACGGGCAGGGGTTCCCCGCGATAACCTCAGATCGCCATGCGCCTGTCGAGCCGTTCGCGCAGCACCTGCGCCAAATGGGCCAATGCACTCTCCACCGGTCGCTCTTCTGAGCGGGCCTCGGCAAGATGCGCCGCGGCAGTCTCGAGCGTGGTATCTCCCGCGCTGCGGGCCAAGCCGCCAAGGAATTGCGCCAGATAATCGGCAAGCTGCGGCGCTGGCGTCCCGTCGAGCAGGCTTGCCGCATGGGCGATATCGTCTTGATACGCCAGCGGATCCGGGCGGATCGGATCATCGGGCACCAGCCTGACGCCGCCGGGTCGGCGACCGGGCGGCAGCGCCGCGATGATGGCATTTTGAAAGTGCAGCAGGCTGTGCAGGGGTTTGTCGAGGAACCCGTCGGCGCCCGCAGCCTCGACCAAGGGTTCGGCGAAAGGATCGCCACTGGTGCCCAGCAGCACCGGCAGGCGCGGGCTTTGTTCGGCGAGGTCTTTGATAAGCTCGGCGCCCGACCCGTCCGGCAGGCCAAGATCGACCACCGCGATGGTCGGCCTGTAGAGCGACAGGTGCCGGCGCGCGGCCTGCAGGCAATCGGCGCGGCGGATGCGGGCCCCGCTGCGCAGCGCCATCAGGCGCAATGCGTCGCAGGCATAGCGGCTGTCCTCCACCGCCAGCAGCGTCATCCCCAGCAACGGTCGGGTCGCGGTGGGGCGGGGAGGTTGTGGCGGGAGGCGGTCACTGTCACTCATGGTTGGCACTCATGGTTGTCGCTCATAGTCACTGTCCCTCTAGGTCACACTCGCTGCTGGCATTGACGCAGATACTCACTGGTGGTCTTTGCCATCCTGACGCGCCGTAGCTAATGGGCGGTTAATGGACGCACCCGCTTGCGGCAGGGGGCTCGGGCGCGCGATAACCGGGCGACGCGAGGATTCGAGGGAGAGTGTCATGATCGGTCGTCTCAACCATGTCGCCATTGCCGTGCCCGATCTGGAGGCGGCCTCGGCGATGTACCGCGACACGCTGGGTGCAAAGGTCGGCGCGCCGCAGGATGAGCCGGACCACGGCGTGACCGTGGTGTTCATCGAACTGCCCAACACCAAGATCGAATTGCTCTATCCGCTGGGAGACGAGTCGCCGATTAAGGGCTTCCTCGACAAGAATCCCTCGGGCGGCATCCACCATGTCTGCTACGAGGTGGATGACATCCTTGCGGCGCGCGATCACCTGAAAGAGCAGGGCGCGCGGGTTCTGGGCAATGGCGAGCCGAAGATCGGCGCGCATGGCAAGCCGGTGCTCTTCCTGCACCCCAAGGATTTTCAGGGCACGCTGGTCGAGCTGGAACAGGTCTGAGGGCGCATCATGGCGATCACATCGGGCATCGTTCTCTTCGCGGTCATCTGGTTCATGACCTTCCTGTGCGTGATTCCCCTGCGGCTGAAGACGCAAGGCGACGTCGGCGAGGTGGTGCCGGGCACCCACGCGGGCAGCCCGGAGGTGCATAACCTCAAGCGCAAGGCATGGATCACCACGGGGATCTCTGCCGTGCTATGGGCGATCTTCGCCTCGATCATCCTCAGCGGGATGATCAGCGTGCGCGACATCGACAGCTGGATGTTCAACCGCATGGGGCCGCCGGTGACGGCTGGCGACTGAGCCGCCAGCCTCCCAGACCTGCCCTCAGCCCACGGGCCGTTCGCCGTGGATCCGGTGATAGATGTGGGTGAATGTCGCCGCCCCGAGGATCGGGATCAGCAGGTTCACCAGCGGTACCGAAAGCGGCAGCGCCATCAGCACGCCCGCGACCCAGATCGTCGGCAGATGGCGGCGGCGCAGCACGGCGGCTTGTTCGCGCCCGACCCGGCGCATGGCGGCCAGCGTGAAATATTCCCGCCCCAGCAAAAAGCCGTTCAGCCCCCAGAAGATGAAGGGCGCGAAGGGCGCAAACAGCACGTAGAGCACCAGCGCCACGAGGTTGGCGGCGATCATTACACCGAGAAAGCTCAGCGTGTCGCGCAGCGCTTCGCCCCAGCTCACTTCCATGGCGGGGCCGAGCGCGGGGTAATGCCGGTCTTCGACCGCCTGCGCCACGTCGTCGAGAAAGAACGAAGTGATGGCCGAGGCCACCGGCACCATCAGCACCACCGACAGCAGCAGCATCAGCGGCACCGCGCCCCAGCTGATCGCGGTGTCGACCCATGTCACATCGCCAATCCACGGCAGGGTGACGGTGTCGCCGACCAGCCAGCCCACGACGGTGACGAAGATGAAATAGATCAGCACGAAGAGCCCGACCGTCAGGCCGAGCCCCTTGATCAGCACCGAGCGAAAGCGCGCGTCGCCGATCTGTCCTATGGCGGCGAGGAAAGACGCCGGAATCATGCGTCCATCCACGTGGTGATCGCGTCTAGGTCGGGGCGCGGGCGCTCCGGCGGGGCTGAGGTTTCGGTGCCGATATGGATGAAGCCCGCGACGCTTTCGTTTGCGGCGAGCCCCAGCGTTTCCTCAATGAATCCACGGTCATGCGAGGCCCAGCCGGTCAGCCAGTTGGCCCCCCAGCCCGAAGCCAGCGCGGCATTGAGCAGCGCGAGGCAGACGGCACCGGCGGAATAGGTCTGTTCGAGCGGCGGGATCTTCGGGCTTTCCTTTTGCACCTCGATCACCGCCACGCAGAGCGGGCTGTCGGCGAAGGCGGCGCGTGCCTTGGCGGCTTGATCCGGGTCCACGCCGAGCGCCTCTGCGCGCGGGCCGATGGCAGCTGCCAGCCGGTCGAGCGCGCCGCGCTCCAGCACGATGAAGCGCCACGGCTCCAGCTTGCCGTGATCCGGCGTGCGCGCGGCGGCGGTGAGCAGCGGCAGCAGCGCCTCGCGGTCGGGGGTGGGGCCGGTCAGGGTCTTGGCCGGGCGCGAGCGCCGGCTGAGCAGGAAGTCCATGGCCTGCGGATTGGGGGTGGGCATCGCCGTCTCCTCGTTCAGTCGCCTCCTATGTCTGCCTTTGGCGGCGCGGTTTCAACCGGTTGCGATGCGCGCCGAGCCCGGGTGTGGCGCGGGATGCGCCGGGCGCGATGACTTGATAGGAAGAGCGGAAAAGCTGCGAGGAGCCCCATCATGGCCAAACCCGACCTCACCCATCTCGCCGCGCCCGGGGCGGTGCTGGAGGTCCGCGTGACCCCAAAGGCCTCGCGCAACGAGATCCGCGAGGAGGACGGGCAGATCCGCATCTATGTCACCACCGTGCCGGAGAACGGAAAGGCGAATGACGCCGTGGTCAAACTGCTGTCAAAGGCGCTGGGGGTGCCGAAATCCCGGCTGACGCTGATCCGCGGCGCGACATCGCGCGACAAGGCCTTCCGGGTCGAGGGCTGATCACTCGTCGGTGTCGCTGCCCTGCCTTGTATAGACGCCCTCGGGAAGGCTGATCGCGGCGGCGAGGTCGCGCATCTGCGTCATCGAAAGCGTGATTTTATTCACCCTGTCGGTGCGGGGGTCATATTGCTCGACCGTGACGCATTCCTCGAAGCTCGAGACGACCACGTCTTCCTGAAGATGCGGTTCGCCCTCGTCCACGAGGGTCACAACGGTGGCGTCGAATTCGTGCTCGATACTGAACATGGTCTCAGCCTAGACGCGTAATGCACCGGCAGACAATCCGGAATTTTGGTCGCGTCACGGAAACTTGCGCAGGCGGGGCCGGACGGTGCCCCGCGCGGCGCAGAGCCCAGCCTGCATGGGTCCGGCGGCATTGGGGCGATACGTTTAAGGCACAATGCTGCCATCTGTTGACGGCCGCACTGGCGCGCCCCGCCGGTGGCCCCTATCGTGACCCTATGTCCAGACCCGGAGCGAGCCGCCACATGCGCCGAATTCTGCCCCTTCTGTTTGTCCTGATCTCTGCCTGTACGGCGGTGCCGATCTCGTCGGTGCCCGGGGGCGGCGATCCGCTTGCCGGGACCGGGTCGCGCGCCGCGCAGCAATTCGTCGACGTGGTGGACCGGGTCGAGCCGGTGGCCGAGCAGCAGTGTCGGTCGATCTCTTACAAAGGGTCGAACTGCGATTTCCTGATCGTGGTCGACGACCGCCCGGACGAAGAACCCAACGCCTTTCAGACCCGCGACAGTCAGGGCCGCCCGGTGCTGGCGTTCAACCTCGCGCTGATCCGCGAGGCGCAGAACGCGGACGAACTGGCCTTCGTCATGGGGCATGAGGCGTCGCATCATATTCTTGGCCATCTCGACCGGGTGCAGGAAGATGCCGCAATCGGCGCGATCATCTTTTCGGGCATCGCCGCGATGACCGGCGCCGACGAGGCCTCGGTGCGCAGCGCCGAAGAGTTCGGCGCTTCTGTGGGTGCGCGCACTTTCACCAAGAACTACGAGCTGGAAGCGGACGAGTTGGGCACGGTGATCACCATGCGCGCGGGCTTTGACCCGATCCGCGGTGCGCGGTTCTTCGAGCGTCTGCCCGATCCCGGCAACCGCTTCCTCGGCACCCATCCGCCGAATTCCGCGCGAATCGACGCCGTGCGCCGCACTGTCGCGGCGGTTCAGTCCGGCGGCGGGGTCTGACGTTGATGTGCATCAAGGGCGGCAGCTGCAGCCTTTGATAGGATCACCCCGAGGAAACGGCCATCAGGGCCGAACAACGGGGAGATATGCCATGCCCGGAGCAAGGGATTTCAAACGCCACGCCGCGCTGGTCGACCATATGGCAAGCGCTGTGGGGGTCGATCTTGAAGAGCAGATGATGCGCGGCAAGCTCAGCTTCAGCGCGCTGGAGGATGCGGTATTTGCCTGCACCGGCTGCACCCATCCCGATACCTGCGAACATTGGATCGCCGCACAGAAGGGCAAGGCCGACGCCACGCCTTCCTACTGCCGAAACGCCGATCTCTTCCAGCAGCTTGCAGGGAGGTAAGGCGATGATCTCTGCCTGCATGAAACGCGGTCCGCGCCCGATGCCGCTGGGTGATGAGCGCGCGCATTTCTGGCGCGTGCAGCGGATGGCCCGCGCCACCGGCGTTGATCTGGTGGCGGCGCAGGATCATGGGCTGCTGCCGCAGAGCGACTGGGCCGCGATGGTCGGGCGCTGCCGGGGCTGCCTCTGGGCCGAGGGCTGTGACCGCTGGCTTGGTCATCTCGAACCGATGGAGGCCGGATCCGAGGGCAATGCGCCGCGGGCCTGCCCCGAGGACTGCGTGAACAGCCGCACATTCGCGGCGCTGCAGGGTGAACTCGTCCAAGAGGTGTGAGCGATGCTTGGAGACACGGCGCGGCATTTCTGGATGACCCGCAGCGTGGCACGGGTCATGGGCGTCAACCTCAGCGCGGCGCTGCGCGAGGGACGCCTGAGGGCCGAAGAATATGAGGTTATGGTGGCCGCCTGCCGCGGCTGCGCGCTGGTCGAGCAATGCGAGAAGTGGCTGGCCGTCCAGCATAATGTTGCAAAGGCGCCGCCGCCGGGCTGCCGCATCGCGGGACCGCTGACGCGGCTGAGGCGCCTTCACTGAGCTAGGTGCACTTTTTTGAGAGGGGAGTGCATCCGACTGCGGCCCGTTTCCTGGCAAGCGGGCCGCTTTTTTCTGGCCGGGGGATGCGTCGGCTTATCTTGGCGCGAAAACTCTGCCCAAAAACTGCCCACCGCCGACCTGCTGCGCGCCGCCGCTGCCGCTCACAGCGCGTTCACTTTGACTTGCGCCCGCTCCGCCCGGTAGCTAGTGCCGTCGAAAATTTCTGGAGAACACCCGTATGGTCACGACCCGCTTTGCCGGCGCCGCGCTCGCGCTCGCCCTTTCGCTTGTTTCCGGTGCCGCCTCGGCGCAGGAATTCGTGGCCAAGATCGGCCATCTCGAGAGCACGGCGCAGAGCCGTCACGTGCACCTCGAGAAGGTGGCGGAGCTGGTCAAAGAGCGGACCGGTGGCGCGGTCGAGCTGCAGATCTTCCCGCAGGGCCAGCTGGGCAACCAGCGCCAGATGAACGAAGGCGTGCAGCTTGGCACCATCGAGGGCACCGTGGCCCCCGCCGCCTTCCTTGGCGGTTTCAACCCGGCGGTCTCGATCCTCGATATCCCCTATCTGCTGCCCGAGGATGCCGCCGAGGCGCAGGCCCTGCGCGACGGTCCCTTCGGTCAGGCGCTGCTCGATACCTTCGCCGACAAGGGCATGGTGGCGCTGATGCTCTGGCCCAACGGCAAGAAGCAGTTCACCTCGAACAAGCCGCTCGACAACCTTGCCGATTTTGCCGACCAGAAGTTCCGCGTGATGGACAGCTCGATCCTCATCGAGCAGTTCAACGCGCTTGGTGCTTCGGCCATCGCGCTGCCCTTCGGCGAGCTTTACACCTCGCTGCAGACCGGCGTCGTCGACGGCGAAGAGAACCCGCTCGACACCATCAAGAACATGAAGTTCTACGAAGTGCAGGAGAACGTGGTGATCTCGGATCACGGCGCGATGGAAGATGTGGTGCTGTTCAACCCGATGTTCTGGGAGAGCCTGACGCCCGAGTATCAGGACGTGATCAAGGGCGCCTTCGCCGAGGTCATCCCCGAGCTGACCGCGCATAAGGCCGCCGCCGTGGAAGAGGCGCTGCAGGTGATCAAGGATGCGGGCACCAATGTGCGCGTGGCCTCGCCCGAAGAGCGCGCCGAACTGCGCGAGCTGACCTGGGGTCCGGCGTCGGAGGCGTATCTCGCCAAGGCCGGTGACGCAGGCAAGGCGCTGCTGACGGCCTATGAGGAAGCCACCGCTGAATAAGCCCGTGCCGCGCACGTAGATTTATCAAGACCTTCAAAGGCGCCCGGATCTCCGGGCGCCTCTTTGCAAGCCGCCGCCCGAAAAAGACCCGGAGACCGCCCATGACATTCCTCAACCTGCTGCGAAGGGTCGAGCGCACGATCCTCGTGGTGCTGTTCCTGACCATGGTGGCGCTGTTCTTCGGCTCGGTGGTGATGCGCGAGTTTGGTGGCACCATGGCCAGCCGCTTTGCCTGGATCGAGGAAGCGGTGCGGCTGATGAACCTCTTTCTGGTGTTCCTCGCGCTCGGTCTCGCGCTGGAGCGGGGCAAGCATGTGGGCATCACCAACCTGCGCGACAAGCTGCCCGAGCCCGCGCGGCGCTGGCTGCTGCGCCTGATCGACACGGTGGGGCTGCTGTTCTCGCTCTACGTGGCGTGGCTGGGCGTACAGATGGTGCAGTTCGTGCTCAAATCCGGCCAGACCTCGCCGACGCTGGGCATTCCCATGGGGCTGATCTACCTCGCGCCGGTCATCGGCTTTCTGCTGCTGGCGCTGCGCTACGGGCTGAGCCTCTTTGGTGTGATCGACCGCTTCGCGGCGCAGGCGGAGGCTGAGTGATGCTGATCCTGATCCTGCTCCTTGCGGTCGCGCTGCTGCTGACCGGGTTCGAGATGCTGCTGGTGCTGGGCGTGCCCGCGCTGGCCTACAAAGAGATGTTCTACGCGCGCCTGCCCGACCCGGCGATCGTGCAGAAGATCGTCGGCGGCATCGACCATACCACGCTGCTGGCCATCCCTTTCTTCATCTTTGCCGCCAACCTGATGGGCGCGGGCCAGATCGCCGCGCAGCTGGTCAACGTGGTGAAGGCCCTCGTCGGCCACACCCGCGGCGGCATCGGCCATGTGGTGGTTGGCGGCTCCATGGCCTTTGGCGCGGTCTCGGGCTCGGCCCCGGCCACCGTCGCGGCCATGGGCCGGATGGTCTACCCCGAGATGAAGCGGGCAGGCTACTCCGACAAGTTCAGCCTCGGCCTGCTGGTCGCCAGCGCCGAGACCTCGCTGCTGATCCCGCCCTCGATCACCCTCATCGTCTATGGCTGGATGACCGGCACCTCGATCTCGCGGCTCTTCGCGGGCGGGCTGGCGGTGGGCATCGTGCTTGGCCTCGCCTTCGCGCTCTTCGTCTGGCTGGAAGCGGGCAAGGGCGGCGTCAGCCGCGAGCCGCGCATGCCGTGGTCCGAGCGGCTCTGCGCCATCTGGCAGGCGAAATGGGCGCTGGGGATGCCGGTGATCATTCTGGGCGGCATCTACTCAGGCATCATCACCCCGACCGAGGCGGCGGCGGTCAGCGTGGTCTATGCCATCGTGGTCGAGGCGGTCATCCTGCGCAGCCTGACCTGGCGCGACCTCTTCACCATCACCGAACGCAGCGCGATCAACACCGCGATCATCTTCGTGCTGCTGGCGATGGGCGGGCTGATCTCTTTCTTCGTGACGCTGGCGCAGGTGCCGAACGGGATCATCTCGCTGCTCGACTCGGTGGACGCGGGCTGGATCACTTTCCTGATGGTCGCCAACCTGTGCTTCTTCATCGCGGGCATGTTCATCGACCCGAACTCGGCCATGCTGATCCTTGTGCCGCCGCTCTTTCCCGTGGCGCAATCGCTGGGGATCGACCCGGTGCATTTTGGCATGATCGTCACGCTGAACATCTCTCTGGGGATGATCACGCCGCCCTTTGGGCTCGACATCTTCGTGGCCTCCTCGACGCTGGGCAAACCGGTGACGCAGATCATCGCCGGGGTCTGGCCCTTCGTCGTGGTCAACGTGATCGTGCTGCTGCTGATCACCTACCTGCCGCAGATCTCGCTCTTCGTGCCGAAACTCATCTTCGGCTGAGCCTCTCGGCGCGGCGGCTCTCCACATCGCCGCGCCGGGCTGCTACACCGCTCGTGACATTGAGAGCATGAGGGCGTTGCAGCATGACCACTCCGAAACCCGTTGTCCTGACCATCCTCGACGGCTGGGGGCTGCGCGACGAGACGGTGTATAACGCCCCGGCGCTGGCCAAGACGCCGACCATGGACAAGCTCTATGCAACCTGCCCGCATGCCACGCTGATCACCTTCGGGCCGGACGTGGGCCTGCCGTCGGGCCAGATGGGCAACTCGGAAGTCGGTCACACCAACATCGGCGCGGGCCGGGTGGTGGCGATGGATCTGGGGCAGATCGACCTGTCGATCGAGGATGGATCCTTCTTCAAGAACGAGGCCATTTTGAACTTCGCCTCCAAGGTGAAAGACGCGGGCGGCCGAGCGCATCTGATGGGCGTGGTCTCGGATGGCGGCGTGCATGGTCATATCGAGCACATCAAGGCGGCGGTGAAGCTGCTGGTGGATCAGGGGCTCGAAGTGGTGCTGCATGCGATCACCGATGGCCGCGACGTCGCACCGAAGTCGGGCGAGGGGTTCATGAAGGACCTTGCGGGTAGCCTGCCCGAAGGCGCCAGCATCGGCACGGTCATCGGCCGCTACTACGCCATGGACCGCGACAACCGCTGGGAGCGGGTCGAGACGGCCTATGACGCGATGATCACGGGCGAGGGCGAGAGCGCGCCCGATGCTGTGACCGCCGTCAGCCAGAGCTACGCCAAGGACAAGACCGACGAGTTCATCCCCGCAACCGTCGTGGGCGGCTACGAGGGGCTGAAGGCGGGCGACGGTTTCTTTTGCCTCAACTTCCGCGCCGACCGCGCGCGTGAGATCCTCGCCGCCATCGCGGCGCCGGACTTCGACGGGTTCGAGCGTGAGACGCCCGAGCTTTCGGCGCTGCTCGGCATGGTCGAATATTCCGACAAGCACAACGACTACATGACCACCGCCTTCCCCAAGCGGGTGATCGTCAACACGCTGGGCGAATGGGTGGCCAAACAGGGGCTCAAGCAGTTCCGCCTCGCCGAGACCGAGAAATACCCGCATGTCACCTTCTTCCTCAACGGCGGCAAGGAGACCCCGGAGGAGGGCGAGGACCGTTTCATGCCCAAGTCGCCGAAAGTGGCGACCTACGATCTGCAGCCCGAGATGTCCGAGCCCGAAGTGGCCGAACGCTTCGTCGATGCGATCGAGAAAGGCTATGACCTGATCGTCACCAATTTCGCCAACCCCGACATGGTCGGGCATACCGGCGATCTCGATGCGGCGATCAAGGCCTGCGAGGCGGTGGACGAGGGGCTCGGCAAGGTGGTCGCGGCGCTCGAGAAGGTCGGCGGCGCGATGGTGGTCATCGCCGACCACGGCAATTGCGAGACCATGTGGGACGACGCGACCGATGGTCCGCACACGGCGCATACGACGAACCCGGTGCCGGTGATCCTCTTCGGCGGGCCCGAGGGCGCGACGGTGCATGACGGCATCCTTGCCGATGTCGCCCCGACGCTGCTGCAGTTGATGAACCTGCCGCAGCCCGAAGAGATGACCGGGGCGAGCCTGATCGACAAATGAGAGCCGCCGCGCTGATCCTCTGCCTTCTGGCGAGCCCTGCGCTGGCGCAGGCCCCCGGCGATGCCGCACGGGCGGCGGCGCGGGCGCTGGAAGAAGCCTCGGTGCAGCTTGATGCCGCCGAAGGCTCGCGCGACCGTGTGCGGGCGCTGACCCAGACCGTCACCGCTTATGAGGACGGGCTCGCCGCACTCCGAGATGGGTTGCGCGAGGCCGCCGTACGCGAGACCGAACTGAGCCGCCGTCTTGCGGCGCAGGACGAAGAGATCGCGCAACTTCTCGGCGCGCTGTCGAGCCTCGGCAGCACCGTCGCCGCCGAGGCGCTGCTGCATCCGGCGGGGCCGGTGGGTTCGGCGCGGGCGGGGATGCTTCTGGCCTCGGTGACGCCGGGACTGGCGCAGGAGGCCAAGGCGCTGCGCTCTGATCTCAACGAGGTCGCCGAGTTGCGCGCGCTGCAGGAAAACGCGGCGCAAACGCTGCGCGAGGGGCTGGCAGGCGTGCAGCAGGCCCGCACCGAGCTTAGTCAGGCGGTGGCCGACCGAACCGATCTGCCGAAACGCTTCACCGAGGACCCGGTGCGCACCGCCATCCTGATCTCGGCCACCGAGACGCTCGATGGGTTCGCCTCCGGTCTGGCGCAGATCACCTCGGACGAGGCGCCGAACTCGCTGCCGCCGGTGGATGAGCAGAAGGGCGCGCTGGAACTGCCGGTGCGCGGGCAGGTGCTGCGCGGCGCGAATGAGGCGGATGCGGCAGGGGTCAAACGCCCCGGCATCGTGATCGCGACGCTGCCGCAGGCGCTGGTCACCACACCCACCGCCGCCACCGTCCGCTACTCTGGCCCGCTGCTCGATTACGGGCTGGTGACCATTCTCGAGCCGCAGCCCGACCTGCTGTTCGTGCTGGCCGGGCTGGACGAGAGCTATGCAGAAACCGGCGAGATCCTGCCCGAGGGCGCGCCGGTGGGGTTGATGGGCGATGCGGCATCTGACAGCGCGTCACTGTCACGTGAAGGTTCCGGCGCTGGACGCACGGAAACCCTGTATATAGAGGTAAGAGAGGGCGACGCCCCCGTGGACCCGCTAGAATGGTTCGCCAGCGACAAGGGATGATCTGAGGATGAACAAGTTTCTGATGGCCGCAGTGGGCGGCACCGTGGCAGGCGTTGTGGCGACGACGCAATTTGTCGGCCCGCTGCTTGCACAGGAGGCCGAAAAGAACACCTCCGTCTACGAGCAGCTCGACCTCTTCGGCGACATCTTCGAGCGCATCCGTGCGCAATATGTGACCGAAGTGGACGACAAAAAGCTGATCGAGGCGGCGATCAACGGCATGCTCACCTCGCTCGACCCGCACTCCAGCTACCTGCCGCCGGACGATGCCGCCGACATGCGCGTGCAGACGCGCGGCGAGTTTGGCGGTCTGGGCATCGAAGTGACGCAGGAAGACGGCTTCGTGAAGGTCGTCTCGCCGATGGACGGCACGCCGGCGGATGAGGCTGGCGTCGAAGCGGGCGACTTCATCACCCATGTGGACGGCGAGTCGGTTCTGGGCCTGTCGCTCGACGAGGCGGTGGACAAGATGCGCGGGCCGGTCGGCTCCGAGATCGTCATCACCGTGGTGCGTGAGGGCGAAGAAGAGCCCATGGATATCTCGATCATCCGCGACACCATCACCCTGACTGCCGTGCGCTCGCGCCTCGAAGGCGACACCGTGGTGCTGCGCATCACCACCTTCAACGATCAGACCTATCCCAACCTCGCCGAGGGGCTCGCCAAAGAGGTCGAGGCCGCTGGCGGCATGGATAAGGTCAACGGCATCGTCGTCGATCTGCGCAACAACCCCGGTGGTCTGCTGACGCAGGCGATCAAAGTGGCCGATGCCTTCCTCGACAAGGGCGAGATCGTCTCGACCCGTGGCCGCAACGCCTCCGACGGTGACCGCTACAACGCCACCGAGGGCGACCTCTCGGAAGGCAAGCCGATCGTGGTGCTGATCAACGGTGGTTCGGCTTCGGCATCCGAGATCGTGGCTGGCGCGCTGAAGGACCACCGCCGCGCTGTGGTCGTCGGCACCAAGAGCTTCGGCAAGGGCTCGGTTCAGACGGTCATGCCGCTGCGTGGCGATGGCGCGATGCGCCTGACCACCGCGCGCTACTACACGCCCTCGGGTCGCTCGATCCAAGCGCTTGGCGTCTCGCCCGACATCGTCGTCGAGCAGCGTCCGCCCGAGCCGGAGAGCGATGAGGACGGCCCCGCAGTCTTTGGCCGCTCCGAGGCCGATCTGCGCGGCGCGCTGGACAACGACAGCCTGACCGAGGACGAGATCCGTCAGATCGAGGAAGATCGTGCCAAGGCCGAGAAGGCGGCGCAGTTGCGTCAGGACGACTACCAGCTGGCCTATGCGATCGACATTCTCAAGGGCCTCAGCGTTCTGGGCGACGAAGCCGCGCTGATGCAGCAGGCGCAGGCCGCCGACAAGTAAGCCGCCCTCTCGGGCGAGACGAAAGGCGCGTCCTTTGGGGCGCGCCTTTTGCTTTGGCCGCTTAGGGGATGCGCGCGCTCGGCTGCCCTTTCAAAACGCTTTGTCCGGCGATAGCGTGCCGCCACACACCAAGGAGTCGCCGATGAAGACCATGAGCCCCGAAGAGATCGCCGCGCTGCCCTACCGCCGCAATGTCGGGGTCATGCTCGCCAATGCTGCGGGGCATGTCTTCGTCGGCCAGCGCATCGACAGCGAGGTTCCGGCTTGGCAGATGCCGCAAGGCGGGATCGACAAGGGCGAGGAGCCGCGCGAGGCGGCGCTGCGCGAGCTCGAAGAAGAGATCGGCGTCAGCCCCTCGCTGGTCACGGTCGAGGCCGAGACCGACGGCTGGATCGCCTATGACCTGCCGCATGACATCGTGCCGCGCATCTGGAAGGGACGCTACAAGGGGCAGGAGCAGAAATGGTACCTGCTGCGCTTTCAGGGCAGCGACGATCAGGTGAATATCGCCACCGAACATCCCGAGTTCTCGCAATGGTGCTGGCTGCCCGCCGATGAAGTGCTGGAGCAGATCGTGCCGTTCAAACGCGCGGTCTATGAGCAGGTCATCGCCGCCTTCAAGGATAAGCTGTGATCCGCACGCTGCTGCTGGCGCTGATGTGCTGCGCCGCCAGCCCCGCGCTGGCGCTGAAATGCCTGTCGCCCGATGTGGCTCGCGATGTGCGCGCGGCGGCGGAGGGCGAGTCGTCTTGGCTGGCCGTCAATGGCATGCTGGAGACCGGCCCGGTGCCGCGTCACGGCGGCGAGGTTCCGGCGCGCATCTGGGGCTGGGCCTTGGGCGAGGAGGGGTTCACGCGGCCCTTCGACAGCCGCATCACACTCCGTTCTGTGTGTTTCGGCCCGTGGTGTGGCAAGGCCGCCAGCGGCAAGCTGGCGGCGCTGCTGAAGCGCGAGGGTGACCGCTATGTGCTGATCACCGATCCCTGCGGCGCCAATCTCTGGCCCGAGCCGCGCAAACGCCAGATCGAGACCCTGCGTCGGGCCTGCCTCGAGGCGGGCTGCAACTGACCTAGCGCAGCCGCCGCAGCACCTCGAGCGAGGCGTAACCGTCGGGCACCACACCCACTGCGCGCTGATAGTCGCGCAGCGCCTTGATGGTCATCGGGCCGATCCGCCCGTCGACGCCCGAAGGATCGAAGCCCGCCTGCTTGAGCCGCATCTGCAGCTCCTTGCGCTCGCCGCTGGTCAGTGCGCGCTCGTCATCGGGCCAGTCCGACAGGATCGGCGCGCCGCCCATGATCCGGTCCGCCAGATGGCCGACGCCGATCACATAGGCGTCGGCGGCGTTGTAGCGCGAGATCACCTTGAAGTTCTTGAAGGTCAGAAAGGCCGCGCCCTTGTGCCCGGCGGGCAAAAGCAGCCGCGCCGTGCCAAAGTCGCGCACCGGCTGGCCGTCCATGCCGACCACGCCGAGCCGCGCCCAATCCGAAGGCATCCGCGCGGCGTCGCCATCGGCAAGCCCATAGTCGAAGCCCTGCGGCAGCTGCACCTCTACGCCCCACGGCTGGCCGTGGATCCAGCCGCTCTCGGCGAGGTAATTGGCGGTGGAGGCAAGCGCATCGGCGGGATCGTCAGACCAGATGTCGCGCCGCCCGTCGCCGGTCCAGTCCACCGCAAGCGCACGATAGGACGAGGGGATGAACTGCGTGTGCCCCATCGCCCCGGCCCAGCTGCCGGTCATCTTCTCGGGCGTCGTATCGCCGTGTTGGATGATGCGCAGCGCGTCAATGAGCTGGCCTTCGAAGAACTTGCCGCGGCGCGAGCCATAGGCCAGCGTAGCCAGCGCCGGGATCACCGGATGCGTGCCTCGGTGGCTGCCATAGGCGCTTTCCATGCCCCAGATCGCCACCACCACCTGCCGGTCGACGCCGTAGCGCGCCTCGATCTGCCGCAGTAACTGGTCATGGGCGATCATCGCGGCGCGGCCATTCTCGATCCGGCTCTCGGAAACGGCGGACTCCAGATAACTCCACAGCGTCTTGGTGAACTCGGCCTGATTGTTGATCTTCGCCAGCGCGTCGGTGTCGAGATGCGGCGCGCGGAAGGCGGCGTTCAACGTGGTGTCCGAGATCCCCTCGGCGCGGGCGCGGCTGCGGAACCCGTCGAGCCAGTGCAGATACTCGCGGTCGACCGTGGCCTTGGGCACCACCTGCACCGTATCAAAGGCGGCGGGGCGCGGCGCGGGACGCTGCGAGGCAAGGGGGGCGGAAAAGTCGGCAAGTCGGTCGGCGGCGGCCTGACTCGCCGTCAGGCACAGCGCGAGGCCGAAAAGGCTCGGTTTCATGGGGTCACCTGCTGCTCGTTTTTTATGAACAGAAGGCTATCGCGAAATGCATGATTTGCGAAGCGGGCAAAGGCGCGGCGGGCATGATCCCGCCTTTGCCGGGATGCAGGCCGCCGCGCCCTTACGTCAGTTCTTGGCTGCGCGTCAGCGCTCGGTCTTGCGCGTGCGGCTGACCTTGCGCGCGGTCTTGGCGCTCTTTTTGCGCTCGGCCACATCCTTGCGCCGCGCCGGACCTTTGCCCTTGGGCCCCTTGCCGCTGCCTCTGCCACCGGGGGTCTTCTTGAACCGCCCGTAGCCCGCAGGCTTGCGATGCCGCGGTGCCTCGACCGCCTCGCCAGCCAGTTCCAGCAGTTCCAATCCGATGCCGCCGGTCACCGGCGTCACGTCCACCAGCTTCACCCGCACCCGCTGGCCCAGGGTGATCAGCGTGCCGGTGTCGGCGCCCATCAGCGTGCCGGCCTCGCGGTCGAAGTGGAAGAACTCGTTCCCGAGGTTGCGGATCGGCACCAGCCCGTCGGCGCCGCTTTCGTCGAGCTTCACGAAAACCCCGAATTTGGCGATGCCGCTGATCCGCCCGCCGAACTCTGCGCCCACGCGTTCAGACAGATAGGCGGCGAGATAGCGGTCGGTGGTGTCGCGCTCGGCCATCATCGAGCGCCGCTCGGTGTCCGAGATATGCTCGGCGGTCTGCTGCAGCCGCTCGATGTCGGTCTGCGACAGGCCGTCATCGCCCCAGCCATGCGCCGAGATCAGCCCGCGGTGCACGATGAGGTCGGAATAGCGCCGGATCGGCGAGGTGAAATGCGCGTAGTTCATCAGCGCGAGGCCGAAGTGCCCGAAGTTCTCGGGGTTGTAATAGGCCTGCGTCATCGAGCGCAGCGTGGCGAGGTTGATCAGTTCCGCATCCTCGCGCCCCGCCGCGTCATGCAGCAGCTTGTTGAGATGCGCGGTCTTCAGCACCTGCCCCTTGGCAAGGTTGAGCCCCGCCGCCTGCGCCGTCTCGCGCAGCGCATCGAGCTTTTCGACCGGCGGCTCTTCGTGCACGCGGAACAGCAGCGGCGTGCGCTTGGCGATCAGCGTCTCGGCGGCGGCCACATTGGCCAGCACCATGAACTCTTCGATCAGCTTATGCGCATCCAGCCGGTCAACGAAATTGACCGAGGTCACCGTGCCATCCTCGCCCAGCACGATCTTGCGCTCGGGCAGTTCCAGATCCAGCGGCTGGCGGCGGTTCCGGGCGTCGCGCAGGGCGTAATAGGCGGCATAGAGCGGGCGGATCACATCCTCGAGCAGCGGCCCGGTCTTGTCGTTGGGCTGGCCATCCATGGCCTGCTGCACTTCGGCGTAGTTGAGCGAGGCGGGCGAGCGCATCAGCCCGCGCACGAAGCTGTGGCTGCGCTTGTTGCCCTCGGCGTCGATCACCATGCGCACGGCGATACAGGCGCGCGGCACGCCCTCATGCAGCGAGCACAGATCGCCCGACAGCCGGTCCGGCAGCATCGGCACGACCCGGTCGGGGAAGTAGCTGGAGTTGCCGCGCTTCTTGGCCTCGCGGTCCAGTTCCGAGCCGGGCAGCACGTAATGCGCCACATCGGCGATGGCGACCCAGATCACATGGCCGCCGGGGTTCTTCGGATCCTCGTCCGCCTCGGCAAAACAGGCATCGTCATGGTCGCGCGCGTCGGCCGGGTCGATGGTCACCAGCGGCAGCTCGCGCAGGTCGGTGCGGCCCTTGAGGCCCGCGGGCTTCATCCGGTCGGCTTCCTCCAGCACCTTGGGCGGGAAGGCGTCGGGGATGCCATGCTGATGGATGGCGATGAGCGAGACCGCCTTCGGCTCTGAAGGATCGCCAAGGCGCATGACGATGCGCGCCTTCGGCAGACCCATGCGCGAGGCGCGCGGCCCGGCCTGTTCAGCCTCGACCAGCTCGCCCTCCTGCGCGCCGGCCATGGCGTCGGGACCGACCAGCCATTCCTTGTCCGCCCCCTTGTCGATCGGCACGATGCGTCCGCCCTCGGGGCCCTTGCGGAAGATGCCGACGATCTTGCGCGGGCTGACGCCGATCTTGCGAATGAGCCGCGCCTCGTAGTTGTGATCTTCCTCATGCACCACCTGCAGCTTGGCGAGGATGCGGTCGCCCTCTCCAAGCGCCGGGTCGGTGGCGCGCGGGACCAGCAGCACCGCGGGCTCGACGCCCTCGCCATGCCACTCCAGCGGCTGCGCAAAAAGATCGCCGTTCTCGTCGGGCGCCTTGACCTGCAGCACGGTCACCGGCGGCAGCCGGTCCGGGTCGCGGTAGGTCTTTTTGCGCTTTTCCAGATGCCCCTCGGCCTCAAGCTCCTTGAGGACGCGCTTGAGGTCGATCCGCGCAGCCCCTTTGATGCCAAAGGCTTTGGCAATGTCACGTTTCGCGGTCTGGGTCGGGTGCGCCATGATCCAATCGAGGATCTCGGCTTTCGAAGGCAGTTTGCTCATGCCGCAGCCGTAGCACGCGCCGCGGCCAGCGTCATCGCCATTCTGCGCCGTCCCAAGCCCGCGTGCGCGCCCGCCCGCCGCTTCGTCTAGACAAAAATATCCCGGGGGAGCCGCGCGTTGCGCGGCGGGGGCAGCGCCCCCATAAACCGCATCCCCGCAAGGCGCCTCTCAGGCCGCGCGTGCCTCGACCAGCGTCACCGCCTCGAAGGGGCCCAGCACCTGATGCCCGGCGCGGTGCTGCTCGGGGATGGCATCGCGCGGCATCTCCGCCAGCAGCGAGGCCGCCAGCCGCGCCGGATCGCGGCGCAGCCTGCCCACATAAAGGCTTTCGGCGGCCAGCCCGGCGGCGAGCAGCGTGTCATGCGCGGGCAGCAAAAGCTGGTGGTAGCACAGCAGCGGCCCGCAATCCTCGGCCTGCCCGGCAAAGCCGTGGGTCAGGCTGTGCGCGGGCACCAGAACCGCTTCGCGCCCGAACAGATATTCCACCTCCGAGCCGCCGATCAGCAGGCGCTGGTGCGGCGCCACGAGGATGTCGCGCTGCAATCCAAGATAGGGCGCGCGCAGACGCACCGGGCTGAAAGAGCCGCGCGCTGGCACCAGCCGGTGCACGGTTTCCAGCACGGGCACCGTGCGGCCGTCGCCGGTCAGCACGCTATCGCCGCGGCGGATGCTTTCGAGACGGCGATAACCGTTCGGCGTTGCGATCGGGGTCGAGCCCGCCAGCGTCGGCAGCGGACCCACCGGCTCGATCTCGTCGGAGAAGGCAAAGAACAACAGGTCCGGTGCGATGGTGCAAAGCTCCGGATGCAGCGCCAGCGTGCGGAGATTTTCATAGTTGGGCGACGGCGGCGGTGCCAGTTCGCGCAGCTCGATCGTGCCGCTTTCCGGGCGTTCGACGCTCAGCCGGGCCCAGCGGCGCGGCGCGTCCCATGCCAGCGTCAGCCGCAGCGTTTCGGCGCGCCCATCGCCGGGGTGGGCGATCACCGTGTGGAAGATCTCGCCCTCCCGGCTGGCCACCAGAACGATGCTGCCGCCGGGCAGGACCTGGACCGAAAGGCTCGCCGCCAGCGGGAAGCCGCGTTCATAAGACATCAGGATCTGCGGCCTAGCCTGTGGCGAAAGCCGTGTTTCGAGCAGCAGCGTGCCGCGCTCCATGCGCCCGCCGGGCACGTCCAGCGCGGCGGCGAAGGCCGGTCTGTCGATCCAGCGCGCCTCGTCCGAGGCGATGGCGATCCAGCTCATCCGGGGCTGCTCATGCTTTGGGGGTGCCTCGCAATTTTGTCCCCGCGGGGCCGCCGCGTGCGACCATGCCAAAGGGGCTTTTTTCCCAAGCTAGCACCGCCGCCGCCGCGCCGTCAGCCGCCCACCGCCGGCGCCATGGCGCGCTGCGGCCTTTTCATCACATTTGCACGCGCCGCGACCTCGGGGTAGCCAGAGGCAAATTGCTCGGAGATGCGCCCATGACCACCGACCCCAAGCCCCTCGATCCCGTCCAGTTGACCGCCGATCTGATCCGCTGCCCGACGGTCACCCCCGAAGAGGGCGGCGCGCTGGTGCTGCTGCAGGGCTTGCTGGAGGATGCGGGCTTTGCCTGCACCCGCGTCGACCGGGGCGGCGTCGCCAACCTCTTCGCGCGCTGGGGCGAGAAGAGGCATGCCAAAAGCTTTGGCTTCAATGGCCACACCGACGTGGTGCCGGTGGGCGATCTCGCCGCTTGGACCGTCGATCCCTTTGGTGCCGAGGTGAAGGACGGCGTGATGTATGGGCGCGGCGCGACCGACATGAAATCGGGGGTCGCCGCCTTTGCCGCCGCCGCCGTGGATTTCGTGAAAGAGACCCCGCCCGAGGGTGCCATCGTTCTGGCGATCACCGGCGACGAAGAGGGCGATGCGGTCGACGGCACGACGGCGCTGCTCGACTACATGGCCGTCGAGGACGAGCGCATGTCGATCTGCATCGTTGGCGAGCCGACCTGTCCCGAAAAGATGGGCGACATGATGAAGATCGGTCGCCGCGGCTCGATGAACGCCTTTTTCACCGTGACCGGCAAGCAGGGGCACTCGGCCTATCTGCACCGTGCGCTGAACCCGATGCCTGCCATGGCGCGGCTGATGGACCGGCTGTCGAGCCATGTGCTCGACGAGGGCACCGACCATTTCGACCCGACCACGCTGGCGGTGGTGACCATCGACACCGGCAACCCCGCAACCAATGTTGTGCCCGCGCAGACCCGCGCCACGCTCAACATCCGCTTCAACGACACTCACACCGGTGCGTCGCTGTCGGAGTGGCTGCGCGAAGAGGCGGCCAAGGTCGATGCCGAGTTCGGCACCAGCACCGAGGTCGCGATCAAGATCTCGGGCGAGGCGTTTCTCACCCCGCCGGGGGCTCTGTCGGATCTCGTGGCGAAGGCCGTGGAGGCCGAGACCGGCCGCACGCCGGAACTGTCGACCACGGGCGGCACCTCGGATGCGCGCTTCATGCGGCATCACTGCCCGGTGGTCGAGTTCGGCCTCGTGGGCAAGACGCTGCATCAGGTGGATGAGAACGTCGAGGTGGCGCAGATCGGCCAGTTGAAGGCGATCTACACGCGGATGCTGCGCGACTATTTCGCCTGACACGCCGCCCCATATCCGGCCTCATGTCGGGCCCCGTGTCCCGCCCCTGCCGCGCGGCCGACACGGGGCAGGGGGCCGGGCCTTCCGCAGGCCCACCTCGCCAAGTCGGCGTCGCACAACCTTGCAACTGATCTTCGGCTAAGCCTGCGCGCTTCCATGCGAAATCCCGGCAGCCCGAGACAGTCGCGAAATATTTTGCTACGCTGCGGCATTCGCGCCACAGCGCTTTGACCACGTGGAGTTCCGGTAGACGAAGCGTACCGCCTTGCGTATCCTTACGGCAAAACGGGGCGTATACGATCCCGGACCATAGAGGCAGTACTGGCATGTTCCCCGAACGGTTTTCGAACCTTCCGGCTTACGCGTTCCCGCGCCTGCGGGCGCTCATCGACTCATTCGAGCCGGGTGGTGAGGTCATTCACATGACCATCGGCGAGCCCAAGCACCCCTTTCCGGCCTTCGTCGGAGAGGTGCTGGCCGCGACCGTGCAGGAGTTCGGCCAATACCCGCCCAATGACGGCACCGCCGAACTGCGCGCGGCCATCGCCGCATGGCTGGCGCGCCGCTACGGCGTGAACATCGACCCCGACACCCAGCTTTCGCCGGTCAATGGCACGCGCGAGGGGCTCTATAACGCCGCCATGGCGCTCTGCCCCGAGACAAAGAACGGCCAGCAGCCGGTCGTGCTGATGCCGAACCCCTTCTATCAGGTCTACGCCGTGGCAGGGCTCTCGGTCGGCGCAGAGCCGGTCTATGTGAACGCCACCGCCGAAACCGGCCATCTGCCGGATATCGTGGGGCTGCCCGAGGACCTGCTGGCGCGCACGGCGCTGATCTACATCTGTTCCCCGGCCAACCCGCAGGGTGCGGTGGCGAGCCGTGAGTACTGGCAGGAGCTGATCGGGCTTGGCGAAAAGCACGATTTCCAGATTCTCGCCGACGAGTGCTATTCCGAGATCTACCGTGGCGAGGCCCCCGTGGGCGCGCTGCAGGTGGCGCATGAGATGGGTGCCGACCCCGAGCGGGTGGTGATCTTCCACTCGCTGTCCAAGCGTTCGAACCTGCCGGGCCTGCGCTCTGGCTTTGTGGCCGGTGGCCCCGAGAGCCTGCGCCGGATCAAGCAGCACCGCGCCTTTGCGGGCGCGCCGCTGCCGCTGCCGGTGCAGCGCGTGTCGGAACAGGTCTGGGCCGACGAGGCGCATGTGGAAGAGAACCGCGCGCTCTATCTGGAAAAATTCGAGCTGGCGGACCGCATCTTTGGCAATGTGCCGGGCTATATGCCGCCGCAGGCAGGCTTTTTCCTGTGGCTGCCGGTCGAGGACGGCGAGGCGGCGGCGCTGAAGCTCTGGCAGGAAACCGGCGTGCGGGTTCTGCCCGGCGCCTATCTGTCGCGCGACACCGCGGATGGAAATCCGGGGAAGGGGTTCATCCGGGTCGCCCTTGTGGCGAGCCGTGACGAGACCGAACAGGGGCTGACCCGCATCCGGGACTGCCTGTACGGGCAATAAGAAAAAACGACGAGGCGAGGCAATGGCATATCAGGTGAAAGGGCGCGACCCGCTCTTCGACAGCAACATGCAGGCCGCAATCGAGAAGCGGGGCAAGGAGCTTGGCGGTTTGGCCCTGATTGTCCTTGGCCTACTGGCGGCGGCGATGATCGGGTCCTACACGCCCGATGATCCCTCGTGGCTGTCGGCCACCGATGCTCCGGTGCAGAACTGGCTGGGCCGTCTTGGCGCCTCGGTCTCGGCGCCGCTGTTCATGATCGTCGGTCTGGGCAGCTGGGGCCTCGCGCTGGTGCTGCTGGTCTGGGGCGTTCGCCTTGCCCTGCATCGCGGTGACGAGCGCGCGCTGCCGCGCGTGGTTTTCGCGCCGATCTGGATCGCGCTGGCCTCGATCTATGCCGCGGGGCTGGAAACCGGGCCGGAATGGACCCACAGCTTCGGCCTTGGCGGGCTGTTCGGCGATATGATGATGGGCACCGCGCTTGGCATCCTGCCGCTCAGCGCCGGTTTCGGTCTGAAGCTGCTGACGGTCCTGCTGGGCGTTGGCCTGCTGGCGCTTGGGGCCTTCGTTCTGGGCTTCACCAAGGACGAGTTGCAGAGCATCGGCCGCTTCCTTCTGGTCGGGCTGATCATGTCCTACGCCTCGCTGCTGAGCCTGCTCGGCCGGGGTGCGGGCGGGGCGATGCAGGCCGCGCAGCGCGCGCAGGCCGCGCATTCCGACCGCCGCGCGCGCCGCGCCGAAGAGGCTGCCGAGGCCGAGGCTTGGGCGGCTGCGCAGGATGGCTATGCCGAAGATGACCACGCTCTGCCCGAGCATGCTTATGCCCAGGACTATGTCCAAGAGCCCGCACCGGCCCCGGCCCCGCAGCGCAGCAGCTCGCGGGTGCGCCGTGCCGCGCCGCCGCCGCTGGAGCTCGAGCCCGAAGAGCCCGAGCTGCTCGACGAGGACGACGCCTATGCCTACGCGCAGATGCAGGCGTGGGAAGAGGCCGCCGCCCCAGTCGCTCAGGCCCCGGTTGCTCCTGTTGCGCCGCCGCGCGCCGCGCCCGAGCCTGCCAAAAAGCCCGGCCTTCTGGCGCGCATCACCCGCCGCGCCGAGCCCGAGCCCGACTATTATGACGACGAGGTGGAGCTGCTCCCCGTGGAACCCGACACCGGCGAAGACCGTATCCGTGCCAAGATCGCCCATGCGGTGAAGACCCGCCGCCGGGGCATTGCGCCGACCTTCGGTGCAAGCCGCTCCGAGGATCCCAGCAAGCCGCTGACCAAGGGCCGGGGCCGTGGCCCGCAGCCGCTGATCTACAAGCCGACGCAGATGCTGCGCGCCGAGCCGCCGCTCACCGCCGCGCAGGCCGCCGAGCAACTGCCGCCCGAGCCGCCGCTGACCGCCTCGCGCGCGGTACCGCAGGCGCCCGAGCACCGGGCCGAGTACACGGCGCAGCCGCAGGGTTATGCGCAGCCCGCTGGTCCTGCGCCCTTCACCCATGCCGAAGACCCCTATGAGGCGGACAACTTCGACGACTACCGCGACTTCGACGATTACGGTGACGAGGCGCCTGCTGCGTTTGATGCGCAGCCGCAGCCCCGCGCCGACGCACCCGCCCAGCCGGCCCGTCAAGCCTATGCCGAGCCCAGCTACGCCGAGGATGACCACGGCGCAGAGAGCTACGGCGCGGAAGACTACGCCGACGGCTTTGAGGCGCAGGGCTACGATGCTGGCTATGATGCTGGCTACGATGATGGCGGCTACGATGCCTCCGCGCAGGACCAGTTCGACGGCGATGACGAGGATGACGACGGCTACGACGTGCAAAGCTGGTCCGCCGAGCCGGCGCAGATGCAGATGCCGCGCCCCGCGATCCCGGTGATGCAGCCCAAAAAGGTGGTGCAGAAGGCCGAGCCCAAGCCGATGCAGCCCTCGCGCCGCGCACAGGAAGAAGCGCAGCCCGGCCTCGGCTTCGACGACAAGGCGGTGGATTACGAACTTCCGCCGCTGCACCTGCTGGCCAATCCCGAGAACATCGAGCGCCACGTTCTGTCCGACGAAGCGCTGGAAGAGAACGCGCGGATGCTGGAGACGGTGCTCGACGATTATGGCGTGAAGGGTGAGATCGTCTCGGTTCGCCCCGGCCCCGTGGTCACCATGTACGAGCTGGAACCCGCGCCGGGCCTCAAGGCCAGCCGTGTCATCGGGCTTGCCGACGACATCGCCCGCTCGATGTCGGCGCTGTCGGCGCGTGTCTCGACCGTGCCGGGCCGCTCGGTGATCGGCATCGAACTGCCGAACGACAAGCGCGAGATGGTGTCCTTCCGCGAGATCCTCTCGAGCCGCGACTACGACAATGGCAACCAGCGCCTGCCGCTGGCCCTCGGCAAGGACATCGGCGGCGACGCGGTGGTGGCCAACCTCGCCAAGATGCCCCACCTGCTGATCGCCGGGACCACCGGCTCGGGCAAGTCGGTGGCGATCAACACGATGATCCTGTCGCTGCTCTACAAGCTCACCCCCGAGGATCTGCGGCTGGTGATGATCGATCCCAAGATGCTGGAACTTTCCGTCTATGACGGCATCCCGCATCTGCTCAGCCCCGTTGTGACCGACCCCAAGAAGGCCGTCGTGGCCCTCAAATGGGTCGTGGGCGAGATGGAAGACCGCTACCGCAAGATGTCGAAGATGGGCGTGCGCAACATCGACGGCTACAACGGCCGCGTCGCCGAGGCGCTCAGCAAGGGCGAGATGTTCAAGCGCACGGTGCAGACGGGCTTTGACGACGAGACCGGCGAGCCGGTGTTCGAGACCGAAGAGTTCGAGCCGCGCAAGATGCCCTATATCGTGGTCATCGTCGACGAGATGGCCGACCTGATGATGGTCGCGGGCAAAGAGATCGAGGCTTGCATCCAGCGCCTCGCGCAGATGGCACGGGCGAGCGGCATCCACCTGATCATGGCCACGCAGCGCCCCTCGGTGGACGTGATCACCGGCACGATCAAGGCCAACTTCCCGACCCGGATCTCCTTCCAGGTGACGTCGAAGATCGACAGCCGCACCATCCTTGGTGAGATGGGCGCCGAGCAGCTCCTGGGCATGGGCGACATGCTCTACATGGCGGGCGGCGCGCGCATCACCCGCTGCCACGGCCCCTTCGTGTCGGACGAGGAAGTCGAGGAGGTGGTGAACCACCTCAAGGCCTTCGGCCCGCCGGAATATGTCTCGGGCGTGGTGCAGGGCCCCGACGAGGAGAAGGCCGACAATATCGACGCGGTCCTCGGCCTCAACACCGGCGGCAACACCGATGGCGAGGACGCGCTCTACGATCAGGCGGTGGGCATCGTCATCAAGGACCGCAAGTGCTCGACCTCCTACATCCAGCGCAAGCTCGGCATCGGCTACAACAAGGCTGCGCGCCTTGTGGAGCAGATGGAAGACGAGGGCGTCGTCTCGGCGGCGAACCACGTCGGCAAGCGCGAGATCCTCGTGCCCGAGCAATAATCGGCGCTGCGCTGGCCCGGCTGGCGCGCCATGCGTATTTGAAAAGAGAAGAAGCCCGGGGGTGTGCGCTCCTGGGCTTCTTTCTTGGGCTTCTTCTCTTCCAAAATACGCCGGGGGAGCGTGGCCCGCAGGGGCGCGCGGGGGCGGAGCCCCCTGTTCGGGCCTCAGTGCGCGCTTCGGTGTGGGCCTGAGTGCGGGCCGAAGCGCGGGTTTGGGCGAAGTGACGCCGTTTCGGGGCGGCGGGGCACCGGCAAGCCTTTGATCGCGCGTCCGGGCGCCCTAGATAGGCTGCAACGCCTGCCTGCTATCGCATAACACCGAAAGGGCGTGCGATATGGATGGCAGACCCCGAGCAAGAGGACCAAACGGAATGATCCGCACTTTCATCGCCGCGCTCACGGCGCTTGTGCTCACCACGCTGCCGGCGGCGGCGCAGAAGCTCTCGCTGGGCGAGGTGTCGCAATATCTCAATTCGATCCAGTCGGCGCAGGGCCAGTTCACCCAGATCAATGGCGACGGCTCGATCTCTACCGGCACGATCTCGATCAAGCGGCCGGGCAAGGTGCGCTTTGAATACAAGCCGCCCGAGCAGGCGCTGGTTCTGGCCTGGGCGGGGGCGGTCTATGTCTTCGACAAGAAGCTGGGCGGCCAGCCCGAGACCTACCCGCTGAGCCAGACGCCGCTGTCGATCATTCTGGCCAAGAACGTCAACCTTGGCCGCGCGGGGATGGTGACCGGCCACAGCTACGACGGCACCGCCACCACGGTCACCGCGCAGGACCCCGAGCACCCGGACCGCGGCTCGATCCAGATGAAGTTCACCGGCAATCCGGTGCAGCTGCGGCAATGGGTGATCAACGATGGCAATGGCTCCAAGACCACGGTGGTGCTGGGCGCGCTGGCGGATAAGAACCTGCCCAACTCGGTGTTCGACGTGAACCGGGTGAAGTAAGCGAAAGGCCGGGCAGAGCGCCCGGCCTTTTCAGTTTCGGGGGAGGGCCGCAGCCGCTTACCAGCGGCGCGCCTGCCGGCAGTTCGCCAGCTGCACCTCATAGACCACCGCCCGGTTACCCACGTCCTCGGCCACGCGCATCAGCCAAGACTTGCCGTTGTAGGTGCCACGGGCAAAGCCGGTGCGGCCCTCGTGGTAGGCGAGATACTGGTTGCGCGCGTCGCGCAGGCTGATGCCCAGCCGGTCGCGGCTTCCGGACATGTACCAGCCCATGAAGTCGGTCGCGTCGCGGATGTCATCGCGATCGGCGCGCCATTTGCCGGTGGCTTCCACATATTCGTCCCAGGTGCCGTCCAGCGCCTGACTGTAGCCATAGGCCGAGCTTTGCCGGCCATAGGGAATCACCCCGAGCGCATAGCGGAACGGAGTCCGCGCGTCCGAGATGAACTTGCTTTCCTGATAGATCGTCGCCATCTGCACATGTACCGGAACGCCCCATTTGCGTTCGGCGGCACGGAAGGCGCGGATGTAATTCGGGCGCTCACGGATGATGGCGCATGCGTCCTCGAGGTTGTTCGGTGCCCGTCCGGCACCGCCACCTCCGCAGGACGCGGCCAATAGAACCAGTGCCGCCGCGCGAAGCCATCTGCTCATCTGCCTCTCGCTTTTTCTGCTCTTGTGGTGTTTTTTGTCTTTTATTGACGATTATTTTAGCTCAAAGCCGGCCCCGTTGGAATCACAATTCCTTCAATCCCGGGAACTCCGGGACATGCGCGGGAATTGGCCACCACGGCGGTTTGCCGCCGAACTGTCGGCCCGCAGGCCACAGTGTGTTTCCGAGCAAATGGGGCTCGGTGTTGGACAAGTTGCCCAAAAAATGTCAAAAATTGTTCTCAGAGGTATCCATGCACACACAGCGCGCGAAATATCATCTGGGCCAGGTCGTCCGCCATCGCAAGCACCCGTTCCGGGGTGTGGTCTTTGATGTGGACCCCGAGTTCAGCAACACCGAGGAGTGGTATGAGGCCATTCCCGAAGAGGCGCGCCCGAGCCGCGAGCAGCCGTTCTACCACCTGCTGGCCGAGAACGATCAGAGCTTCTACGTCGCCTATGTGTCCGAGCAGAACCTCATCGCCGATTACTCGGGCGAGCCGGTGGAGCACCCGGATATTCCCGATCTCTTCGGGGCGTTCATCGACGGCAGCTACGAGCTGCACTTCCAGCTGAACTGAGGCAAGAGCCTTCGAAGGCTCTTGCAGATTTCTTCCCAGAAATTTGGCCCTTGGGGCCGTGGCCTGCGGATCAGACCGCCTCGCGCACAGCGCTCAGGAAGGCACTGACGTCCTCGGGCTCCAGCGACCAGTCGCAGACCAGACGCCCGGTCAGCAGCTCGCCGCCGTCGCCTTCCAGATCCCCCGAGACGTAATATGTCGCCCCCGCCGCCTGCACCTTGCGGTGCGCGTCGCGCGGCATCTCAACGAAGGCCATGTTGGCATAGCTCTCGGTCAGCACCGTCACGCCCAGTTGCTCCAGCCCCTGCACCAGCTGCTCGCAGCGGGCATTGGCGCGCTCGGCCAGATCCTTCCACAGATCGCCTTCGAGATAGGCGTCCATCTGTGCCGCCAGATAGCGGTGCTTGGAGAAGAGATGCGCGCCGCGCTTGCGGCGGTACTCGAACTCCTGCGCCTTCTCGGAATCGAAGATCACCACCGCCTCGACGCCCATCAGCCCGTTCTTGGTGCCGCCGAAGACGCAGATGTCGACGCCGGACTTCCAGCTCATCTCGGCGGGCGTGGCGCCCAGTTTCACCGCCGCATTGGCGAAGCGCGCACCATCGAGATGCACCGGCAGCCCATATTCGCGGGCCACGGCGGTCAGCGCGCGCAGCTCTTCGAGCGTGTAGAAGTTGCCCTTCTCGGTTAGCTGGGTGATCGACACCGGCCCGCGCTTGGGGCCATGCACGCCGCGGTTCTGCTCGCCCTCGATCGCCGAGCGCAGCGCCTCGGGGGTCATGCGGTCCTCGCCCGGGACCAGCGTCAGCTTGGCGCCGCCCATGTAGAACTCGGGCGCGTTGCACTCGTCTTCGTGGATATGCGCCACCGGCGAGCAGAACACCGTGGCGTAGGGCGGGCAGAGGCAGGCCAGCGCCAGCGAGTTGGCCGCCGTGCCGGTGGGCACCAGATAGACCGCCGCCGAGGGCGCCTCGAAAAGCGTGCGGATGCGTTCGGCGACCTGCATCGACAGCACGTCGGCTCCGTAGCCCAGCGTATGGCCGGTGTTGGCGCGGGTCAGCGCGTCCAGCACCTGCGGAGGAACGGGGCCGGAATTGTCGGAGGCAAAGAACATTCAGGTGGGCTCCTCGATAATGTGGTCTTCCCAATCGTCCTCGCCGACCTCGAATTCGGGGACGGTCCGGCCCCGCATCGACACGCCAGCGGCATGCACCGTCTCGGGATCGCCCGAGATCAGCGGGTGCCAGTCATAGAGCGGACGCCCTTCCCAGAGCAGCCGGTAGGCGCAGGTTTGGGGCATCCAATAGGCGTGTTCGTCGATGTTGTCGGGACGCAGGACGATGCATTCGGGCACGAACTGGTGCCGGATTTCATACTGCGAGCAACGGCAGCTGGAATCGTCGAGCAGACGGCAGGCGACACAGGTCAGCGCGACCTCGCCGGTCTCTTCGTCCTCGAGCTTGTTGAGGCAGCATTTGCCGCAGCCGTCGCAGAGCGCTTCCCATTCGGCCTCGCTGAGTTTGCTCAGCGGCTTGCTCTCCCAGAAGCGCGGGGCGAGGCCCTTGCGGTCGATCGGGTCGCTCATAGCGCCTCCAGAATGCGCCGCGCCTCGGCGCAGTCGAGATCCATCTGCGCCACCAGCGCGTCGAGCCCGTCGAACTTCAGCTCGGGGCGCAGGAACTCCACCAGACCGACCGAGAGGGTCGCGCCGTAAAGATCGCCGGAAAAATCGAAGATGAAGGTTTCGAGGTTGGCGCTGTTGACGCCAAACATTGGCCGCACGCCCAGCGAGGCGGCGCCGTGATAGCTGCCCTTATGCGGCCCGTCGAGCACGTCGACCAGCACCGCATAGACGCCGAAGCGCGGCGGATGCAGCCCGTCGATCGACATATTGGCCGTGGGGTAGCCCAGCTTGCGGCCCAGCTGCTGGCCGCCGCCGACCTCGCCCTCGATACGGTGCCAGTGACCAAGCTGCGCCGCGGCCGACCGCGGGTCGCCCTCGGTCAGCGCCTTGCGGATCGCGGTGGAACTGATCTGCGCGCCGTCCTGATCCAGAATCTCGGCCACGGTCACGCCAAAGCCCATCTCGGCACCGAAACGCTGCAGGTCACTGACCTTGCCCTTGCGGTGTTTGCCAAAGCAGAAATCGGCTCCCACCACCACATGGCTCAGACCCAGACCTTCGGTCAGCACGTCGCGGGCGAACTCTTCGGGGGTGAGCGCGGCGAGCGCGGCGTTGAAATTCAGCTCAAACAGCCGCTCGACACCCAGTTTCTCCAGCCGCGAGGCCCGGGCCTTGGCCGACATCAGCCGGAACGGCGGGGCATCGGGGGCGAAGAACTCGCGCGGGTGCGGCTCGAAGGTGAGCACGCCGAAGGGCGCGCCATTGCCCTTCTCGCGGGCCATTTCGATCACCGCGCGGTGGCCAAGATGCACGCCATCGAAATTGCCGATGGCGACGCTGGCACCCCGGTCCCGGGGCTCGGTGAACTGGTAATCACGAATGGTCCGCATGGGGCAAAGCCCTAGCCCTCCCTGCGGGGACGTGCAAGCGCCTGTGCAATGCGCTGCAGCCCGGGCGCGATGCGCTCCGACGGGATCGAGCTATAGCCTAATCTATAGAAGTTTCGCGGCGCATCCGGGCTCTGGAAGAATGGCGCGCCGGGCTCGATGAGAACGCTTTCGCGCTGCAGCTCGGCGGCGAGCGCTTTGGTATCCACGCCGCGCGGCGCGCGCATCCAGAACGACGAGCCGCCATGCGCTGCGACGCCCGCGATCTCCAGCCCGTTGCGGGCGATCTCGGCCTCCATCACCTGCCGCCTTTCGCCGAGCGCGCGCCCGATTCGCCGCACGAGGCTGTCATAGTGACCAAGGCTCAGGAAATGCGCGGCGGTGCGCTGGATATGGCCGGGCGGGTGGCGCAGCACCGAGGCGCGCAGAGCGCGTGCCTCGCGGATGAAGGGCTCGGCGCCGACGAGATAACCCAGCCGGAGACCGGGAAAGAGCGACTTCGAAAAGCTGCCCACATAGACCACCCGGCCGTCGCCATCGAGGCTCTTGAGCGCCGGTGTGGGCGGCTGCAGATAGGCCATCTCGAACTCATAGTCGTCCTCGACAACCACCGCGCCCAGATCGCGCGCCCGCTCCAGCAGCGCGCGCCGCCGCGCCAGCGGCAGCGTGGCGCCGCTGGGGCATTGGTGGCTGGGTGTGGTGAAGATCACATCGGTGCCCTCGGGCACCGCCTCGGGCGGCAGGCCTTCGCTGTCCACGGCAATCGCGCTGCGGGCGCAGCCGGTCTGATCAAGCAGCACGCGCAGCGCCGGATAGCAGGGGTCTTCCACCGCGGCGCGGCGCTCGGGGCTGAGCAGGATCTGGCTGGCCAGCCACAGCGCGTTCTGCGCGCCCAGGGTGATCAGGATCTCTTCGGGGCGGGCCTGAATGCCGCGCCGGGGCAGGGTCTGACGGGCGAGGAATTCCACCAGCTGCGGATCGTCGCGGTCATAGTAATCCTGGGTCAGCGCGCCGAAGTCCCGCGCCCCCAGTGCCTGCACCGCGCAGAGCCGCCAGTTGGCGTGATCGAAGAGCTTTGGATCGGCCTGACCGTAGATGAAGGGATAGCGGTAGCTCGCCCAGTCGGCGGGCCGCTCGGGCACCGCACCGGCGGCGAAACGCCGCCCCATGGCGCGCTGCCAGTCGACGCGCTCGGCGCGCGGCGTCTCGGGGAAGTCCGGCGGCTCCGGCGCGCCCTCCGAGATGTAATAGCCCGAGCGGTCGCGCGAGGTGAGATAGTCCGAGGCCAGAAGCTCGGTATAGGCCAGCGCCACGGTGATCCGGCTGACCCCGAGATGTGCCGCCAGCTTGCGGGTCGAGGGCAGCTTTTCGCCGCGCCGGAAGCGGCCCGACAGGACGCCCTCGGCCACCATCTGCTGAATGCGCGCCTGCAGCGTGCCCTGCCCGTCGGGGCGCAGGAAGAAGGTCTCGACCGGGATTGCCATGGGGACATCTCCTCCGGCAGCGCTGGGGCGGAAAGGCGGCAGGGGGGGGCGCTGCCCCCCTCGGCGCGGCGCGCCTCACCCCCCGGGATACTTCAGTCTAGACGAAGCGTGGAAGGCGGCTGGCTTCGTCTAGACCCAAATATCCCCGCCGGAGGCAGGCCGTCCACCGCAGCCATAGCGGCGCCGGGCAGGGGCTCAGCTGTAGTCGCGTTCGCCGAAGATCGCCGAGCCAACGCGCACATGGGTGGCGCCAAGCGCGATCGCCTGTTCGAAATCCGAGCTCATGCCCATGGACAGGCCATCAAGCCCGTTGCGTTCGGCGATTTTGGCCAGAAGGGCGAAATGCAGGCTCGGCGTCTCATCGACCGGGGGGATGCACATCAGCCCCTTCAGCGGCAGATCGAGATCGCGCACCTCTTTGATGAAGGCGTCGGCCTCGGCGGGCAGGATGCCGGCCTTTTGTTCTTCCTCGCCGGTGTTCACCTGCACGAAGAGATCGGGACAGCTGCCCAGTTCCTGCGCGAGCCGCGCCAGCGTGGTGGCGAGCTTGGGCCGGTCCAGCGAGTGGATCGCCGAGAAAAGCTGCATCGCCTGCCGCGCCTTGTTGCTCTGCAGCGGGCCGATGAGATGCACTTTGGCGTCCGGGAAACGCTCTTGGAAGGCGGGCCATTTGCCTGCGGCCTCCTGCACCTTGTTCTCGCCGAAGAGCCGGTGGCCCTCTTCGAGCACCGCCTCGACGCGCGCGTTCGGTTGCACCTTGCTGACCGCGATCAGCTGCGCCGAGCCGGGGGCTCTGCCTGCGTCGCGCTCGGCTTTGGCGATGCGGGTCTTGATGTCGTTCAGTCCCATGGTTCCTCTCCCCAGGCCTCGATGAAAGGCGCCAGTTCGGTTTCGTATTTCTTCCACGCCTGCGCCGAGCCGCGATAGATCGGCTGCCGCGCCTGGCTGACGCTGAGCGTTTTCACCTGTCCGGCCGCCTCATGCGACGAAAGGCAGGCCTCATCCCAAGGCAGACCCGCAGCCGTCACCAGCGCGCGGGTGTGCGGCTCGGGATCGGCGACCAGATCTTCATAGCGAATCTCGTGGATGCGCCCGGGCAGCGCGTCCTTCCAATGGGCGACATTGGCGCGGAAGCGTTTGATCGCGGTGGCGATCAGCGGCAGGTCGTTGGCGTAGCGGTGGCTGCCCGTGGCGAAATGGTTCTTGTAGATCGACAGGGCGATGTCGCGCGGATCGCGATGCACCACCACGATGCGCGCGCCGGGCAGCGCGTGGTCGAGCAGCCCGAAGATCAGGTGGCAGAGGATCGACTTGTCGGTGATCACGCCGCTCCGGCGACCGCTGTCGCGCGCGGCAAGGCGCAGGTATTGCTCGGCAAAGGCGGCAACGCGGGCGGGGGGCTCGTCGGCGAGCCGGCGCATCTGCTCGCCGGCACCGAAATGCCCATAGGCCAGCTTCAGCGCGTGACCAAGCTCGCCGCCAGCGGTCACCTCGGGATGGGCACCGAGAATGCGCTCGACCAGCGTCGTGCCCGAGCGCGGCATGCCGGTGACGAAGACCGGGCGCAACTCCGGCTCGGCGGGCGCGCCGGGCGCGAGCCCCTCTTGCGCGGCGCGCACGGCGGCGAACTCGCGGGCCTGCGCGGCGCTGTCGAAGGGCGCGGCCTTGGCCTGCAGCGCGTTGGCGCGGCGCAGGTAGCCAAAGACCTTGGCGGTTTGGCCGGTCTCTTCCATCGCCTTGGCCAGCGCAAAGCCCAGATGCATCCGCTGCGCGTCCGGCAGATCGCTGCGGGCCCAGAGCTTTTCCATGGCGCGCAGCAGCGGATCGCCCGGCTTCAGCGTCTTGCTGGCGAGGAAGATCCGGTAAAGCTCGGCGGCATTGGGGTGGCGCTTGATCAGCGCGCGAAAGATCGTCTCGGCCTCGTCGAACCGTCCCAGAAGCTGCAGGTAATGCGCCTTGTCCGCGCGCGGCTTGATCGCCTTGGGATCAGCCGCGATCTGCCGGTCATAGGCTGCGAGCGCCTGCTCGGGGCGCCCGAGGGCGCGGTAACGCTCGACCGCAAGGGCGGTGACCTGAGGCTGATCGGGCGCAAGCTCGACGGCCCGGTCGAGGTGGCCGAGACAGGCGTCGCGGTCGCCCTGCTGATAGCAGATTTGAGCCAATTGGAAGGCGAGATCGCCGCGGCGTGGCTCCATGGCCAGCACCTGTTCCAGCGCTGCGCGGGCCTCGCCGAGTTTGCCTTTGGCAAGGGCGGGGCGGACCGAGTTCAGCAGGCTGGCCGTACGCGCGGCCGAGAGTGGCAGCATGGGGATGTCTCGTCTTCAGATGCGCTGCGCCCGTTCTGCCCGGTGCAGGCGCAAAAGAAAAGAGCGGGCCGAAGCCCGCTCTTCCCTATCAGACTAATCTCAGGAGAGATTAGAAGGACATTGCCAGGCCGAGCGACCAGGTGTCGTCGTCCGAGCCGTCGGTGAATTCGCTGTAGCCGTAGCCGAACTGTGCAACGAGACCGCCGCCCAGGTCGTAGTTGGCTGCCAGGCCGTAGCCTTCCTGCTCACCAGCGTCGTCGAAGTCGTACTTGCCGTAGTTCAGGCCGACCGAGAAGGCGTTCATCGAGTAGCCGAAGCCGAGGCCCCAGTGCTCGCCGTCCGACACGAAGCCGTCTTCGCCGTCGATGTCGCTGTAGGTCGCGCCAACTTCAAAGCCGCCTGCGAAGCCTGCGGTGACGCCGAGGCCCCACACTTCGGCCCACTCGTCGAGCTTCAGGTAGCCGAGGCCTGCGGAGAGGTCGACACCCGACAGTTCTGCCGAGTAGCCAACGCCTGCCGACCACAGGGTCTCGCCGGAGTCTGCGCGGCCAACGTCTTCCGGCTTCGAGCCGTCTGCGATCTGCTCAGCCGACACCGAGAAGGTGAACGCGTCGTAAGCGTAGTCGAAACGAGCGATCTGACCGTCGGAGCCGTTCACGCCGCCGTCGAACTCTGCGCCGTCGTTGAAACCAGCGTGGATGGTTTCGTCGTCAGCCAGCGAGCCTGCGCCGCCGAGGTTCATCTCGGGAACGATTTTGTCGTATGCCGAGTCGGTGTCGCCCATGGTCAGGGTTGCGCCGCCGTAGGACACGAACAGAGCTTCACCGCCCTGATCCCACGGGTCCGAGAAGGGGTTGTCGGCTTCGTCGAGGTCGATGTTCGCACCGAAGACCAGGCCGTTGTCGGCTTCGCCGGACATGGTGAAGGTCAGGTCGATGTCGGTGAAGAACTGAGCTTCGTCGTTCGCCTGGTCGGTGGTCTCACCCGGGTTGTAGATACCCATCTCGGCGTAGCCCGAGATCGTAACTTCTGCCGCGGCGACGCCTGCGGTTGCAACCAGCGCGGTGGAAGCAAACAGAATCTTTTTCATTGTTTCCCTCATGTGTTCTAAGGCACGTACCAATCCGGGTAGCCCGGCCTTGATGGGAGCTTCTATGCGCTTTGGCTGGCCGATCTGGCAACCCGCAGGTGCGGGCAGGGCCCCATCAAGCAAATCAGTGATGCGCAATTGCCACAAAAATATCACGGACCTTTCAAGGCGCTGCCGGTGCCGAGGCGGGCTTTGGCGGGCCCGGGATTGACCGCTTGTGATACGCGGTGCCGACGAGTATGCAGGGGCAACCAACCGGACGGTCAGGAGCTTTGGTTTCATGGAATATAAGCGGTTTGCGAAGGGGCTTTCGCTGGCAGCGGTGGTGCTCGGGCTGACGGCCTGCAGCCAGCAGACATCCACGCAGACGGTACAGACCCGCTCGGCCGACGAGATCATGGAAGCGGAGATCTACAACGGACGCGGCGCGCCCGAGTCGACCGTTTGGGACATTTTTAAGTCCAAGCCCGACGCGGGCCGAGTCGGCGCGGTGAACAAATACATCTGGAACGCCTCGCTCGAAGTTCTGGACTTCCTGCCGGTCGAATCTGTCGACCCCTTCACCGGGGTGATCACCACCGGCTACGGCACCCCGCCGGGCGGCGGCACCGCCTATCGCGCGACGATCCTCGTCTCGGACCCGGCGCTGGACGCACGTTCGCTCAATGTCGCGCTGATGACCCGCTCGGGCCCGGCCAGCGCCTCTACGGTGCATGCGGTCGAAGATGCGATCCTGACCCGCGCACGGCAAATCCGCGCGGTCGACAGCCGCATCTGAGGCAGCGCTTCAGCAGATTACAAAGGCCCGGAGAACGCTCCGGGCCTTTTCTTTTGCATAGAGCCAATCGTGGGCGGCGCGCCTCAGTCCCGCGGCGGGCGGGGCCGCATCTCTCCCAGCCGGGTCACCCAGTCGACGTGGCGCGGCAGGCAATGGCTGCGCAGATCGTAATGGGCGCGGACATGGGCGCGGGCCGCGGCGCCAAGGCGGGCGCGGGTGTCGGGATCGTCGAGCAGCGTACAGAGCCGTTCGACCAGCGCGTCGCGGTCGAAGAAATCCACCATCCAGCCGGTTTCCCCCTCGGTCAGCGCCTCGCGCACCGGCGCGGTGTCGCTGGCGAGGATGGCGCAGCCGGCGCTCATCGCCTCAAGCAGCGACCAGCTCAGCACGAAAGGGTAGGTCAGATAGACGTGCACCCGGCTCACCTGCATCATCGCAAGGAAGCGGTCATAGGGCACCCGGCCAAGGAAATGCACCCGCGCCCAATCGGCATCGGGGATCTGGCCGCGCACCTCGTCGATGTAGATCTGCTTCCAGCTCTTCCCGCCCGGGGCCTTGGCGCCATAGCTCACCTCGTCGCCGCCGATCAGCGTGACATGCGCATTCGGGCGGCGGCGCAGGATCTCGGGCAGGGCGCGCATGAAGACGTGATAGCCGCGATAGGGCTCTAGGTTGCGGTTGATGAAGGTGATCACCTCATCGTCGCGGGTCAGCACGGTGCCGCCCTCAAGCTCGAGCCGCGCATCCGGATTGGGCACCACCAGATCGGTGTCGATGCCATCGTGCGCGACGGTCAGCCGGTCCTGCCAGCGCTCGGGGAAGGTGCCCGCCTGAAAGCCCGTGGGGCTGATGCCCGCGTCCATGACTTCCTCGTGCATCCGGTTGTTGAGGTTCTTCATGCGGATGCGCTGCGCCTCGCTCAGCGAGGCGGGTTTGCTGAACTCGGGGTCGAAGTCGATGAACTCCGGCGTGGTCAGATGGTAGAGCTCGCAATAGAGCCCCAGCCGCGCCTCGGGCCAGACGTCTTTCAGAAACAGGCTCTCGCCCCAGCCGTGGTGGGCCAGAATCACATCTGGCTCATAGCCGCTCTGCCGCAGTTGCAGCGCCGCGTTGCAGCAGCTGACGCCGCGCAGCACCTTGGTTTCGAAATCTGTGAGATAGGGGTGGATGCCGCGGGTGCTGCTGCCGCGGATCTCATAGGGGATCACTTTGACGCCATTCCAGACCGTCGGCTTTTTGACCTTCGGGGTCAGCGCGGTGACCTCATGGCCGAGCCGAACCAATTCCGGCGCGAGGTGCTTGTATTGGCCGGGGAAATTCTGGTGAATGCAAAGTATTTTCATGGTCTTCGGTCATCGGTCCCTAAACGGGGGGCACTTTTCCACGCGGCGAAACGCGAACCAATGTGAAACGCCGCATATGGGTCTTTTGACGCCAAGAGGTTGCTGAAATGTCGCCGTCAGCCGCTGCCAGCCGGGAGAGGGCACTGGACGCCCGCCGGGGCCTGCCCTATCACCCGGCAAGACCCATCCGCACCGACCCCATCCGCTCTGAGGGACAACAGATTATGTCGCGCTACGACCCCGCCACGATCGAGCCGAAATGGCAGGCCGCCTGGGAAGAGGCCCTGACCTTCAAGGCCACCCGCTCCGCCGACAAGCCGAAATACTACGTGCTGGAAATGTTCCCCTACCCCTCGGGGCGCATCCACATCGGCCACGTCCGCAACTACACGATGGGTGACGTGATCGCCCGCTACAAAAAGCAGAACGGCTTCAACGTGCTGCACCCGATGGGCTTTGACGCCTTCGGCATGCCCGCCGAGAACGCCGCGATGGCCTCGGGCGGTCACCCCAAGGACTGGACCTATTCCAACATCGACACGATGGTCGCGCAGATGAAACCGCTGGGCTTCGGCCTCGACTGGTCGCGCATGTTCGCCACCTGCGATCCGGAATACTACGGCCAGCAGCAGGCGCTGTTCCTCGACATGCTCGACAAGGGGCTCGTCTACCGCAAGAACGCCGTGGTGAACTGGGATCCGGTCGACATGACCGTGCTCGCCAACGAGCAGGTCGAGAACGGTCGCGGCTGGCGCTCGGGCGCGCTCGTGGAGCGCAAGGAACTCACCCAGTGGTTCTTTAAGATCTCGGACTTCTCGGGCGAGCTGCTCGACGCGCTCGACACGCTCGATGATTGGCCCGCCAAGGTGAAGCTGATGCAGGCGAACTGGATCGGCCGCTCGCGCGGTCTGCAGTTCTCCTTCGACACGCAGGGTGCCCCCGAGGGCTTCGACAAGATCGAGTGCTACACCACCCGGCCCGACACGCTGCACGGCGCGTCCTTCGTCGGCATCTCGCCGGACCACCCGCTCGCCAAGGAACTGGAGCAGGGCAACCCCGAGCTTGCCGCGTTCGTCGCCGAGTGCCGCCGCATGGGCACCTCGGAAGAAGAGCTGGAGAAGGCCGAGAAGCGTGGCTTCGACACCGGCATCAAGGTGCGTCACCCGTTTGACGACAGCTGGGAACTGCCGGTCTATATCGCCAACTTCATCCTCATGGATTACGGCACCGGCGCGATCTTCGGCTGCCCGGGCCACGACCAGCGCGACCACGACTTCTGCTCGAAGTACGGCCTGCCGATCGTGGAAACCTTCGTGCCGCTCGAGGGTGAGATCGACATCCAGGCAGAGCCCTTCGTTCCCGCCAAGACCGAGAAGGTGCGCTACACCCGTCTCGTCGCCGGGGAAGAGGTGCAGACCGGCGAAGAGGGCGTCAACGCCGCCGTCGACTTCTGCGCGTCGAAAGGCATCGGCGAGGGCGTGACCAAGTACCGCCTGCGTGACTGGGGCCTGTCGCGCCAGCGCTACTGGGGCTGCCCGATTCCCGTGGTCCATTGCGAGGCCTGCGGCGTGGTGCCCGAGAAGAAGGAAAACCTTCCGATCGCGCTGCCCTACGACGAAGACGGCACGCCGATCGACTTCTCGGTGCCGGGCAACCCGCTCGACCGTCACCCCTCGTGGCGTGACTGTGCCTGCCCGTCCTGCGGCGCCCCGGCGCGGCGCGAGACCGACACGATGGACACCTTCGTCGATTCGAGCTGGTACTTCGCCCGCTTCACCTCGCCGCGCGCCGAGACGCCCATCGACATGGCCGAGGCCGAGTATTGGATGAACGTCGATCAGTATATCGGCGGCATCGAGCACGCGATCCTGCACCTGCTCTACTCGCGCTTCTTCGCCCGCGCGATGCACATCACCGGCCACCTGCCCGAAAAGAGCAAGGAGCCGTTCAACGCGCTCTTTACCCAAGGCATGGTGACCCACGCGATCTATCAGACGCGCAACGCCGAAGGCCGCCCGGTCTACCACTACCCCGAGGCGGTGGAGCTGAAGGACGGCAAGGGCTTCCTTGCGGACGGCACCGAGGTCGAGATCATCCCCTCGGCCAAAATGTCCAAGTCCAAGAACAACGTGGTCGACCCGGTCGCGATCATCGGCCAGTACGGCGCCGATACCGCGCGCTGGTTCGTGCTGTCGGACAGCCCGCCCGAGCGTGACGTGGAATGGACCGCTTCGGGGGCCGAGGCGGCGTCCAAACACCTCGCACGGGTCTACCGCATCGCCGCCGAGATCGCCGAGTCGGACGCGCCCGAAAGCGCAGAGGACAAGGCGCTGCTGCGCGAGATGCACAAGGCGATCCACGATGTGACCATGGGCGTCGAAAGCTTTGGCTTCAACGCGGCCATCGCCAAGCTCTATGCCTTCACCGGCGTGCTGGGCAAATCCAAGGCCGGCAGCGCAGCCAAGCGCGAGGCGGCGAAGGTTCTGGCGCAGCTGATGTCGCCGATGACCCCGCACCTGTCCGAGGAAGTCTGGCAGCTGCTCGGCGGCGAAGGGCTGATCGCCACCGCGCCTTGGCCCAAGGCCGACGAGGCGATGCTGGTCGAAGACAGCGTGACCCTGCCGATTCAGGTCAACGGCAAGCGCCGCGGAGAACTGACCGTTCCCAAGGACATGCCCAAGGAAGAGATTGAAAAACTCGTCCTCGCACATGATGCTGTGGTGCGGACCCTCGAAGGGGCCGCGCCGAAGAAACTCATCGTGGTGCCGGGCCGGATCGTCAATGTGGTCGCCTAATCGTCGAACCTTTCTCGCAGCCTGCGGCGCGCTTGCGCTCGCGGGCTGCGGATTCACCCCGGTTTACGGGCCGCAGGGGGGCGGGCAGGCGCTGCTCGGTCAGATCGCGCTGAGCGATCCGGACAGCCCCAACGCCTATCTCTTCAATCGGCGGATCGAGGAGCGGCTGGGCCGTGCGCCAATCGGCGCGCCCTATCAGCTTGAGACGACGATCCGGACGGACAGCACCGGGCAGGGCTCGCTCGCCGACGGCAACACCACACGCATCCGTCTGGTCGGAGAGGTCAGCTTCAAGCTGCGCGACACGGCCAGTGCCGAGACGCTGACCGAGGGCTCCACCTCGTCGTTCACCGGCTATTCCACCACCGGCTCGACCGCGGCCACAGAGGCCTCGGAACGCGACGCCGAAGAGCGGCTGATGATCACGCTCGCCGACCGGGTGATCGACCGGCTGATGCTGGTCGCCGCAGACCTGCCGCAATGAAGCTGTCCGGGCGCGACGCACAGGCCTTCTTCCGCAAGCCGGATCCCACGCGGTCCGGCGTGCTGCTGTTCGGCGAGGACGCCATGCGCGTCGCCCATCGCCGACAAGAGGTGATCGCCGCTCTGGTCGGTCCCGAGGCCGAGACGGAAATGCGGCTCACCCGGATGTCGGGCGGGGATCTGCGCAAGGATCCGGCGATGCTGCTCGACGCGGTGAAGGCGCAGGGCTTCTTTCCCGGCCCGCGCGTGGTGTTCGTGGAAGAGGCGACCGACGGGCTCGCCAAGATCATGGGCGCGGCGCTCACCGACTGGCGCCCCGGCGACGCGCAGATCATCGTCACCGCCGGTCAGCTCACCGCCAAATCCGCGCTGCGCAAGCTCTTCGAGGCCGCGCCCGAGGCGCTGGCCATCGGCATCTACTCCGATCCTCCGGGCCGCGACGAGATCGAGGCCGCGCTGACCAAGGCCGGGCTCACCCAGGTCGATCGGGCCGCCTTCGATGCGCTCGATCATCTGGCCCGCGCGCTGGAGCCGGGCGACTTCCGGCAGGTTCTGGAAAAGCTCGCACTCTACAAGCTCGACGATCCCGCGCCGCTGATGCCCGAGGAGGTCGCCGCCTGCGCGCCCGCCTCCATCGAGGCAGAGCTGGACGACATCCTGCATGTGGTGGCCGAGGGCCGCTCGCCCGAGATCGGCCCGCTGATGCAGCGGCTGGAAGGGCAGGGCGTGGCGCCGGTGACGCTGCTGATCATGGCCATGCGTCACTTCCGCGTGCTCTACACGCTGGCCTCGGCGCCGGGCGGCCCGCAAGCGGGCGTGCAGCGCCTGCGCCCGCCGCTCTTCGGCCCGCGCCGCGACCGCATGCTGCGTCAGGCCTCGGGCTGGAACGCCGACCGGCTCGAAGACGCGCTGTCGATGTTGATGGAGACCGATCTGTCGATCCGCTCCGCCGGGGCTCGCGCGCCCGCCATGGCACTGGTCGAGCGCAATTTCGTGCGCCTCGCATGGCTTGCCTCGCGGCGCTAGCCGCCCTTTTCCCGCTCGGCCAGCGTCTCCAGCTTGCCCATCTGCCAGAGCTTGATCTCGCGCGCCAGCCGCAGCGTGGGCTTCACCATGAACAGCACAGAGCCCACGGTGAAGAACCAGATTGCGATGGTCTCATACTGCTTCCAGAAGAACAGCACCGAGCCGATGGTGAAACAGACCGCCGCGCCGAAATCGACGAGCGTGTGGGCAATCTCGAAAAGCGCATAGACGCGCCGCGTGTCGGCGTTGCGCTGCCGGTTGGCGTGGTTGAACAGCTTCATGGGCCAGAAGATGGCGCGCCGCCGACAAAGGAAAAGGCCCGGCGCTGGTGCACCGGGCCCTCTGGTCCTGCCAAGCAGCGCGCTTTAGCGCGACAGCCCGCCGTGCAGCGTCGGCACGTCCAGCGAGGCGAAACCGTAGTTGCGCAGCCAGCGCAGATCGGAATCGAAGAAAGCGCGCAGGTCGGGGATGCCGTATTTCAGCATGGCGATCCGGTCGATGCCCATGCCGAAGGCAAAGCCCTGCCATTCGCTTGGATCGATGCCACCGGCCTGCAGCACCTTGGGGTGCACCATGCCCGAGCCCAGAACCTCCAGCCAGTCGTCGCCCTCACCCACGGTGACCGAGCCGTCTTTCCACTGGCACTGGATATCCACTTCGGCAGAGGGCTCGGTGAAGGGGAAGTGCGAGGCGCGGAAACGGGTCTTCACCGAGCGGCCGAAATAGGCCGAGAAGAACTCTTCCAGCACCCACTTGAGGTTCGCCATCGAGATATCCTTGTCGATGGCAAGCCCCTCGACCTGATGGAACATCGGCGTGTGGGTCTGGTCGTAATCGGCGCGGTAGACGCGGCCCGGGCAGATGATCCGCGTCGGCGCGCCGCCCGCTTCCATAGAACGGATTTGCACCGGCGAGGTATGGGTGCGCAGCACATGCGGCGGGCGCTCGTCGCCGTCGGCGCGGTGCATGTAGAACGTGTCCATCTCGGCGCGGGCCGGGTGGTGGCCGGGGATGTTCAGCGCGTCGAAATTGTACCAGTCGGTCTCGACCTGCGGGCCTTCGGCCACGGCAAAGCCCATGTCGGCAAAGATCGCGGTGCATTCTTCCCAGACCTGGCTGACCGGGTGGATGCTGCCGACGCGGCGGTTGCGGCCGGGCAGGGTGACGTCCAGCCACTCGGCCTGCAGACGCTCGTTCAGCGCCGCATCGGCCAGCGCCGCCTTCTTGGCGCCGAGCGCCGCGTTGATCTCATCCTTCAGCGCGTTGAGCTTCGGTCCCATGACCTGCCGCTCTTCGGGGCTCATCTTGCCCAGCTCGCGCATCTTCAGGCTGATCTCGCCCTTCTTGCCAACGGCCTGCACCCGCAGATCCTCAAGCGCGGGTTCATCCGCCGCCTTGCCAATCAGGTCGATATACTTGTCGCGCAGGTCGTCCATTCGGGGCCTCTTCCGAGCATCTCTTCGGGGTCGTGCAGTACCGGCTGCGCGGGCTCTGCGCAAGGGCAGGGGCGCGCGGCTCTTCCTCTTGGTGAAAATATCCCGGGGGAGCCGCGCATCGCGCGGCGGGGGCAGAGCCCCAAACACGTCACAGCCCAGCGAAAGCGCAAAAGAAAACGCCGCCCCCGAAGGAGCGGCGTTTCGAAACTCAGCCGTTGGCGCCTATCAGGCGGCCAGCGCGCCTTTCGCCTGGTCGACGATGGCGTTGAAGGCTTCCGGCTCGTGCACGGCGAGATCCGCCAGCACTTTACGGTCAACTTCGATGCCAGCCAGGTTCAGGCCGTTGATGAACTTCGAGTAGGTCAGAGCCTCGTCATGCGCGCGAACGGCAGCGTTGATACGCTGGATCCACAGAGCGCGGAAGTTGCGCTTGCGGTTCTTGCGGTCGCGGGTCGCGTACTGGTTCGCCTTATCGACGGCCTGTGCTGCAACCTTGAAGGTGTTCTTACGACGGCCATAGTAACCTTTGGCTGCCTTGATGACCTTCTTGTGACGGGCGTGGGTGACTACACCACCTTTGACTCGTGCCATGGATCAGAACTCCTTGTTCAGCGGTCGTAGGGCATGTAGCCCTTGACGATTTTTGCGTCGGGAGCCGACAGCGTGGTGGTGCCGCGAGCGTCGCGGATGAACTTCGTGGTGCGCTTGATCATGCCGTGGCGCTTGCCGGCCTGACCAGCCACGACCTTGCCGGTCGCGGTGACCTTGAAGCGCTTCTTGGCGCTCGACTTTGTCTTCATCTTGGGCATTTTCGTCTCCTTAACGAAGTGCGTTCAGCGCGACTCGGCATGCCACAGGAGCCGGCCGCGCGGTTAGAGGCGCCCCTATAGGCGGGAGCGGGCTGCGGTGCAAGCCCTTATCGGTGGGAAGGGGCGGCGCGCGGTCAGCGGATCAGCGCGCCGATCACGCCATAGATTGCGTCTTCGATCTCGGCAAGCCCATAGCCGCCGGGGCGCGAGACCTGCGCACGCAGCACAAAGCCAATGCCAAGCGCCAGCAGCAGAGCCCCGGCCCATGGCCGCCGCCGCTCGGCCCAAGCGGCCACCAGAAACGGCAGGCCGAACCCGGCAAGCAGCAGGCCAAGCACGAGGAACTGATCTGGGGTCACGCCGCTGCGGCCTTTCGCGGAACTGATCAAACGGACACATGCCTTTGCCGGCACCGATCAGAGTCTAGCGCGGCGGCGGCGCAGATCAAAACGCAGCGGCGCGCGCCGGGAGGGGCGCGCGCCGCGAAAGCTTAACGGTGATTTGCGACCGGTTCGTTGTAACCGGGGCCGCGCTTACTCGGGATCGGTCGAATAGATCAGCCGCTCGTCGCAGGGGGCGACGCGCAGGATGTTGGTGGTGCCCGACATGTTGAAGGGCACGCCCGCGGTCACGATGATATTGTCCTCGGTTCCCGCATAGCCCTGCGCCCGCGCCGCGCGCGCGGCGTTGACCACCGCCTGCTTGAAGCGCTCAAGCTCGCCGGTCATCACGCAGTTGGTGCCCCATGTCAGCGACAGCCGCCGCGCCGTGCCGCGCAGCGAGGTCATCGCGATGATCGGCACCCGCGGACGCTCGCGCGCCACCAGAGCCGCGGTGGTGCCCGAGGAGGTGAAGCAGCAGATCGCCTTCACGTTGGCGGTCTCGGCGATCTCGCGCGCGGCCGCAACGATGCCGTCGGCGACGGTGTTGCGGGCGATGTTGCGCGAGTTCTCCATGACCTCGGTGAAGGTCGGGTCCTTCTCGACGCTGATTGCCACGTTGTTCATCGTGGTCACCGCCTCGACCGGATATTGCCCGGCGGCGGATTCGGCCGAGAGCATCACCGCGTCCGAGCCTTCGTAGATGGCCGTGGCCACGTCCGAGACCTCGGCGCGGGTGGGCATCGGGCTCTCGATCATCGATTCGAGCATCTGCGTCGCGACGATCACCGGCTTGCCCGCGGCGCGGCACTTGCGGATCAGCCGCTTCTGGATCGGCGGCACCGCCTGCACCGGCAGTTCCACACCCAGATCGCCGCGCGCCACCATGATGCCGTCGGACACCGCGAGGATCTCGTCAAAGGCCTTCACCGCCGAGGGCTTCTCGATCTTCGACAGGATCGCGGCCCGCCCGTCGCAGAGCTTGCGCGCTTCTTCCACATCCTCGGGACGCTGCACAAAGCTCAGCGCCAGCCAGTCGACGCCAAGCGCCGCGGCGAACTCGAGATCGGCCCGGTCCTTCTCCGACAGCGCCGCCAGCGGCAGCACCACGTCGGGCACGTTGACGCCCTTGCGGTTCGAGATGGTGCCGCCCGCCTCGACGACGCAATTGGCGAAATCCTCACCGCATTCCTCGACCCGCATGCGGATCTTGCCGTCGTTCACCAGCAGGTGCGCGCCGACGCCAAGCGCCTGAAAGATCTCGGGGTGGGGCAGGCAGACGCGCTTTTCGGTGCCCGGCGTCTCGTCGAGGTCGAAGCGGAAGGTCGCGCCCCATTCCAGATCTTCCGAGCCATTGGCGAATTCGCCCACGCGCAGCTTCGGCCCCTGAAGGTCGGCCAGAATGGCGATCGGGCTGTCCAGATCCTTCTCGACCTGCCGGATCGCGCGGTGCAGCTTGGTGATGTCCTCGTGGCTGCCGTGGCTCATGTTCAGGCGGAACACATCGGCCCCGGCCTCATGCAGCGTGCGGATCATCTCGTAGGTGTTGCTCGCCGGGCCAAGCGTGGCCACGATCTTCACTTTGCGCAAACGTCTCATCTGGAACTCCTCGACCTCCTGCCGCGACCCGGCGGGCCGCTTTGCTGTGGAGTTGCGTATTCTCACTCAGCGTAGTGGTTCAAAGTTAAACTATCCACCACCCGCAACGGTTCGGTTATCGCTAACAGATGCGCCTTTTATTGTCGAATTCCCTTCGCGGCGCAACTGATCTAGACATGGCACGCCAGAGATGACGGCAAAGTGCAAAGCGATCATGACCCATACTCCCTACCATATCGAAGGCGCCGAGCGGAAAGGCAGGTTCGTGGTCACCTGCGATCACGCGACACATACCGTGCCGGACGAGCTTGGGGGAACCCTCGGGCTGCCCGAGGCCGACATGGCGCGCCACATTGCCTATGATATAGGCGCGCTGGGGGTCGCCCGCGCGCTTGCCGAGGCGCTGGAAAGCCCCTTGGTCTGGAGCGATTTTTCCCGCCTCGTGATCGACCCCAACCGCGGCGAGGACGATCCCACGCTGCTGATGCGGCTCTATGATGGCTCGGTGATCCCCGGCAATCGCCACGCCGGGCCCGAGGAACGCGCGCGCCGGATCGAAGCCTACTGGCGGCCCTATCACAATGCGGTCGAAAGCCTGCTTGAGCACCGTCCCGAGGCGGCGCTGGTCTCGGTGCATTCCTTCACGCCGCAGTTGCGCGGGCGGCTGCCGCGCCCGTGGCACGTCGGCATTCTGCACGCATGGGACGCGCGCCTGTCGGACGCGCTGCTTGAATTGCTCGCCGCGCAGCCCGATCTGGTGGTGGGACGCAACCAGCCCTATCCGGGCCATCTGCCGGGGGATTCGATGCACCAGCACGCGCTGAACCATGGCCGCCACAACACGCTGATCGAACTGCGCAACGATCTGATCGAGCGCGAAGAAGATCAGGCCGATTGGGCCGCCCGGCTGGCACCGCTGCTGAAGACCGCGCTGTCCCGCGCGCCCGACTGACTTGAGAGGAGACCAAAATGGACGACCAGACCCGTATCGAGCTTGAAGCCGCTGCCTTCCGCCGCCTGCGCCAGCACCTGATGGAAGACCGCCCCGACGTGGCCAACATCGATCTGATGAACCTCGCCGGGTTCTGCCGCAACTGCCTGTCGCGCTGGTACGAAGAGGCGGCCAACGAACGCGGCATCGAGATGAGCAAATCCGAAGCCCGCGAGATCTTCTACGGCATGCCCTACGACGCGTGGCGTGCCCAGCAAGACGCGGCCACCCCCGAGCAGAAGGCCGCCTTCGAAAAATCCTTCGCCGAGAACGTCACCAACAAGGGCTAAGCTCCGCCCTTCGTCTAGACGAAAATATCCCACGGGGGTCCGGGGGTGTGAAACCCCCGGTCCCGCCCTCTCGGCCTCAGCCCGCCGCCGGGAACTTCTCGGGGGTCTCTTCGGGAATCTTCCCGGCGATCCACCGCGCAAACTCGAAGTTCGGCCGTTCGAGGTGTGACAGCGCGCCGGGCTTGGCAAAGCGCGATTGCATGCCTTTCCACACCCGCTCGGTGCAGCCCCGGTCCTCGTCGTTCACCGCGTCGAGCAGACCCTTCAGCGCCTCGAAATGCGCGGCGGCCTCGGGATCGGCGACGAAATCCGGGTGCAGCCCGCCACCAAACAGGATCTTCACGTGCCCCGGCCCGTCGGGCGTGAGGCTGAGATACCAGAAATAGCCCGGCGTCAGGGTGATCAGCAGCGCCGGGTAGACCGACAGCAGCCACGTCCGGTAGCGCGCGTCGCCCTGCAGTTCGGTGTTGCTTGGATGGGCGATCGACAGGGCGATCGAATCGTCCTTCAGGATGTGGTGGTAGTTGAACCCCTCGAAGCCCTCCGGGCAGGTCATCTTCCGCAGGTCCACCGCCCCGCCGATGGTGCCGCCGTGGCACATGGGCAGGTGGTAGCTCTCCATGAAATTCTCGGCGAGGATCTTCCAGTTGGTGTCCCAGCGGTGCTCTTCGCGGAAGGTCTCGACGTAGTCCTCCATGCGAAGATAGCCTACCAGATCGTCCATCTCGCGCAGGCTTTCGGCGGGTTCGGGCAGATCCGGGTCGAGCGTGACCATGATCCAGCCCTTCCAGTCGACGCAGCGCACGGCGGGGAGCCGGGTCTGGTCCTTGCAAAAGCTGCTGTTGAGCTCCATCGCCGGGGCGCCGCGCAGCGTGCCGTCGAGGTTGTAGCTCCACGCATGATAGGGGCAGGTGATCACCCGCGTGGTGCCGCGTCCCTCCAGCAGCACCGACATGCGGTGGCGGCAGACGTTCGACATGGCGCGCAGGTGGCCCTCGCGGTCGCGCAGCACGAGGATCGGCTCACCAGCGATCTCCATCGTCAGGTAATCGCCCGGCGCCTTCAGCGCGTCGGTCCGGCCCGCGCAGAGCCAGCTTTTGGCAAAGACATGCGTCTCTTCGAGCGCGAGGAAGCTCTCGGAGGTATAGACCGAGACCGGCATCGCCTGCGCCTCTTCGAAGGGCACGGCGGTGTTGGCGCGCAGCTCGGCGGCGGGATCGTGGATGGTCATGCAGCGCCTCCAGAGGCACGCCGCAAGGGGCGTTAAGAAACTGTTGCGGGACGGCGCGCACCACGCCCTCAAATCGCAGTCCAGTCAAGTGAAACCAGCACCGGCAGGGGGATCATCACGCTTTGTGATCGGGGGAGGCACCAAACAGCGTTTGACCGTCCCCGCGGGGACGGCAGACACTGGGCGCGGACAAACTCAGGATGACCGACATGACGAAGATCACCCTCTACGGCCACCCCGACAGCGGCCATGCCTGCAAGGTGGCGCTGGCGCTTTCACTGGCGGGGATCGCGCATGAGACGGTCTTCGTCGACATCTGGGCCGCGCCCGAGACCCGCCCGCCTGCGTTCCTCGCCGCCAGCCCGCTGGCGCAGGTGCCCGCGCTGGTGCTCGAGGATGCGGCGCTCACCCAATCGGGCGCGATCCTGCTGGAGATCGCGTCGCGCTGGCGCGTGCTGGGGGGCGACAGCCCCGAGGGGCTGCGCCGCGGGGCGGAGCTTCTGATGTGGGAGGCCAACCGCATCGGCATGTGCCTGCCGCAGCTGATCGAGGCACGGCGTCCCCACGGGGACAGCTTTCCGGATGGGGCGGTGGACTGGCTCACCGGGCGCTACGAGACCGACCGCGAGAATTTTGACCGGCTGCTCGGCGAGGGTCCGTTCTTCCACGGCGCCGCGCCGGGCCTCGGCGATTGCGCGATCTGGGGGTATGTCCAATGGCTCGAAAAGGCCGGTGTCACCCCCTCGGCATCCATGGCGACATGGACCCAGCGGATGCAGGCGCTGCCCGGCATGAAAAGCGCCGAAGCGTTCTTTCCGCAGCCCCAGACCGCCTAGTCCGACAGCAGCGGCAGGATCAGCGAGAACAGCTCGCCCTGAGAGGAGATGCCGCATTTGCGGTAGAGCTGCTTGCGAAAGACCTTCACCGTCTGCGGGCTGATCTCCAGCCGCAGGGCAATCGACACGGTGCTGTGTCCCCGCAGGATCAGCAGCGCCACCTCGGCCTGCCGCGGGCTGAGACTGATGCCGTGTCGGCTCTGCAGGGAGGCGATCAGCCGCCCGGTCACGGCAGCGTCGGTGTAGTCGCCAGAGGACGACAAGCTCGACCATTGCTTGTCGCACAATCCGCAGGCAATGGGGGCTATTTTTTGGGCATAATCGAGGTCGCGCGCGGAAAAGCTCTGCCCGGAAGAGGCGTCGCGCCCAAGGCAGACATGCACGGATACCCCCTCGGCCGGGTAAGCCACATAGGCGATCTCGTCTATCAGCGTGGTGCGCTGATAATAGGCCGCAAAATACTCGTTTCTCAGGAAGGCATCGGGGGCGATGTCGCGCAGCCGATAGAGCCCGGCGGGGACTTTTCGCACGTGCAGGTCGTGGAACGGATCGAGCAGGTAAGCCCCTGAAAGATAGTCTTCTTCCAGACGTTCATGGACCCGCTTCTCGCGCGATTGCGTGAACAGAACCTGTGGTTTCCGGGACTGGAAATAGGCGAGCATCGTGGTGTTGTCGATCTCGAAGCTGCGCGACAGCCACAAGTAGAGAGCGGCCGGGAAATCCTCGTCTCCAAGGGCCGCGATGGTGCGCCCCAGATGGGCCTCGGCGGAGTTCGGCAGCTGCAGCATCATACCTCCTTGGGGGTATATACCCCCTGATCGGCCAGTTCTTAGCGTGATCCTCCAGAAACCGGGGGTATAGGCAAGGAGATTCGATGCCTGTGGACGCAACTTCACCGACGGCAAACGCGGTCGAGATCGACAACGTGGTGAAGCACTACGGCACGTTCACCGCGCTGCATGGCGTGTCGATGCAGATCGGGGAGGGCGAGTTCTTCACGCTGCTCGGCCCGTCGGGCTGCGGCAAGACCACCTTGCTGCGCTGCATCGCCGGGTTCGAGGACGTCTCGGAAGGGGCCATCCGCCTGCACGGCGAGGATATCGCGCCGCTGCCGCCGCATAAGCGCGAAGTGAACACCGTCTTCCAGCAATACGCGCTGTTTCCGCATATGACCGTGCTGCAGAACGTCATGTTCGGCCTGCAGCGCCGGGGCTGGAGCGGCTCGGACGCCAGTGCCCGCGCCAAGCAGGTGATCGAACTGGTGCAGCTGGGCCAATTCGCCGAGCGCCGCCCCGGCCAGCTTTCGGGCGGTCAGCAACAGCGCGTGGCGCTGGCCCGCGCGCTGGCGCCGCGGCCCAAGGTCCTGCTGCTCGACGAGCCGCTTTCGGCGCTCGACCTGAAGCTGCGGCAGGCGGTGCGGAGCGAGCTCAAGGCGATCCAGCGTGAGACCGGCATCGCTTTCGTCTTCGTCACCCACGATCAGGAAGAGGCGCTGACCATGTCCGACCGCATCGCGGTGATGTCGGCAGGCCATGTGCAGCAGATCGGCTCCCCGCGCGAGATTTACGAGGCGCCGTCGAACCGCTTCGTGGCGGATTTCATCGGCGAGACCAATCTGCTCGACGTGACCGTGCAGCATGTCTTCGAGGACCGGGCCGAGATCCTGCTTCCGGGTGGCACCGCGCTGGCCTGCCCGGCGGCGCTGGGCGCGCGGGCGGGGCAGGGGCATCTGTCGCTGCGGCCCGAACGGCTGGGGCTCTGCGCGGCGGGGCAGGGGCAGTTGCAGGGCACGGTCGAGGATCACGTCTACCTCGGCACGGACACGCAGTTGCACACCCGCCTGTCGGATGGCGAGGCGCTGGTGCTGCGGGTGCAGAACGGCGCGGGCGTCATTCCCGAGCGCGGCGCGCAGGTGGGCATCGAGATCGAGGCAGGCGCAGCGCGTCTGCTGTCGGACTGATGGCGGGCGGCGCGCCGGCGGGCGCTTCCAACTCCGAGATCTACAAGGGCAACGGGCCGAAGCTGCTGCTTCCGGCGTGGGTGTTCATCGGCATCTTTCTGGTGATGCCGGTGGGGATCATGGCGGTGTACTCTTTCCTCACCAAAGAGTTCCGCGGCGGCGTCATCTGGGAGTTCACATGGGCCGCCTACGATCAGTTCTTCCTCAATCGCGGGCTGTTCGGGGACGAGCCGCCGAGCATCGAGTGGACCTATATCGGCATCTTCTGGCGCTCGATCTGGCAGGCGGGGCTGGCCACGGTGCTGTGCCTGCTGATCGGCTTTCCCACGGCGTGGTTCATCGCCACCCGCGCGGCCAAGGAACGCTCGGTCTGGCTGTTCCTGATCACCGTGCCCTATTGGGTGAACCTGCTCATCCGCACGGTGTCGATGAAGTTTCTGATCCGCGACACCGGCCCGCTGAACGAGTTCCTGCTGGCGCTGGGGGTCATCGACGCGCCGCTGGCGCTGGTGAACACCAATTTCGCCGTGCAGCTGGGGCTTTTCTACAGCTACCTGCCGTTCATGGTGCTGCCGATCTACGCCGCGGTGGAGCGCTATGACTTCTCGCTGTCGGAGGCGGCGGCGGATCTTTACGCGAGCAGTTGGCAGACGCTGCGGCTGGTGATCCTGCCGGTGGTGAAGCCGGGGATCGTGGCGGGCTGCATCCTCGTCTTTGTGCCGTCGCTGGGGGCGTTCCTTGCGCCGGACCTGCTGGGCGGGGCCAAGACCTTCATGATCGGCTCGCTGATCGAAGAGCAGTTCAAGGGCGCGGCGGGCAACTGGCCGTTCGGGGCGGCGGCCTCGATGATCCTGCTGACCATCGTCATGGGCGTGCTGCTGATCCACGCGCGGGCGCAGACGAAGGGGGAGCGGTGATGGTGGCTCTGGTGCACCGCAAGCCGGGCGAGCGTCGGCCCGTGGGATGGCGCTGCGGCCTTGGGCAAAGGCGCTTTATGGAGGCCAAATTCTGCGTCGTCGGAGCATCGCGCGCGGATGACAAAGCGCCAGCCCGCCGGAACGGGCCGGCGCTCGCCCGGCGCCTTCGGCTTGATTCCGGGCGGCTTGGCGCGGCCCTTCGTCCGCAACTCGGGGGGGCGTTCTGATGGCCAAACCCGTCGACCTGCGCCGCTTCACCGGCTTTCGCGCGATCACATGGCTCTGCCTTTTCGTGCTCTATGCGCCGCTGGTGATCGTGGCGATCTACAGTTTCAACGACAGCACTTCGATCACCCGCTGGGGCGGCTTCTCGCTGAAGTGGTACGTGGATGTCTTCACCGGCCCTGAGGCGCCAAAGTTCCGCGACGCGGCGATCAACAGCTTTACCATCGCCATCGGGGCGGCGATCTGCGCGACGCTGATTGCCACCGCCGCCGCCGTCGCGATGAACCGGGCCGGGCGCTTCAAGGGCAAGACCGCCAGCCTCGCGCTGATCAACCTGCCGCTCATGGTGCCCGAGATCGTCACCGCCGTGGCCTCGCTGGTGTTCTTCATCACCATCGGCTTTCAGACCGGGCTGCTGACCATCTTCATCGCCCATGTCGTGTTTTGCATCCCCTTCGCCTATCTGCCGATCTCGGCGCGGATGCAGAGCGTGCCGGACATGTACGAGCAGGCGGCGATGGACCTTTACGCCACCCCTTGGGAGGCGTTCCGGCTGGTGCTGCTGCCGCTGATGGTGCCGGGGATCCTCTCGGGGTTCCTGCTGGCGTTCATCATCTCGCTCGACGACTTCCTGATCACGAATTTCGTCAAAGGCGCAGGGGTCGAGACCCTGCCCACGGCGATCTTTGGATCGGTCAAACAGGGCATCAAGCCCAACATCATGGCCATATCGACCCTGCTTCTGGGGGTCTCGGTGGTCTTCGTCACGCTTTCCTGGATCATCGGGCGGGCGGGGCACTCGAAACGATAAAAATCAAGAAACCATCCAACAGACCAACAGCGGAGATCCTGACATGAAGACCTTCCTCACCACATCCGTGCTGGCGCTGTCGCTGGCAACCGGCGCAAGCGCCGAGGGCAAGCTCTCGCTCTACCACTGGTTCGAGTACATCCCGCAGGAATTGCTCGACAAATTCGCCGAGGAGTATGACGTCGAGGTGACCATGGACACTTTCGACAGCAACGAGGCGCTGCTGGCCGCGCTGAAGGCGGGCAAGATGGGCAGCTACGATCTGGCCGTGCCGGGCGACTATATGGTCAAGATCATGGGCGACGAGGGCATGCTCGACACCTTCGAGCCGGGCGAGCTTAGCAACTTCGGCAACATCGAAGACAAGTGGCTGGACGTCGACTTCGATCCGGGCCGCAAGTCTTCGATCCCCTATCAGTGGGGCTCGACCTCCTTCTCGGTGAACAAAGAGGTCTACGATGGCCCGCTCGACAGCCTGTCGCTGATCTTCGAGCCGCCGGCGGAACTGAAGGGCAAGATCAACGTGCTCGACACCTCGGGCGAGACGCTGACGCTGGCCTCGCTCTATCTGGGCATCCCGCAGTGCAGCTCGGACCGCGAGCAGCTGAAGGCGCTCAACGCGCTGGTGCAGGCCGCCAAGCCCGACTGGGCGAGCTTTGGCTCTGACGTGGCCAAGGACGTGCTGGTCTCGGGCGATGCGGCGGCTGGCATGATCTGGTCGGGCTTCTCGGCCAAGGCCCGCGCTGAAGGCGCACCGATCGAGTATGTCTTCCCGAAAGAGGGCATGATCGTCTGGATGGACAACGTCGTGCTGCTGAAGGACGCGCCGAACCGCGAGAACGCGCTGAAGTTCATGGACTTCCTGCTCGAGCCCGAAAGTGCCGCGGCGGTCACCAACTACGCGCAATACACCGCGGGCGTGAAGGGCGTCGAAGAGTTCCTTGATCCCGAGGTCGCCAATTCGCCCGAGTCGAACCCTCCTGCGGACGTGAAGGGCGTCTTCGTGGAGGCCTGCGCGCAGGACGTGCAGGAGATGTACGACGCGATCTGGACCAACCTGAAGAAGTGACGATGAAGCTCGCCCTTTATCAGGGGCCGCCCATCGGCGGCGACATCGAGGCGGGGATCTCCCGCCTCGGTGCCCAGCTGGAGGCAGCTGCGGCGGCGGGTGCGCGGATGCTCGTCGCGCCCGAGCTGTTCCTGCCCGGCTACAACCAGCCCGAGCTGCATGGCGCGCTGTCGCAGCCCCGAGGCGGCGACTGGAGCGACCGCCTGTCGGGCCTTGCGCGCGCGGCGGGCTGCGGGCTCTGCGTCGGCTGGGCCGAGCGTGACGGCGATCTGGTCTACAACGCCGCCACCTGCTGGGACGCCGATGGCACCGAGCTGGGCCACTACCGCAAGATCCAGCTGTTCGGGCCGATGGAGAAGGCCAGCTTCGCGCCCGGCTCCGACTATTGCCTGTTCGAGCTGGAGGGCCTGCGCGCCGCCATGCTGATCTGCTACGACGTCGAGTTTGCCGCGCATGTGAAGGCGCTGGCGGAGCGCGGGGCCGAGTTGATCCTTGTGCCGACCGCGAACCCGGTGGGGTTCGAACATGTGTCCCGCGTCTTCGTGCCTGCGCGCGCGGCCGAGGTGGGTGTGACGATTGCCTACGCCAATTTCTGCGGCACCGATGCCGGGCTCTCCTTTGGCGGAGAGTCCCTGATCGCCGGACCGGACGCGCGGCCCCTCGCCAGCGCCGGAACCGCCGAGACGCTGCTCATCGCCGAGGTCGGGACGCCCATCGCGCCCGGTCTTCGCTCTACCCAACTTCAGGACTTCAGGGAGGTCTAACCCATGTCGCTCGATCTCGACATTTCCACCGATGGCGTGCTTACCGCCGACACCAACCTTGTGCAGAGCTGGGCCGATCTGAACGCCCTCAAGCAGTCGGGCGCGCGCACGGTCATCGTCAGCGCCGAGGGCGCCATGGTGCGCGACAGCGAGGGCAACGAGCTGATCGACGGCATCGGCGGGCTGTGGTGCGTCAACGCCGGGCACCGGCGGGCCGAGATCATCGACGCGATCACCGAGCAGCTGAACACGCTCGATTTCTACTCGACCTTCTACAATTTCACCCATCCCACCGCTGCGGCGCTGGCGGTGAAGCTTGCGGAACTGGCGCCGGGCAACCTCAACAAGGTGCATTTCGGCAATTCCGGCTCGGTCGCCAATGAGACCGCGATCCGCATCCTGCACCATTACTACAACCGCCTTGGCCAGCCGCAGAAGAAGCGCATCCTGTGCCGCCACGGGGCCTACCATGGCTCGACCAACCTCACCGTTGCGATGACCACGCCCGGCTACTCCGAGGGCTGGGGCAAATCCGGGGAATGGGTGCACCACCTGCGCTGCCCGCACCATTGGCGCGAGGCGCCCGAGATGACCGAGGCGGAATTCCTCGAAGCCCTCAAGCAGGACCTGCTGGACACGATCGCGCATTACGGCGCCGAGACCATCGCCTGCATGGTGGCAGAGCCGATCATGGGCGCGGGCGGCGTCATCGTGCCGCCCGAGGGCTATCACGCCGAGATGGCCGCGATCTGCCGCGCGCATGACATCAAATATGTGACCGACGAGGTGGTCACCGCCTTTGGCCGGCTCGGGCATTTCTTTGCCTCGAAGGACGTCTTCGGCGTGCAGCCCGACATCATCAACACCGCCAAGGGGCTTACCTCGGGCTACCAGCCGCTCTCGGCGACGATCATGTCGGACGAGATCCACGAGGTGATCTCGGGTCCCGGCGGCATGTTCTTCCATGGCATGACCTATTCGGGCCATCCCGCCGCCGCCGCTGCGGGGCTCGCCAATATCGCGCTGATGGAACGGGACCAGATCCCGCAGCGCGTGCAGGTGACCGGCAAGCGGTTCGAGGGGCTGCTGCGCCAGCTCGAAGAGTTCGACATCGTCGGCGAAGTGCGCGGCAGCCACTTCATGATGGGCATCGAGTTCGTGAAGAACAAAGAGACCAAAGAGCCCTTCGCGCCCGAAGAGATGATCGGTCTGCGCGTCGCGCGCGAGGCGCAGAAGCGCGGGCTCATCGCGCGGCCTCTGGGCAATATCCTGATCCTCTCGCCGACGCTGATCATGGACGAGGCAATGATCGACCGGGTTGCGGACATCCTGAAGGAGAGCATTGCTGCATTGCAGAGCAGCCTGTGACAAATTGGCCCGGAGCGGGACGTGCAGCGTCCCGCTCGGGCCTCACCTGTGGTAAGGGTGAAGCTGTACTATCCTGCTTGGAAGGAGCCCAGACATGGATAATTCGACCCCCCGCAAGACCACCACGCGTGCCAAGTCGACCACGTCGCGGGGCAGCACGACCCGACGCCGCAGCCCGGTGAAGGCCGCCGCCGCGTCTGACGCCAAGACGACAACTTCCGTTGTAAAAGAAACACCTGAGGCGCCGAAGCCCGAGACCGTGGCAGCGCCCGAGGCCCCCAAAGAGGCGCCCAAGGCCGAGACCGCGGCAGCGCCCGCTCCGGAGCCGACCCCGGCGGCGACCCCGGCCTCACCCCCGGCGAAACCCGCGCCGAAGCCGCGCGCCGCGCCGCGCCGTACGGCCAAATCCGCCGAATCGCCCAAGCCCGCAACGCCGAAACCGGCGCCGCGTGCTGCAGCTGCGAAACCCGTAGCCAGCAGACCCTCTGTGGTGCAGGCCTCGGTCGCCAGTCCGGCCCCGAAACCCGCCGCGAAACCCGCTGCCAAACCCGCCGCCGCGAAAGCGGTCGCCGCGGTGGCTGCGCCCACCGAGCGCGAGTTCCGTCTGAGCTGGAATTTCGAGCCCTATGCCGCCACGGCGATCGTCGACACGATGCTCGACATCGGTGCCGAAATGCAGAGCTTCACCGCCGAGCGTGTGCGCGAGGATGTCTCGACCCAGCATGCAATGCTGCACTGCAAGACCCCGGCGGAACTGATGCACATCCAGAGCGCCTTCTACCAGAAGGCCAGCGAGGATTATCGCGCGCATTGGGGGCGTCTTGCGGAACTTGGCGGCAAGCTGCCCTTCTTCCCCGGCTGATTTCCGGGGATACAGCATCTGAGGCGGGGTGGCCCCGCCTCTCTTGGGGCGCCCGGACGGCGCCCCTTTTCGTTCCGCGTCAGCCGAAGACGTAGCTGCCCGGCGCCGCGCCGAGCGAGGGCAGCGGGCACGGTCCCGCCGTCCGTTTCCGCGCGCTGCCGCGCTTGGCGAGCCATTGCGTCCATTCCGGCCACCACGAGCCCTGCTTCACCGGCTGCGCCGCGACCCAGTCTTCGCGGTCGGCGGCATGCAGCGAGATCTCTCCGATCCGGTAGTGGCGGTGCTTGTGGCCGGGTTCGGACACGATGCCCGCATTATGCCCGCCGCTGGTGAGCGCGAAGGTGATCGGCCCATCGAAAAAGCGCGTCACCTTCCAGACCGAGGGCCATGGCGCGATGTGGTCCTTCTCGGTGCCGATGGCGAAGACCGGCAGATGCACGTCCTCCAGCGCTACCGGATCGCCGCCGATTTCGAACTGGCCGAGCGCGAGACGGTTCTCGAGGAAGAGATGGCGCAGATATTCCGAATGCATCTTCGCGGGCATCCGCGTGGTGTCGGCGTTCCACGCGATGAGGTCGATCATCGGGGCGCGCTCACCCAGCAGGTAATCGTGGATGGTCCGCGACCAGATCAGGTCGACCGAGCGCAGCATCTGGAAGGCTCCGGCCATCTGGTCCGACCGCAGATAGCCCTGCTGCGCCATCGTATCCTCAAGAAAGGCGACCTGACTGTCGTCGATGAAGAGGGTGATCTCGCCAGCCTCGGTGAAATCCACCTGCGCCGCCAGTAGCGTCAGGGAGGCGAGCCGCTCCTGCCGGCCTTCACGGGCCAAGGCCGCCGCCGCAATCGACAGCAGGGTCCCGCCAAGGCAATAGCCCGCAGCGTGCACCCGCTCGCCCGGCACCGCGCGGCCAATGGCGTCGAGCGCGTCGAAGATGCCAAGCCGCACATAGTCTTCCATCCCCATTTCCGCCTCCGCCGCGCCGGGGTTGAGCCAAGAGATCATGTAAACCTCAAAGCCCTGCCCGGTCAGGTAGCGCACCATGGAGTTCCGCTCGGAGAGATCGAGAATGTAATATTTCATGATCCACGCGGGCACGATCAGCAGCGGCTCGGCATGGACCTTCTCGGTGACCGGCGTATAGCGGATAAGCTCCATCAACGGCGAGCGATGCACCACCTCGCCGGGTGTCGCCGCCAGCGTCTCGCCGACCTTGAAACCGCCGGTGTCGGGCTTTTCGCCCTGCGCCCAGACGGACAGATCCTCTAGGTAATTGTGCAGCCCGCGCATCAGGTTGGCGCCGCTTTCTTCCTGCGTGCGCCGCAGCACGACGGGGTTGGTCAGCGCGAAATTCGACGGCGCCACCGCGTCGAGCAATTGCCGGGCGGCGAAATTGGTCAGTTGTGCATGGCGCGGGTTCACGCCCTGCACGCCGGTGGTGGCGCAGTCCCACCACGCCTCGGTCAACTGAAAGCAGCGGGCGGCGAGATCGAAGGGCCAGTGCTGCCATTCGGGATCGGCAAACCGCCGGTCGCGGCTGAGCGCAGCATGGGCGAAAGGCGCGGTCCCCAGCGCGCAGCCCACCGCGTTTTGCATCATCCGCGCCGCGCCCGAGATCGCTTCTTCCTGCAGCGCCGCCTGTTTGGCGGGGGATCCGGCCAGATGCGCCGCCCAGTCGAACCACGCCGTGGCAAGCCCCATGGGTGAGAGCCCGCCGGTGGCATTGGCCAGCGCCGCGTGAAACGCCCGGTCGATGCCGCCGTGGCGGTCGGCGGCGGATGCGTCGGCCTGGCACTGGGCGGGGTTTTGGGCGGGGCACTGGGCGGGGGAGGGAGGAACGATGTGCTGCATGGCGTCTCCAATGGCACGCGAGATCGGCACGCGCCTTGATCCGGCGCAAATTCAGAGAGATGTCAGACCGAGCTTGCACGCCGCGCATGACGCGGAGATGTAAAAGGGCATGTCGGGATGGTGCCGTGCCGGGGCAAATTCCTTGCCAAGGAATTTGCAATTCTCTTCGAAGAGAGTTGGCTCGCCCAGCCCAGCCCAGCCCAGCCCAGCCTCAGCGCAGCAGTCGGTCCAGTACCGGCGTCAGCTCCTTGGCGATCTGCGCATGCCCCACGGGCCGCAACGCCTCTGCCGCGGCGGCGGCCTCGAAATCTGCGAAGATCATCCCTTCAGTCTCGCCCGCAAGTGCCGCCTCCGGCAGCGTCAATTCCAGCACCGCCGATGCCCTTGGCCGCAGCGCCTCGATCATGCCGCGCTCGATGAACAGCGGCGCGGGGGCAAGCCGATCCACATGGGTGTCGGGCGGCGGATGGCCCGCAGCCCAGAGCAGCACCACCCGCCCGCCGAGCAGCGTCAGCAGATGTTTCATCCGCGCCACCCAAGCGAGCCGCAACTCGGCGGTGACCTCGGCAAACCGTTCCTGCGAGATCTCGCGCAGCCGGCCCAGCATGTGCAGGGTGAAATGAAACTCGGTGAAATCCACCTCCGGATAGAGCTGCTGCAGCCGGTCGGAGGCATGCAGAAAGCGATCGTTGCGCCGCGGGTGCACCCCGTAGAAGCGGTTCGACATGTTCTGCGCGCCCATCACCTGCAGCACGCTGATCGCGGCCTGATCGGTCAGCGCCATCACCGCCGGATCCCCGAGATAGAGATCGATGCCCGCGTTGACCGCACCAAGGTTGACGCAGGGGTGCGGTGCGCCGGCCTCGGCCAGCGCCGCTTCCACCTGCGCCGCGAAGGGCTCGCTGACAAAGCGCCCGAAGGTTTCCGCACCGCCCAGAAACGCCACATACGGCGGATGCAACGCGCGCTTCGGCCCGCGAAACAGGGTCCGCGACCGGCCATAGCGGCAGGGGAAATACTCAAGCGCACCCTCAACGGATTCGGCATAGGACATGACGCCCCCCATTTCTGATTCCCATTCACCCGGCGCTCAGCATCCGCCCCGCGCCCCAACAATTCGCTAATGAGAAAAACCGCGCAAAAATTGCCCGGCCCCCGCTTGCAGCCGGCGGGCGCGGGCGCATAAGGTTGCCGCGCATCAAAGCGGGGTAGGTCCCATGGAAATCAAGAGCATCGGTGTCATCGGCGCAGGACAGATGGGCAATGGCATCGCCCATGTCATGGCGCTGTCGGGCTATGAGGTGCGCCTGTCGGACGTCAGTCAGGAGGCGCTCGACAAGGCGCTGGCCCTGATCACCCGCAATCTCGACCGTCAGGTCAGCCGCGAGAAGATCAGCGCAGAGGCGCGCGACGCCGCTCTGGCCAAGATCAGCACCACGCTCGACACCGTCGAAGTGGCGCAAACCGATCTGGTGATTGAGGCGGCGACCGAGCAGGAAGCGGTGAAGAGCAAGATCTTCGAGGGTCTGCTGCCGCATCTTCTGCCGCATACGATCCTGACGTCGAACACCTCGTCGATCTCGATCACCCGGCTGGCCTCGCGCACCGACCGTCCCGAGAAGTTCCTTGGCTTCCACTTCATGAACCCAGTGCCGGTGATGCAGCTCGTCGAGCTGATCCGCGGCATCGCCACAGACGAGCCGACCTATCAGGCCTGCCTGAAAGTTGTGGAAACGTTGGGCAAGACCGCTGCCTCCGCCGAGGATTTCCCGGCCTTCATCGTCAACCGCATCCTCGTGCCGATGATCAACGAGGCGGTCTACACGCTCTATGAGGGCGTCGGCAATGTGCGCTCGATCGACATGGCGATGAAGCTCGGGGCGAACCACCCGATGGGCCCGCTGGAACTGGCCGATTTCATCGGGCTCGACACCTGTCTTGCCATCATGAACGTGCTGCACGACGGTCTGGCCGACACCAAATACCGCCCCTGTCCGCTGCTGACCAAATATGTCGAGGCCGGATGGCTGGGCCGCAAGACCAAGCGCGGCTTCTACGACTACCGCGGCGACGAGCCGGTGCCCACGCGCTGAACCAATACGCTGTACCGATGCGCTGAGGCCCGCCGCTTCTTCTCTTTGAAAATACGCCGGGGGTGAGCCCGGAACGGGCGAGGGGGCAGCGCCCCCTCTCTTGTGGCCTTCAACGCCAAGCCGCCACGCCGCGCGGGGGACTTACCGCCCCTTCAGCGCCAATGTCTTTTCGCGCAGCCAGGCGACGAATTCGCGCTGATTGCCGGTCCAGCCGCGCACCTCATCGGGGCTGATCGGCGCGCCGACGACGGGGGCCTGCGGCCTGCCGCACGCGTGCATCACCTCGTGGATCAGCAGACCCTGCCGCAGCGTGGGCGAGAGCTTGTTGGCCATCTGATAGGCGCGGCTGTTCTGTCCGGGGAAATAGATCGGCACCACGGTGGCGCCCGAGCGCTGGATCATCTTGGCGGTGAACGGGTTCCAGACGGCCTCGATGGCGGGACCAAAGAGCGTCTCCGACGCCGCCACCACGCCCGAGGGGAAGAGCGCGATCACCCCGCCGCGCTTCAGGTGGTCCATGGCGGTGGCGCGCATCTCGAGGCTCTGTTCGCGCGCGGTTTCCTCATGCGGGAAGGGCACCGGGATCATGAACTGGCCGATCTCCTCGACGCCGGTCAGCAGCGAGCGGGTGAGGATCTTATAGTCGGTCCGCACACGGCCGATCAGTTCGGCAAGGATCATCCCGTCGACCAGCCCATGCGGGTGGTTCGCCACAACGATCACCGGGCCGGAGGCGGGAATGCGCGCGATCTGCTCTGCCGGGGTCCGCAGCTCGATCCCCATCAGGTTGAGCGCCTGCCGCCAGAAGGCCTGCCCGTCGGGCACGCCGACGCGTTCGAACTTGCGCACGAGGCGGATGAGAGGGATTTTGCCGGTGAGCCATTCCAGCGCGCGGATGGTGTTGGCCTTCCACGGGTTGGTGAACGTGTTGGCGTAGCTCAGCTTGCGCTTGTCATAAGGCGCATGGGCCGGGGTGACGGATGTCCCCCGATTGGCCGTCGCCTCATGGCTGTCGAGCATGTGCCGCCCCTGTTCTTTCATGCACCCACCTGGGGGTCAGTTGTCCTCGCCGAACCGGTTCGCCACGAGCGCCTCAAGCGCGTCGGCGAGGGCTGCAGCGTCCGGACCGGAGGTCTCGACCTCAATAGAGCTTCCCTTGGAAGCTGCCAACATCAAAAGCCCCATGATGCTGTCGCCGCCGGTGCTCATGCCGTCCTTGGACACTTCGGCATGGGCGTCGAACCCCTCGACCACCTCGACCAGCTTGGCGGAGGCGCGGGCGTGCAGGCCCTTTTCGTTGACGATGTTCAGCACGCGGCGAACCGATGTATCACTCATGGTGGATCTCTTGATTGCTTGGCCGTTGCGCGGCCTCAGACGGCATCAGGTTTGACGTTCTGACTGTCAATGTATTTCCGCCCCGCTTCGAGCGCGCCGCGCACGGCGTCGGGCACCGGCAATTGGCGGGTCTTTGCGAGCTTTATCAGCATTGGCAGGTTCATCCCGTACAGGATGCGGCGGTTCTCGGGCTGGCAGGCCAGCAGGCTCAGGTTGGAGGGCGAGCCGCCGAAAAGGTCGGTCACCAGAACCACGCCGCCCCCGGTGTCGACACTGTCCGCAGCGGCGCAGATCTCGGCCTGTTTCTTGCCGCGATCGTGATCGGCCTCGATCGAGATCGCCATGATTCCGGGCTGTACCCCGACCACATGTTCCACGGCGGAGAGATATTCCTTCGCCAGTCCACCATGCGCCACGATCACGATGCCGATCACGCTTGCGACCTTTCGTCCGTTCCAGTTGCCACGCCCTTGGCGGTCTGGCCGCGGCGCTCGAGTTCCCGGTGCCTAGTTGACACCTGCCAGCCCCGGTCCGCAAGGGCGCGCGCGACGGTTTCCGTCACCATGACCGACCTATGTTGCCCGCCGGTACAGCCAAATCCGAACGACAGATGCGCTTTGCCCTCCTCGGTGCAGGCCGGAAGCATGAAGAGCGCGAGGTCGACGATCTTTTCGAGGAAGGGCGCAAAGCACGGATCGGCCTGTACATGGGCGCGCACTTCGGCGTCGAGCCCGGTCTTGGCGCGCAGTTCGGGCACCCAGTGCGGATTGTCGAGGAAGCGGCAGTCGAACACCGTGTCGAGCCCCTGCGGCAGGCCGCGCTTGTAGGAAAAGCTCTGCACCGAGACGGCAAGCTGCTGCGCCTCATCCTGGGCGAACCAACCGGCAAGCTGCGCGCGCAGATCGTGCGGGCTGAGCTCGGAGGTGTCGATCAGGATCTCGGCGGCGCTCCGCGCGGGCTCGAGCAGGGAAAGTTCGCGTGCAATGCCATCGGTGTAGGCGCTGTCGGGCGACAGCGGATGACGGCGGCGGGTCTCGGAATAGCGCCGCGCCAGCACCTCGGGCGCGGCGTCGAGATAGAGCAGCTGCGCCTGCACCAGCGGCTGCCCGTCGAGCGCGCGGCGCAGGCCGAGCAGCCCCTCGACGGTGAAATCGCGGTTGCGGATGTCGACGCCAAGCGCCAGCGGACGGCTCAGCGCGGGCCCTTCCAGAAGCCGCGGGATCAGCCCGAGCGGGATGTTGTCGATCGCCTCAAAGCCAAAATCCTCCAGCGCGTTGATCGCGGTGGAGCGCCCGGCGCCAGACGGGCCGGTGACCAGCACCACATGCTGGGGCGCTTTGGGCGAGTCATCCATGACTGCGGACATCACGAGGGATCCCTTGCTGCACCCTTCAGATATTGAACGAGCGCTGCGGGAAAATAGGGATGCGCGGCATTGTGAAGCAAGGGGAGATTTCGCCCCTGCAGCATGATTTCGCGGCGTTGCGGCAGGCGCTCGGTCTCTGGGGTGTCGAGATCGAGCAGCGCGGCCACCTCGGCGCGGGGCAGATGGTCAGCCGGTAGGATGCCAAGCCCGCGCGCCTCGATCAGCCCGGCCAGCGGGGCAGGGGGCGCGGCCCAGAGGGTGCCTCCCTCGAGCGTCAGCACCACGCGGTCATCGGCGACCAGCCGTGCGCCGCGGGCCATCATCTCGAGCGCGAGCCCGGATTTGCCTGCACCGGAGCGGCCTTGGATCAGCAGCGCCCGTCCTGCGACCGCCACCGCGGTGGCGTGCAGGATGATCGGCTCTGGGGGCATCATGGGATCAGATCGGCAGGCCGACAACGAAACGCGCGCCAAGCGGCTCCGAGGTGATGTCGGCCTCGGTCGGGCGGATGTTCTCGGCCCAGATCACGCCGCCATGCGCCTCGACGATCTGCTTGGAGATGGCGAGCCCGAGGCCCGAATTGTTTCCAAAATCGTTCTCTGGGCGCTGCGAGTAGAAGCGTTTGAAGATCTTCTGCAGCGCCTCTTCGGGGATGCCGGGGCCGGTGTCCTCGACCACCACCAGCACGCGGTTGTCGCGGCGGCGGGCCCAGACGCGGATCGCATCGCCATCCTCGCAGAAGGAAATCGCGTTGGTGATCAGGTTGACGAAGACCTGCGCCAGACGCGGCTCCAGCCCGTTGATCGGGATCGGCTTCTCGGGCAGGTCGGTGATGAACTCGATGCCCTTCTTGCGCGCGTCCTCGCCGAGGAACTGACCAAGATTTCCGAGCATATCGAGCAGGTTGAACTCCTGCTCCTCTTCCTTGACCAGTTCGGAATCGAGCCGCGAGGCGTTGGAGATGTCCGACACCAGCCGGTCGAGGCGGCGTACGTCGTGCTCGATCACGTTGAGCAGCTTGTCGCGGTGCTCTTCTTTCTTGACGATGCGCAGGCTGCCGATCGCCGAGCGCAGGCTGGCCAGCGGGTTCTTGATCTCATGCGCGACGTCGGCGGCGAATTGTTCGTTGGCGTCGATCCGGTCGTAGAGCGCGGCGACCATGCCACGCAGTGCGCCCGAAAGACGACCGATCTCATCGGGGCGGGCGGTCAGGTCGGGAATGCGGATGCGGCGCGAATTGCCCTGCGACTTGTTGCGGTCGCGGCCGATTTCGGCGGCATCGGCGAGGTCCGAGATCGGGTTGGCGATGGTCGAGGCCAGCACGAGGCTGAGGCCGATCGAGACCAAGGTGGCGATGACGAACATCTGCAGCACGCGCTCGCGCTCGGCGCCAACCGCTGTGTCAATTTCGGGGGCGGGCGCCACAAGGGCGACGCTGCCGATCACATTGCCGGACTGCACGATGGGCGCGAAGGCGGTGAACAGCGTCTCGGCCATGGTGCCGGTGCTGGCCTCCACCCGCGCCACGGCGGGATCGCCGGTCTCCAGCTGCTGGCGCAGCTGATCTTCGAGACCCAGAGCGGTCTCTTCTCGGAAATAGGCGAACAAGCCCGAAACCCCGCGCCAGAGCCGGTCGAGGAAGTCGGAAATGATGGTCTCACGCCCTGCGGGGGCGGTGGCAGCGGGCGGGCCGCTGACCTCACCGACAAGGAAATTGCCGCTGTCAAAGACCATGACCTGCGCGCCGCGCCGCAGGTTCAGCCCGTCGAGCGTGGCCGCCACGTCGATGCCATCGGACGTACCGAGGCTGACCGGAGCGCCCTCGGGCAGCTGCAGTTCGAACATATGCGAGATCATCTCGGCCTGCGCCAGCGTGGCGTCGGCGCGTTGCAGCGCCAGCGTGTCACGCGACGAGTTGAGCCAGAGAATCCCGGCTGCCAGCACGTTCAGGGCGATAAGGTTGAAGGTGATGATCTTGCGCGTGAGCGGCGAGCGGTTGAGCGAGAACAGCGAGCGGCGGGCCCGGCTGTCGCGCAATTCCTTCTCGACCGTGCTGTCCGGGGCGACCCAATCGTCGCCCAGCACAACATCGGCATCCGGTCGTTCGCCCGACTTTTCGTCGCGCATCAACATCCTCTCGGCCAGGGCCATCGGTTACTCTTCGTTGTAACGATACCCGATACCGTACAGGGTTTCGATGGCGGAGAAATCCGCATCAACGGTCCGCATCTTCTTGCGCAGCCGCTTGATGTGGCTGTCGATCGTGCGGTCGTCCACATAGACCTGATCGTCATAGGCCACGTCCATCAGCTGGTCGCGCGATTTGACAAAGCCCGGACGTTGCGCCAGCGCCTGCAGCAGCAGGAATTCGGTCACGGTCAGCGACACGTCCTGACCTTTCCAGCTGACCGAGTGGCGCAGCGGGTCCATGGTCAGCGAGCCGCGAGTCATCAGCTTGGTTTCTTCGGTGTCCCCTACCACCTCACCAGCCTGTGCCTCCTGACGGCGCAGCAACGCGCGGATCCGCTCGACCAGAAGGCGCTGGCTGAACGGTTTCTTGACGTAGTCGTCGGCGCCCATACGCAGCCCGAGCACCTCGTCGATCTCATCGTCCTTGGAGGTCAGGAAAATCACCGGCATGCGCGACTTCTGACGCACGCGCTGCAGCAGATCCATCCCGTCCATACGTGGCATCTTGATGTCGAAAACGGCCATGTCGGGCATCTTCTTGCTGAACGCATCCAGCGCAGATTGCCCGTCATTATATGTCTCGACTTCAAACCCTTCCGCCTCGAGTGTCATGGACACGGATGTCAGGATGTTCCTGTCATCGTCCACCAGGGCGATTTTAGACATAGCACTTCATCCTTGTACTGCTCTGTAAAAGCCTTCTTTTTCCGCGCACTATGCGGAGTTTCGGATTGCGCAACAATCCCCCACGGCGAATCAGTCCAGAGCTGCGACTTAATTGCAGCGGAAATTGCGTAACGAATGGCTAAAATGTCTCACCCATCGCGCGCAACTGCCATGTCGCTGACCGATGGTAACGCTAGCCGAACCGGGTGCTAACGCTAAAGCTATTTTGGTTGCGCTAACTAGATGGATGCGTCCTGTTCTTGGTCGTTCCCAGCATGTTAAAGCCTCTGTTACCGGTGGCGGGCGCTGCCGGTGGACGGCCTCCCATGCGCCGCCCCGATTGACTACCGCCGCCGATTATCGCGGCTACAGGAGCTTGGCAGATGACATTTGGACGGGTGAACCCGCAATTCCGGCTTGAAGATCAAGGGATCGAAGGGCTGGGCAATGTCTATTACAATCTTATGGAGCCCGCGCTGATCGAGGCTGCCCTGAAGCGCGGCGAAGGCACGCTGGGCAAGGGCGGTGCCTTCTACGTCACCACCGGCAAGTTCACCGGCCGCTCGCCGCAGGACAAGCATGTGGTCAAGACTCCCTCGGTGGAAGACAACATCTGGTGGGAAAACAACCGCGCCATGTCGCCCGAGGGCTTCGACGTGCTGCAGGCCGATATGCTCGAGCATATGAAGGGCAAGGACTACTACGTTCAGGACCTCGTGGGCGGTGCCGACCCGGCGCATTCCATCAAGGTCCGCATGGTGACCGAACTGGCATGGCACGGCCTGTTCATCCGCCACATGCTGCGCCGCCCCGAGCGCGAGCAGCTGGATGAGTTCCTTGCGGATTTCACCATCATCAACTGCCCCAGCTTCAAGGCCGATCCCAAGAAGCATGACTGCCGGTCTGACACCGTCATCGCGCTGAACTTCGACAAGAAGACCATCCTCATCGGCGGCACCGAATACGCCGGCGAGAACAAGAAGTCGGTCTTCACGCTGCTGAACTACATGCTGCCGCTCAAGGGCATCATGGCGATGCACTGCTCGGCCAACCACGCGCCGAACAACCCGGTCGACACCGCCGTGTTCTTCGGCCTGTCGGGCACCGGCAAGACCACCCTCTCGGCTGACCCCGAGCGCGTGCTGATCGGCGACGACGAGCACGGCTGGTCCGACCGCGGCACCTTCAACTTCGAAGGTGGCTGCTACGCCAAGACGATCAACCTGTCGGCCGAGGCGGAGCCCGAGATCTACGCGACCACCTCGAAGTTCGGCACGGTGATCGAGAACATGGTCTTCGACGAAGAGACCTTCGAGCTCGACTTCGAGGACGACAGCCTGACCGCCAACATGCGCTGCGCCTACCCGCTCGAGTATATCTCGAACGCCTCGTCCACCGCGCTTGGAGGCCACCCGAAGAACATCATCATGCTGACCTGCGACGCCTTTGGTGTCCTGCCGCCGATCGCGCGGCTGACCCCGGCGCAGGCGATGTACCACTTCCTGTCGGGCTTCACCTCGAAGGTGGCAGGCACCGAGCGTGGCGTGACCGAGCCGCAACCGACCTTCTCGACCTGCTTCGGCGCGCCCTTCATGCCGCTGCGCCCGGAAGTCTATGGCAACCTGCTGCGTGACAAGATCGCCAAGCACGGCGCGACCTGCTGGCTGGTCAACACCGGCTGGACCGGCGGCGCCTATGGCACTGGCCACCGCATGCCGATCAAGGCGACCCGCTCGCTGCTGCACTCGGCGCTGAACGGCTCGCTGGCCAAGGTCGAGTTCCGCAAGGACCCGAACTTCGGCTTCGAAGTGCCGGTTTCGGTCGAGGGCGTGCCCGAACTGCTGCTTGATCCGCGCCGCACTTGGTCGGACAAAGAGGCCTTCGATGCGCAGGCCGAAAAGCTGGTCAGCATGTTCGCCGAGAACTTCGCGCAATATGTGCCTTACATCGACGATGACGTGAAAGCCGCCGCGATCGGCTGATGCGCCATCTCGCGCTCCTTCTGATGTTGGCCGGTCCCGCGTTTGCCGGGGCCGGCCCTTCTTTTGCCGGATCCTCCGAGACGGCCGGGCAAAGTTTTTCCGCCGCGCCGATGCAGCTGCTCGAGCGCGGCGTGATCTGCCAGATCACCGCCGAGGGCGCGCGCCCGGCGCCGGAGACCGAGCAGGGGGTGATCAACCTCGTCGAGCCGGGCCGCCGCATCGACGTCGCCACCGAAGTCGTCCCCGCCGCCCTGGGGATCAGTTTCGGCATCCGCTTCATGCTCGCCGACGACGCGCCGCCCATGGCGCTGCGCGTGGTGGTCACCCATCCGCCCATGGGATCACGCGCCATCGAGCGGGAAAGCTGGGTCACCAATGCCGTGCCCGGCGCGCCGGGGCTGAGCCTTTTCACCTTCGAATATCCCTATGAGATGGTTGAAGGCGCCTGGACCATGGCGCTGGAGGCGGGCGGAGAGCGGCTGCTCGAGCAGCATTTCAGCGTGGTCCCCGCCGAGGCCGCCGCCCCGGTCCTCGCCGCCTGCGCCGGCCCTGCGCCGATGTCCTGACCCGCGCCCGCCCAGGCTTTCATCTTTCCCCAAATACTCAAAACCCGCCGGGCCTCCGCCCCGCGCGGGCTTCATTGTTCCCGAAATACGCAAGACCCGGCGCCGCCAGCCCGCGGACCGGCTGGGTTTCTTCCCCGAACCGCACACGGCGGACCGCGATTTCATCCACAGGGCCCGCGCCGGAGTCATCTGTCTGAAAAGACTCGCAACCTTGCTTCCGGCGGCCTCGCGACTCCCCAAGCTTGCCCACATGCGGGGACGCTTCATCTTGATTAAATAACAGATCACTCCACAACTTATTGCGGGTGTCGCGAACATTTCGCTTTACATGAACGCCGCGCCACAGGCACCATATGTAGTAAGAGACAAGGGGTTGCCCCCAAATCTCTAGAGCAGGCACCTAGCTTTAGGGACGCTGCCGAGCCCCAAAGCTACAACCATAAGAGGTGGCGCATGGCACTGTCCGAAGAATTTCTGGGCGAAGAACTTCACCCGATCGATATCGTCGAGACCCTCGCCGAACATAACGAATGGGACTTCGACCGCGTGGCCGAAGACCAGATCGCCATGGCGGTCGAGGGCCAGTGGCGGACCTATTCGATCACGCTGGCTTGGTCGCCTTACGACGAGACTCTGCGGATGATCTGCAGCTTCGAGATGGAGCCGCCAGAGGACTCGCTGCCCGAGCTTTACACCGGTCTCAACAGCGTCAACGACCAGTGCTGGGCGGGCGCCTTCAGCTACTGGCCCGACGCCAAGCTGATGGTCTACCGCTACGGTCTGGTTCTGGCCGGGGGTCAGGTGGCCAGCGCCGAGCAGATCGACACGATGATCGGCGGCGCCGTGGCGGCCTCCGAGCGCTACTACCCCTGCTTCCAGCTCATCGCATGGGCTGGCAAGACGGCGGGCGAGGCGCTGCAGATCGCCATCGCCGAGGCTTACGGCCGGGCCTGACCGGCACGGGAAAAGCGCCGGGGGTCAGCCGATCAACTGATCAACTGATCAACTGATCCCCAGCGCGGTTTCCTTGAGCATCTCCGCCGAGGCGCGCAGCGCCTTGGCCTCGCCCGGGTCGAGCGCGGGCATAAGCGTCTCGACCACACCATCGCGGCCCACCACGCGCGGCAGGCTGAGCGCGACATTCTCCACCCCCTCCACCTGCGGCGTCACCACCGAGACCGAAAGCACCGACCGCTGGTCGTCGCGCACCGCATGGACGATGCGCGCCAGCCCCGCGCCGATGCCGTACCACGTGGCGCCTTTCCCCTCGATGATCCGATAGGCGGCGCGGCGCACCGCCTCGTCGATCTCGGCGCGCACCGCATCGGTGATCGGCGCGCGCACCTGATCGGCGAACTCGTCCAGCGACAGCGCCCCGGCGCGCGCCGAAGCCCAGCTCAGCACTTCTGAATCGCCATGCTCGCCCAGCACATAGGCATGCACCGACTGCGCCGCGATCCCCAGATGCCCGCCCAGCAGCGAGCGGAAGCGCGCGGTGTCGAGGATCGTGCCAGAGCCGATCACCTGCCCGGTCGGCAGCCCCGAGGCGCGCAGCGCCACTTCGGTCATCACGTCCACCGGGTTCGAGGCCACCAGCAACATCGCCTTGGGCGCCGCCTTCTGCACGCCTTCGATGACCTGTGCAAAGACATCGGCGTTGCGCGACAGCAGGCTCAGGCGGCTCTCTCCGGGCTTTTGGGCGACGCCCGCGGCGAGGATGACGATCTCGGCGCCGTCCAGCTTTGCGTAGCCGCCCGAGCGCACCTGACAGGGGCTGGCGAAGGGCACCGCATGGGCGATGTCTTCGGCCTGCGCGCGGGCCAGCGCCTCGCTCTTGTCCACCAGAACGATCTCGCTCGCGCCGCCGCGCAGCGCCAGTGCATAGCCTGCTGCTGAGCCGACCATGCCCGCGCCGACGATTCCGACTTTCATGGCTCTCTCCTTTTCCCCAAATTTTCCCCGAAGTCTGGCGGCAGCTTGGCACGCGCCGGTGACAGGACCAAATCGCGCGCAGAGGTTTTGCCGCCTAGCCCTCTGGTTTTCACCGCGTTGCCCAGAGCGCGCGCAGCGAGAGGCGGGGACGGGCCTGACGCATGGACACCGGGGGCAGGGCGGCTATAGTGCCGCTTTCCGCAGGCAATGAGGGCAGAAGATGTCGGAAGAGGTGAAGGTCGGGATCATCATGGGCAGCCAGTCGGACTGGCCCACGATGCAAGAAGCGGCGCAGATGCTCGACGAGCTGGGCGTGGCCTATGAGGTCAAGATCGTCTCGGCCCACCGCACGCCGGACCGGCTGTGGACCTACGGCAAAGAGGCAGCCGGGCGCGGCCTGCAGGTGATCATCGCGGGCGCTGGCGGCGCGGCGCATCTGCCGGGGATGATGGCCTCGAAAACCCGCGTGCCGGTGATCGGCGTGCCGGTGCAGACGCGGGCACTTTCGGGTGTCGACAGCCTCTATTCGATCCTGCAGATGCCGCGCGGCTTTCCCGTGGCGACCATGGCGATCGGTGCGGCGGGCGCGGCCAATGCCGGGCTGATGGCGGCGGGCATCCTCGCGCTGCAGGACCCGGCGCTGGCCGAACGGCTCGACGCATGGCGGCGGGCGCTGTCGGACTCGATCCCCGAAGAGCCTGTGCGGGACTGACCTCGCCGCCTCTTGGCCCGGAACAAGGCCGAAGGCCGCCGGGCAAGCGCTGGCCCGTCCCCACGGGCTGGCGCTTTTGCGTCGGTGCTCTGGCGCAAGATGTCATTCGGGTTTGGTCGGTATAAAGCGCAGACCTCAATCCAAGTCGCGCCACCCCACGGGCCAGCGCCCGCCCGGCTGGCACCGGCGCTTGTGATGAGGTCTCATGGGCGCACTCTGGTACCGCGCCATACAAACGGGTGTTGCAAGCGGCGCCAATCCGCAGGAAAAGCGGCAAAACCCCGAACCGCGCAACGGAGGCCCCCATGTCTGACGCTCTTCCCCAAGGTGCAACCATCGGCATTCTCGGCGGCGGACAGCTGGGACGGATGCTCTCCGTCGCGGCCAGCCGCCTCGGCTATCGCACGCATATCTTCGAGCCGGGCGCCCAGCCTCCTGCCGGTCACGTGGCCGATGCGGTGACCACCGCCGCCTATGACGACAAACCGGCGCTGACCCGCTTTGCCGAAGCGGTGGACGTGATCACCTACGAGTTCGAGAACATCCCCACCGAGGCGCTCGACACGCTGCAGGCGCTGCGCCCGATCCGCCCCGGCCGCGAGGCGCTGCGGGTCAGTCAGGACCGGATGACCGAAAAGGAGTTCCTGCGCGACCTCGGGCTGCGCACCGCGCCTTTCGCCGCTGTGGACACCGCCGAGGATCTCAACAACGCGCTGGAGCTGATCGGCACGCCGGGCATCCTCAAGACCCGCCGCTTCGGCTACGACGGCAAGGGGCAGGCGCGGATCAAGTCCAAGGACGATGCCGCCGACGCTTTCGAAGCGATGCAGGGCGCGCCGTCGGTCCTGGAAGGCTTCGTCGAGTTCAGCCATGAGGTCTCGGTGATCGCCGCGCGCGGCGTGGACGGCGAGGTTGCCTGCTTCGATCCCGGCGAGAACGTGCACCGCGACGGCATCCTGCGCACCACCACCGTGCCCGCGCGTCTCACCCCGGCGCACCGTCAGGACGCGATCCTGCTGGCGGGCCGTATCCTCAATGCGCTCGACTACGTCGGTGTCATGGGCGTCGAGCTGTTCGTCTGCCCCGACGGGCTGGTGGTCAATGAGATCGCGCCGCGGGTGCACAACTCGGGCCATTGGACGCAGAACGGCTGCACCGTCGACCAGTTCGAGCAGCACATCCGCGCGGTCGCGGGCCTGCCGCTGGGCGACGGCGCGCGCCACAGCGACGTGCAGATGGAAAACCTCATCGGTGCCGATATGGACCGCGTGCCGGAACTGCTGCGCGAGACGGACACCGCGCTGCACCTCTACGGCAAGGCCGAGGCCAAGCCGGGCCGCAAGATGGGTCACGTCAACCGCATCGTGCGCGCCGGCTGAGCCCTTTGACGCACCGAGGCGGGCGCTTCAGCTGAAGAAGCGCCCGGCCACATCCCCCGACATATAGGCCACGCGCCCCCCGGCGAGGGTCGCCACGATGCGCCGCGTCGCCTGCTCGCGGATGATCAGATCGGCGCGCAGCCCATCCTCGATCCGGCCCCGGTCGGTCAACCCGAGCAGCCGCGCCGGCCCTTCCGAGACCAGCCGCCACGCCGCCGTCTCGTCCAGCAGCCCAAGCTCGACACAGCGCCACGCGGCGCGCGCCGGGGCGGGGTAGTGGTAATCCGAGGCCAGCGCGTCGCACAGGCCCATGCCCACCAGATCAAGTGCCGAGACATTGCCCGCATGGCTCGCGCCGCGCACCACATTGGGCGCGCCCAGCACGATGAAATCGCCAGCCTCGCGCGCCGCCTGCGCCGCCTCCACCGTCTCGGGGAATTCCGACACGCGCGCGCCGCGGTCGCGCCAGTCTGCGCGGCCTGCGGCGGTGCGGTCGTCATGGCTGCCCATGGTCACGCCGCGCGCCGCCAGACGTGCGGCGAGCGCATCCAGCGCGCCCGGCACCTCGTCGCCGCGTTCGTGCAGACCCATCATCAGCGCCAGATGCGCCTCGGGGCTGCGGCCACTCTTGAGCGCCTGCCCGGTGAGCCGCGGCGGCTTGCGGCCCTCTGCCAGCCGCTGGTGCGGCAGATGGTCGTTGAACACCACATAAGAGATGCCCCAGCGCGCCACCGCTTCTTCGGCCCCGGCAAAACCATCAAGGAAATGCGTCTCGAGCCGCAGTTGCAGGCGCAGGTCCACGGGCACCGTGGGCGCCACCTCCGAGACCGCGGCAAAGACCTCTTCGGCGAACTCCGGCCCGCGCATCCCGCCTTCCCACGACCAGAACTGCGCCAGCGCGGCGGTGGTGATGCCGCAGGCGGCCAGCTCCGACGCGCAGGCCAGCACACCGCTCTCGCGCTCGCGCAGCGCGCCCCGGCGCGGCGCCATGTGCCGCTCGAACCCGTCGCCATGGGCATCGACGATGCCCGGCAGCACCTCAAAGCCCGACAGGTCCACCGGCTTGCCCGCCGCACCCGCGTGCAGCAGCCCGCCGCAGATGGAGAGCGGCGCATCGCTCCAGCCCTCGGGGCGCAGGGTGCGGGCGTTTTGGAAGCACAGATCGAGCACGGGGCAGGGACCTTTCGACGGGGATGTGAGGGCGGAGCGGGCTCGGCGCTTGAGATACGCCTCCGCCCGGCCCTATGAAAGGGGCAAAAGGACAGGCAGCCCCATGCAGAAATCTCCCCGTCTCGCCGCCCGCGCCGTGCTGCTGCACGAGGACCGCCTGCTGCTGGTCAACGCATGGCCCGGCGGCACCAGCGATCTGTGGTGCGCCCCGGGGGGCGGCGTCGAACCCGGTGCTTCACTGCCCGAAAACCTCGCCCGCGAGCTGCGCGAGGAAACCGGGCTGGAAGTGACGGTCGGCCCGCCCTGTCTGGTGAACGAGTTCCATGACCCCAAGAGCGGCTTTCATCAGGTCGAGATCTTCTTTCGCTGCCACATCGCCGCCGGGGTGATCGACCACGGCTGGCAAGACCCCGAGGGCGTGGTGACCGAGCGCCGTTTCGTCACCCGCGACGAGATGCAGGGGCTGCGCTTCAAACCCGACAGTCTGCCGCATGTGGCATGGGGCAGAGGCTTCGGCTACGACCCGCTGGAATTGATCCAGCAATGAGCGCGCGACCGCTGGACCGCGCCTTGCCTGCCGCATAACGTGCCCCCATGCTTGCCTATGCGCTCAAACGTCTGACCGCGCTGGCGCTTTCGCTTCTGGCGGCGTCGCTGGTCATCTTCCTTGTGGTCGAGGTCGCCCCGGGTGATCCGGCCAGTTACATGCTGGGCATGAACGCGCAGCCCGACACGGTGGCGGCGCTGCGCAGCGAGCTTGGCCTCGACCTGCCGAAATGGCAGCGCTACCTGTCGTGGCTCGGCGGCATGCTCTCGGGCGATTTCGGCACCTCCTACACCTATCGCACGCCCGTCGCGCAGATGGTGGCGGACCGGATCATCGTGTCGCTGCCGCTGGCGCTTTATGCGCTGGCGCTTTCGGTGCTCATCGCCTTCCCCGCCGGAATCTATGCTGCCGCCCGCCGCGGCAAGCCGGGCGATGCCGGCGTCATCGGCGCCACGCAGCTTGGCATCGCGATCCCCAACTTCTGGTTCGCCATGCTGCTGGTGCTGCTCTTCGCGCTGAAGCTGCGCTGGTTCAGCGCGGGCGGATTTCCCGGCTGGGACGACCCGCTGCTGGCGCTGAAATCGCTGACCCTTCCGGCGGTGGCGCTGGCGCTGCCGCAGGCGGCGATCCTTGCGCGGATCATGCGCAGTTCTCTCATAGACATCCTGTCCGAGGATTTCATCCGCACCGCCCGCGCCAAGGGGCTCTCGCGGCGGCAGGCGCTGTGGCGGCACGGGCTGCGCAATGCGCTCATTCCGGTGCTGACGATCCTCGGGCTGCAGTTCTCCTTTCTGCTGGCGGGGGCGATCATCATCGAGCAGGTGTTCTTCCTGCCGGGCCTCGGGCGGCTGATCTTCCAGTCGATCACCCAGCGCGACCTTATCGTGGTCGAATCGGTGGTCATGCTGCTGGTCTTCGCGGTGATCGCGGTGAACTTCCTGACCGACATGGCCTATGCGCTGGTCGATCCAAGACTGAGGCGCGCGCGATGAGACCCTCGCTGATCCTCGGCGCGGCGCTGACCCTCACGTTTGCGGGCGCGGCGCTGCTGTCCTTTCTCTGGACCCCCGGCGACGTCGAGGCGGTGAACATCGCCGCCCGGCTGCAACCGCCCTCGGCCGCGCATCTGCTGGGCACCGATCATCTGGGCCGCGACATGCTGAGCATGATCATGACCGGCGCGCGCACCTCGCTCGCGGTGGCGCTGGTGGCGGTGGGGCTGGGCATGGGGCTCGGCGTGCCGCTGGGCCTTGCCGCCGCCGCGCGGCAGGGCGGCTGGCTCGACGAGCTGGTGATGCGGACCAATGATCTGATCTTCGCTTTCCCCTCGCTGGTCATCGCGATCCTGATCACCGCGATCTTCGGACCCGGCGCGCTCAACGCGATCCTCGCCATCGGCATCTTCAACATCCCGGTCTTCGCCCGGCTGACCCGCGGCGCGGCGCTGAGCTTCTGGCGCCGCGAGTTCATCCTCGCCGCCCGCGTCGCCGGAAAGGGCGCGCCGCGCATCAGCTTCGAGCACATCCTGCCCAACCTCGCCAACCTGCTGATCGTGCAGGGCACCATCCAGTTTTCGCTGGGCATCCTTGCAGAGGCCGGCCTCTCCTATGTCGGCCTCGGCGCGCAGCCGCCGGTGCCCAGCTGGGGCCGCATGCTGGCCGATGCGCAGACCATGGTGGCGCTGGCGCCGCATGTGGCCATTGTGCCGGGTCTCGCCATCGTGCTGACCGTGCTCGGCCTCAATCTTCTCGGCGACGGGCTGCGCGACGCCCTCGACCCCCGCCTCAGGCCCTCCCGCGCATGATGCCTTCGTCTAGACCAAAATATCCCAGGGGTCCGGGGGCAGCGCCCCCGGTCCGGCAGGCAGCACAGGCGCTGCTGGAAACCCGCGACCTGACCCTCTCCATCACCGGAACACCCATCCTGCAGGGCGTCACGCTGCGCCTGCAGCCCGGCGAGATCCTCGCCCTCACCGGAGAGTCCGGCTCCGGTAAATCGATGACCGCGCTTGCGGCCATCGGCCTTCTGCCCGAGCGGGCCGAGACCTCCGGCCAGTTGCTGCTGCAGGGCCAAGACCTCCTGACCCTGCCCGAGCGTGATCTCTGCGCCCTGCGCGGGCGCGAGGTGGGGATGGTGTTTCAGGAGCCGATGACCGCGCTCAACCCGGTCCAGCGCATCGGCGATCAGGTGATGGAGACGATCCTGATCCACAAGGCCATGCCGCGCGACGCCGCCCGCGCCCGCGCCGCCGAAGTGATGGCCCGCGTCGGGCTCGACCCTGAGCGCATCCCGCCCACGCGCTACCCGCATGAGCTATCCGGCGGCCAGCGCCAGCGCGTCGGCATCGCCATGGCCATCGCGCTGCGCCCGAAGCTGCTGATCGCCGACGAGCCCACCACCGCCCTCGACGTGACCACGCAGGCGCAGATCCTCGATCTGCTCACCGGTCTGGTGCGCGAGGAGGGCATGGGCCTGCTGATGATCACCCATGATCTTGCGGTGGTGGCCGGCATGGCCGACCGGATCGCGGTGATGAACGAGGGCCGCATCGTCGAGCAGGGCCCCACGCGAGAGGTCCTGACCGAGCAGCGCCATCCCTACACCCGGCAGCTCTTCGAGGCGTCGCGGCACCAGCCCGAGCTTGCGTCGGTCACGGCGGGCGAGACGATGCTGAGCGTTGCGGAGGCGGTTCGCGCCTATCCGCTGCCGCGCCAGCGCCTCTTTGCCCCGCGCGGCCAGTTTCGCGCGGTGAAAGGCGTCAGCTTCGACATCCGCCGCGGCGAAAGGGTCGGCCTCGTGGGCGAGTCGGGCTGCGGCAAGTCCACGCTCAGCCGCGCGATCCTCGGGCTCGAGCCCTTGCAGGAGGGGCAGATCACCCTCGATGGCAAGCCGGTCCTCTCGCATGGAAAGCCCGACCCCGAGATCCGCCGCCGCGTGCAGGTGGTGTTTCAGGATCCCTATGGCTCGTTCAATCCGCGCCACAGCGTCGGCCGGATCATCGCCGAGCCCTTCCACCTGCTGCCGGACCCGCCCAAGGGCGCGGCGCGGCAGGCGGCCATCGCCGGGGCGCTCACTGCCGTGGGGCTGAAGCCCGAGCACGCTGAGGCGCCGATCCACGCTTTCTCGGGCGGGCAGCGCCAGCGTATCGCCATCGCCCGCGCGCTGATCATCGAGCCCGAGCTGGTGATCTTCGACGAGGCGGTCTCGGCGCTCGACGTGCGGGTGCGGGCGCAGATCCTCGATCTGGTGGCGGATCTGTCGCGTGCGCGGGGCCTCAGCTATCTCTTCGTCAGCCATGATCTTTCGGTGGTGCGCGGTATCACCGACCGGGTGCTGGTGATGCGCGAAGGCGAGATCGTCGAGCGCGGCGACACAAGCGACGTGTTTGACAATCCCCAGCACTGGTATACCAAATCTCTCATGGAGGCGGCGCCGCGATTGCCGGCGCCGGAGATGGGAGGAGATGACGATGCCGGAGGGGAGCCCCTTTGACAGCGCCCGTGTGCTCATTGGCGGCACATGGCGCGAGACCGCGGACACGCTGCCGCTGAGCGATCCGTCCACGGGCGAGGAGATCGGACGCATCGCCCGCGGCGGCAAGACAGAGATCGACGAGGCCGTGGCCGCAGCGCAGGCGGCGCTTGACGGGGAGTGGGGCGCGATGACCGCGCTGGAGCGCGGGCGCATCCTCACCCGTATCGGTGTGTTGGTGCTCGAGAATGTCGACATGCTCGCCCGGATCGAGGCGCAGGACGTGGGCAAACCGCTCAGTCAGGCGCGGGCCGACGCGGTGGCGCTGGCGCGCTACTGCGAGTTCTACGGCGGCGCGGCGGACAAGATCCACGGCGAGACGATTCCCTATCTGGACGGCTACACCGTCTACACCCTGCGCGAGCCGCATGGCGTCACGGGCCATATCGTGCCGTGGAATTACCCGATGCAGATCATCGGCCGCTCGGTCGGTGCGGCGCTCGCCATGGGCAATGCCTGCGTGCTGAAACCGGCCGAAGACGCCTGCCTGACGGCGCTGCATTTCGCCGATCTGGCGCAGCAGGCGGGGCTTCCGGCGGGGGCGCTCAACGTGGTGCCGGGGCTGGGGTCCGAGGCGGGGGCGGCGCTGTCGTCGCATCCCGGCGTGCAGCACATGAGCTTCACCGGCTCGGTCGCCACCGGCGCCGCCGTGCAGCGCGCGGCGTCGGACAATGTGATTCCGGTGACGCTGGAGCTGGGCGGCAAATCCCCGCAGCTGGTCTTTGCCAATGCCGATCTCGATGCGGCGCTGCCGTTCCTGGTGAATGCCGGGCTGCAGAACGCCGGGCAGACCTGCTCGGCCTCCTCGCGCATCCTCGTGCAGCGCGAGGTGCTGGACGAGGTGATGGCCCGCATGGCCGCCGCCTATGAAGCGAAACTCGTCGGCCCCGCCATGGAGGACCGCGACATCGGCCCGCTGATCAACGCAACCCAGAAGCGCCGGGTCGAGGGATTCCTGAAGCAGGGCGCTGACCTGCCGGTGCTGGCGCGCGCGCGGCTGGCCGAGGGACTGCCCGAGGGCGGGCATTACGTCGCCCCTTGCCTCTATGGCCCGGTTCCGGCGGATCACCCGCTGGCGCAGGATGAGGTCTTCGGCCCGGTGCAGGTGATCATCCCCTTCGACGACGAGGCCGAGGCGCTGCGCATCGCCAATGGCACCGAGTATGGGCTTGTCGCCAGCGTCTGGACCCGCGACGGCGCGCGGCAGATGCGGCTCGCGAAGAAGCTGAAAGCCGGGCAGGTTTTCCTGAACAACTACGGGGCCGGGGGCGGGGTCGAATTGCCCTTCGGCGGGGTCGGTAAGTCCGGCCACGGGCGCGAGAAGGGTTTCGAGGCGCTGTATGGCTTTTCGGTGCTGAAGACAGTGGCGGCGCATCATGGCTGAGCCTGCGGTTGCAGGACACGGCTGAGCGCTGCGCCTGAGGATTTGAGGGAGGAGACAGGAATGAGACTGGACGGGAAAACCGCCATCGTGACCGGCGCGGGCTCGGGCTTTGGCGCGGGCATCGCGCGGCGCTTCGCGGCAGAGGGCGCGCGGGTGATGGTCGCGGACATCAACATGGAGGGCGCCATGGAGGTGGCGTCCGAGTTCGGCGGCGTGGCGCATGAGGTGAACGTGGCCGACGGCGCCTCGGTCGAGGAGATGGCGCTGCGCGCCGGGGCCGAATTGGGCCGGGTCGACATTTTAGTGAACAACGCCGGGGTGACGCATCTGCCGGGCTTCATGGAAGAGATCAGCGAGGCGGATTTCGACCGGGTCTGGGCGGTGAACTGCAAGTCGGTCTATCTGACCTCCCGTGCGCTCGTGGCGGGGATGAAAGAGCGCGGGACGGGCGCGATTCTCAACATCGCCTCGACGGCGGGCGTCTCGCCGCGACCCAAGCTCAACTGGTACAATGCTTCGAAGGGCTGGATGATCACCGCGACGCGCGCCATGGCGATCGAGCTGGCGCCCTTCGGCGTGCGGGTCAACGCGCTGAACCCGGTGGCGGGCGACACGCCGCTGCTCAAGAGCTTCATGGGCGAGGACACGCCGGAAATGCGCGAGAAGTTCCTCTCGACCATCCCCATGGGGCGTTTCTCGACCCCCGAGGATCTGGCAAACGCGGCGCTTTACCTCTGCTCGGACGAGGCCTCGCTGGTGACCGGCGTGTGCATGGAAGTGGACGGCGGGCGCTGCATCTGAAGGCGGCGTCGGTGGGGGCGCTGCCCCCGCCGCGGCTGCGCCGCGACTCCCCCGGCGTATTTTGAAAGAGAAGAAGACGGACCGGCGCGCTTATTACTGGCCCTTTTCAGCAGGCCATCGGCGGCATAAGGCCTTTCATTGTTCGCTCAATACGCAAAGGCGCGCCTGCGACAGCGGGCGCCCTTGTTTTTTGCTGCAGCGCAGCAAATTATCAACCAGTGGCTGCAAGGAGTGGTTTCATGCGACCCGGTCCCCTCAATCTGATCACCGATGTCCCCGGCCTCAAGGTCGGCAATGCCGAGGATTCGCTGCTCAAGTCCGGTGTGTCGGTGGTGACCGCAGAGGCGCCGATGGTGGCCTCCGTCTCGGTCATGGGCGGCGCGCCCGGCACGCGCGAGACCGATCTTCTGGCGCCGGACAAGACCGCGCCGGGCGTGGATGCGCTGGTGCTTGCGGGCGGCAGCGCCTTCGGGCTGGCGGCGGCGCAGGGGGTGATGGATGCGCTGCACGAAGAGGGGCGCGGCTTCGAGGTGTTCTCGGCCCGCGTGCCGATTGTGCCCGCGGCGATCCTGTTCGACCTGCTCAACGGTGGCGACAAGCACTGGGGGGTGAACCCCTATCCCGCGCTGGGGCGGCAGGCGCTGGCCAATGCCGGAACCAAGTTCCGGCTGGGCTCGCGCGGGGCGGGCTGCGGCGCGCAGACCGCGCAGCACAAGGGCGGGCTCGGCTCGGCCTCGATGGTGCTGGAGGGCGGTATCACCGTCGGCGCGCTGGTGGCGGTGAACCCGATGGGCAGCGTGATGACGCCCTCGGGGCGTCATTTCTGGGCCGCGCCTTTCGAGGTGGGCGACGAGTTCGGCGGCCTCGGCACCGAGCCGGCGAAGGGCTTTCACGACATGCCGCAGAGCCGCAAGGTCGGGGCGATGGCGGCGCTGGGGAACACCACGATCGCGGTGGTCGCCACGGATGCGCAGCTCGACAAGGCGCAGGCGCATCGCATGGCGGTGGCGGCGCAGGACGGGATCGGGCGGGCGATCCACCCGGCGCATTCGCCGATGGATGGCGATCTGGTTTTCGCCTGCGCCACCGGGCGGCAGGCGCTGATCGAACCCTCGCTGCAGCTGGCGCAGATCGGCCACGCGGCGAGCCTGTGCCTCGCGCGGGCCATCGGTCGCGCGGTCTGGGAGGCGCGCCCCGCGCCCGGCGACACGTTGCCGACGCTGCGCGAGGAGCTTGGTCTGTAGCCGGGGGCTTTTGGCGCGGGCCGTAGCCTCAGCGCAGGATCGGCGGGCTGTCGGGGTCGGATCCGGGGGCGATGCGCTCCACACGCGCGGGCTCTTCGATCTGTGGCAGGTCGAAGCGCAGGCCGACGCGGGTGAGGCTGGCGGCAAGCTCGTCGCTGTCGCGCAGGAAGATCACATCGAGCGCCCCGGCCTCGATGCCGGAAAACACCAGCGCCTCGTTCACCGCGCGCGCCAGCGCGTCCTCGGCACCGGGGAGCGTGCCTGCAAAGGCGAGGATATGCCCGCGCCCGCCGCCCTCATAGCTGGCCCCCGCCAGCCATGCGCAGCGGGCGAACCCTGCAGCCGTGGCCAGCTTGGTGTCGAGCGCCTGCAGCAGCGCCTCGGGCAGGCCGCCGGGCTGCGACACTTCCTCGATGCGCGCCTCTCCTTCGGAAGGGCCGTGGCCAAGCGTTGCCGCCAGCCAGTCGACCGCCTCGGCGGGCAGCAGGGTGGAGGCCTCGGAGACCTCGATGTTCACCGCCAGCCCGATGCCCTGACCGGCGAGCATATTGGCCACGGCGCGGCCCGAGAGCGCGGCATAGGGCGCGGCACGCCCGACGAATTGCGACAGCCGCTCCTCGCGGTCGAAGACCAGCACGAAGCGCGCATCGCCGAGGTCGAAAAGCTCGGGTTCGATCTGGGCGCCGTCGATTTCCTTGGTGAGCAGCAGGTAAAGCTCGCCATCGGCGAGGCGCTCGTAAAAGCGCAGGCGGGCGTTGTCGTCCTCGGGCGCGGCTTCCATCGCGGTAAGGGCGGCGTCGAGCGGTGTGGTGGTCATGTCAGTACCTCGCGGACACGGGCGCGCAGGACCGGCAGAAGCTCGTCCTCGAACCACGGATTGCGTTTGAGCCAAGCCGTATTGCGCCAAGACGGATGGGGCAAGGGGCAGGCGTCCGGCATATGCGCGCGCCAGCCCGCCACGGTCTCGGTGACGCCGCGTTTGGTGCCGAGGTGATAGCGGTGCGCATGCCCCCCGACATAGAGCCGCAGCGGCAGCGGGCCGAGCGCGTCGAACAGCGGGTCATGCCATGTGGCGCGGCAGATGGGCGGCGGCGGCAGGTCCGCGCCCTTGGCGTCATAGCCGGGAAAGCAGAAGGCCATGGGCACGATGGCGACGCGGCTCTGATCCCAGAACTCCTCTTCCGAAAGCCCCAGCCACGCGCGCAGCCGGTCGCCCGACGGGTCATTGAAGGGCCGTCCCGAGGTGTGCACCCGCATCCCCGGTGCCTGCCCGGCGATCAGCAGCCGCGCGCCGGGGCGAAACCACGGCACCGGGCGCGGCGCGTGGCGGGTGGCGGTGGCGGCGAAACGGTCGGCGCAGAGGCGGCAGGCTGCGATGCGGGCGTGAAGGGCGCTGAGGCTTTGAGACATGGCACAGAGGTAGGCGTTGGCGGGCGGTGCCGCCAGTAGCAGGGCCGCTTAGGTGATCTCAGCGGCCTCAAGATGGTCGCACAGCCGCCCGTAAAGCCCGAGGCGGCGGCAGATGCGGTCGAGCTTGGACTTCAGCCCGGCATTGCCGATGGTGCTCCACTGGTGCTGGCGCAGGCCCCAATAGGCGGCGCTGCGGCGACCGAGCGGCGCGCGTTCGGCGCGGCTGAGCAGGAATTCCCCGCCAGCGGTGAACTCATAGGGGTGCAGATAGATGTGCGGCGGCAGACCTGCGTTCTCGCATCCCGACAGCAGCCGGTCGGCGAAGGCGGCGGGGAAGAGTTTGAGATAGGACCCGCCGAGCTTCATCTCTGGCAGCCCTTCGAAGGGCGGGGCCGAGTAAATCGGCAGCAGCTTCAGCGAGGTCAGCCCCATCCGCTTGCGAAAGGCGCGAACCTCGCCACGGCTTCCGGCAAAAAACGAGGAATCATAGGTGAAGTGCCGCTCCACCGCGCGGTATTGCGCCGGGTCCGTCTTCTCGATGCGAAACTTCGGGGCGCGGAAGCCCTGCACCGGGGCGTTGGCGGCCTCTTCCAGCGCGGCCTTGGCGCGCTGCAGGTTGCGCTCGACCTCTTCTGCGGACTGGCTGCGCAGCTCGTCGTGGAAATAATAGTGGCAGGCGACCTCATGCCCGTCTTCGGCGATGCGCCCGATCAGGTCGGGCAGTTGGTCGGCGATGATCCCGGTGCAGAAGAAGGTGGCGCGCACGCCTTGGTCGCGCAGAAAGCCATCGATGCTCTCATACCCGGCCCAGAGCGCGTCACCGCGCAGCGGCCCGGTCTCCCACAGCCCCAGATCGCGTTTCAGATCATGGGCGAAATCTTCGAAGTCGATGCTGAGGAAGAGGTCGGGATCGGTCATTCCAGCGCCTCGCGGGTGACGATATAGGGGCCGATCACCAGCGCATCGACGCCAGAGGCGCGGAAGGTGGCGAGCGCGTCTGCGGGGCTGTGCACGATGGGCTCTTGGATGTTGAACGAGGTGTTGAGCAGCACCGGCACGCCGGTCAGCTCGCCAAAGCGGGTGAGCAAAGCGTGATAAAGCGGGTTGGCCGCCGCCGAGACGCTGTGCACGCGGGCGGTTTGATCCACGTGAGTCACTGCCGGGATCGCCTCGGCTTTGTCGTCGCGCACGCGGGCGACGATGTTCATATAGGGGCTGGGCTGGTCGATCTCGAAGAAGGTGCTGGCGGCTTCCTCGGCGACGCTCGGGGCGAAGGGGCGGAAGATCTCGCGCTTCTTGATCTTGCGGTTGAGCTCTTCGCGCATCTCGTCGCGGCGCGGATCGGCAAGGAAGCTGCGCGATCCAAGCGCGCGAGGACCGAACTCGCTGCGGTCCTGAAACCACGCGATCACCAGCCCGTCGGCCAGCATCTGCGCGGTTTTGTTCACCAGCGCATCCTCCGGCAGCGCTTCCGGCACCGGCAGGCCCGCGGCGGCGATGGCGCTTTCGATCTCTGGCACGCTGTAGCCGCGGCCCAGATAGGGCGCGCGCACCGGCTCTGGTGCGGCGCTGATCCCGCGCGCGGCAAGATCGGCCATCGCCGCGCCGATGGCGCAGCCAGCGTCATGCGGGGCGGGCGGGATGATGATCTCGTCAAAGACGCCCTTGGCCAGCAGTTTGCCGTTGGCGGTGACGTTGAGCGCGCAGCCGCCCGAAATGACCAGCCGCCGCAGATCGGGGTGGCTGTCGCGCAGCGGGGCGAGCAGATGCTCGACCGCATCCTCATGGACCTGCTGCACCGAGGTCGCCAGATCCACATGGCATTGCTCGGGCTCGGCATCCGGCGCGCGGCGTGGGCCGAAATGCCGCTCCATCTCGTCGGGGAAGATGCCCTTCAGCGCGGCGTGATAGTCGCACAGCCGCGTGTTGAGCGCATAGCGGCCACCGGGGAGCAGGCGCAGCGCGTGTTCCTGCAGAGCATCGCGATAGACCGGCGTGCCGTAGGGCGCGAGCCCCATCATCTTGTATTCGCCCTCGAGCATCTTGAAGCCGAGGTAGCCGGTGAACACGCTGTAGTAATGGCCCAGCGAATTGGGCCAGCGGTGGCGCGAGATCAGCTCGCGCTTTCCGTCCCGCACAACATGCAAAACGGTCGAGTTCTCTTCGCCGCCGCCGTCGTAGGAGAGCGAGACGAAATCATCCCAGTCGCGCATCGCCTCGGCGTAAAGCTGGTGGCACAGGTGGTGGTCGTGAAAGCTGATCTTCGCCGCGATGGGGCCAAAGCGGTCGCGCAGCAGGCGGCGCAGGCGGAAAAGGTCGCTCCACGAGCCGGAAACCTCGCCATCGGGTGTGTCGGGCGCGCTGACAAACATCTGCCGGGCCCGCGCCGCGATGGCGCTGCGCGCATGCGGCGAGCCCGCCATCTTGCGCAGGGTGCCGAAGCCACGCGTGGCAAGCCGCCACGGCTGCCAATAGACGGCGATATGGTCGATCTGGGCGGCTGTGATCCCTGCCATGGCGAGGCATTCGTCGATCGCCAGCCACGGGAAGCCGCCATCGTTCTTGATCCGGCTCAGGCGCTCATTCTCTACGGCGGCGACGAGTTGCCCCTCGTGAAAGAGCGCGGCCGCGCTGTTGTCCATGGTCGCGAGGCCAAGTGTGTAGCTCATGCGCTATGGGCTCCTGCCGTCCTTCGTTCTAGGCGAACCATACATGCTTCGTCAGGGGCTTAAAGCGCGATTCGACCAAGGTTTGCGCACGCAGATGGCGAGGATTTATGTGGTTTCGGGATCAGTGACATAGATGGAATGGCGTTGTTGCAAATTTTGGTCATAATCTGACCTAATTCGCCAAATAACCGTCACGTAACCCGAGGGCCGTAGTATGCAGGCCGCTCGAAAGGGGTGGGTGATGATCGAGTTCGACATGGTCAGCAAGTCCTTCTGGACCGGAGAACGCCGCAAGGTGATCCTCGACCGTGTGTCCTTTCAAGTGACGCTCGGCGAGAGCGTCGGCATCCTCGCGCCCAATGGCACTGGCAAGACCACGCTGATCCGTATGATGGCGGGACTGGAAAAGCCCGATGAGGGCGAGATTCGCCGCACGTCGCGCGTGTCCTTCCCGCTCGGCTTCATGGGGGGCGTGATCTCGAAGATCTCGGCGCGCGAGAACGCCCGGTTCATCGCCCGGATGTATGGGCTCGATCCCGAGTATGTCGAGGCGTTTTGCCGCTGGCTTTGCGGGCTTGGCGAGTATTTCGACCAGCCGATCGGCACCTATTCGTCGGGGATGAAGGCGCGGTTCACCTTCTCGCTGATGCTGGCGCTGGATTTCGACATCTATCTCATCGACGAGGGGATGCCGAGTTCGACCGACGTCGAGTTCAACCGCAAGGCCGGCGAGATCCTTGCCGAACGATTGCGGACCACGACCATCGTGATCGTCTCGCACCAACCGGCGATCCTCGAGAAATTTGCCCGTAAGGCGGCGGTCCTGATGGACGGCAAGCTGCACCAGTTTGAAACCTTGGAAGAAGCGAAACAGCTCTATGACTATGAAATCCAAGGCTAAGAAATTCCGCATCCGCCGCCCCGACACCGCCGCAGCCGCGCGTCCCGAAGAGATGCCCGAGGCCGCCCCGGCCAAGCCCGAAGGGCTGCCGCGGTTCGCCAACACCGCGTCTGGCGAGGACAAGGCGCAGACGCAGGCCGACGCCACGCCAAAGTCCGGCACCACCGATATCGAGGCGATCCGCAGCGAAGGGCTGACTGGTCGCCAGTTGCGGCTCGCGCGCCGGGTGGCGCAGAAACACGGGCTCGAGCCCGCCTCCGACTATGACGCGGTGCGCCTGCTGCGGGCCCGCGGGATCGACCCGTTCCGCCGCAGCACCATGCTCGAACTGGTGGTGCCCGAGGCCGCTGCCGGTGGCGCAGGGCAGGGCGGCGGTGGCGGCACCGCTGCGCAGGCCGCTGTGCCCGCCGTGCAGCCCGATGGGCGCAAGCCTGGCACCCAGCTGCCGCAGACCGTTCCGGCGGGCAAGACCAACCTGCCGTCGACCCAGACCGCCAGCCCGGCGGAGCGCCGCGCCGCCGAGATCATGAAGATCCAGCAGGAACTGGCCAAGCGCCGCCGCAAGAAGATGGCGCTGCTGCTGACCCGGCTGGCCTTCTTCGTGCTGCTGCCGACGCTGATCGCGGGCTACTATTTCTATGTCGTCGCCACGCCGATGTATGCCACCAAGTCCGAGTTCCTGATCCTCAAGGCCGAGAACTCGGCCTCCTCCATGGGCAGCCTGTTCTCGGGCACGCAATTCGCCACCAATCAGGACGCGATCGCGGTACAAAGCTACCTGATGTCCAAGGATGCCATGCTGCGGCTCGACCGCGACGAGGGCTTCCGGTCGCATTATCAGCAAGAGTGGATCGACCCGATCCAGCGGCTCGACGAGGATGCCTCGACCGAGGATGCCTTCGCCGTGTACGAGCGCAATATCGACATCGGCTATGACCCGACCGAGGGTGTGGTGAAGATGGAGATCCAAGCCGCCGATCCCGAGACCGCGGCGCGCTTCAGCCGGGCGCTGATCGGATACGCCGAGGACCGCGTGGACAACCTGTCGCTGCGCAAGCGCTCGAACGCGGTGACCGACGCCGAGGTCGGCCTCGAAGAGGCGCAGGCCGAACGTCAGGATGCGCAGGAAAAGCTGGTGCGGCTGCAGCAGCAGGGGTCGGTGATCGACCCCGAGGGCCGGATCGCGGCGCTGCGCACGCAGATCAGCAATATCGAAGTGCAGCTTCAGGAAAAGCGGCTGACCCTGCAGGCGCTGCTCGACAACGCCCGCCCCAACAGCAGCCGCGTCGAGGGCGCGCGTGGTGACGTGCGCCGTCTCGAGGCGCTGCTCGAGGACCTCAACGCGCAGATGAACACCGCCACCACGGGCGAGGATTCGCTGGCCGAGAAGGCGGTGCAGATCCAATTGGCGCAGGCCGATTTGGCGACCCGCGATCTGATGCTGCAGACCGCGCTCGAGCGGCTGGAGCAGGCGCGGCGCGATGCCGACAGCCAAGCGCGATACCTGACCACCTCGGTCGAGCCGGTGGCCTCTGAGGACCCGAGCTATCCGCGCAGCTTCGAGAACACCATTCTGGCGTTCCTGATCTTCTCGGGCATCTATCTGATGATCTCGCTCACCGCGTCGATCCTGCGCGAGCAGGTGTCGAGCTGAGCCCCGGCGCGGGCGCCGCCCGCGCCTGACCTTTACGGCAACAAAAAACGCCCGGCCAATGGCCGGGCGTTTGTGTGTCTGAGCCGGGAATGGGGAAAAGGGCTCAGGCCGCCTTGGCGCGGGCGGGCTTGAGGGCTTCGCCCCAAGCGGCCAGTTCGCTGAACATGCCGGCCATGCCGTCAACCACGGGCTGGTCGGGGCGCAGCACGCCGTCTTCGCCGATGTAGTTGAACACGAAGGGCACCGGCACCGACTGCGGCAGTGCCATGACGTTCATGTTGACCAGCAGCTGGCGCAGTTCCTGCGCGGCGCGCATGCCGCCCGAAACGCCGCCGTAGCTGACGACAGCCGCGACCTTGCGCTCCCATTCCACCGCGAGCGCCTGAATGGCGTTGACCAGCGCAGCCGAGGGGAAGCTGTTGTATTCCGGGGTCAGGAAGATGAAGGCATCCGCGTCAGCGACCTTCGCGGCCCATTTCTTGGTGTGCTCGTGCTCATAAGCCTGCGCACGCGGGTGGCCGGCTTCGTCGAGCAGCGGCAGGTCGATTTCCTTGAGGTCGACAACTTCGACGTCGAAACCGTTCTGCTGCTTGGCGAGGTCTTCGACCCATTTGCCGACGATGGGCACAATGCGGCCGGGGCGGGTGGAGCCGAGGATGATCTTCAGCTTGAGAGCCATGTGGGAGTCCTTCCGGATAAAATTGGATTGGGTCAGCCCAAGAGGGGAGGTGGGCCGTTCCTTGTCCCCATACCTACGCTCTCGCCGTGACGACACAATCCGCCCGCGCGCACAGCGCGGGTGCATCTGTGCACGGGCTCTGCTCATGGCGTTTTAGCTGGATGCAAAAAGGCCCGCCGTTGGGGCGGGCCTTTCGCA